>CAZCTX010000001.1:0-9873 GCA_964502205.1 uncultured Candidatus Saccharibacteria bacterium
TTTTATATTATAATATATTAGTAGATAATTCCAATTGGTCGGATTATCATAATTAATAAAAAGTTATAATAGAATAACATGGAACAACACACAGATATGGTTGTTTTGGAAACTATTTTAAAGAGCATTGTGAGCAATCCTGATGCGGTAAAAATAGATCGCCAAATTGATGAAAGAGGTGTCTTGTTAACAGTAGATGTCGACCCATCAGATATGGGACATTTAATTGGCAGACAAGGACGAACAATTCAATCAATTAGAACTCTTATTAAAATTGTTGGAGCTAAAAATCAAGCTCGCATCAATATTAAGATCCCAGGAACTCAAGAAAATAATGGTTACCAAGGACCAAGGGAAACAGATAGAGTAGCTGATGCTTTAGATGATTTGAAAATTTAATCTAAAATTAGTTAGGAAGAGGCAAAATATTTTGCCTCTTTTCTTTATGCCAATAATATGATAGAATTGAGAAAATATATACGTTATGAAAAAGTTTGTTTCAATTTTAAAAATTCTATTAGTCTTTTCAATTTTAATCATATGATTATGGTTTTTTGATTATGTGAAAAAAAATGGAAATGTTTCAGAAATTGAAAATATTACTCCCCCAACAACCATAAAGAAGATCGGGCAAGAATTAAAACAAAAAATTCACACAACACCAGTAAGTTATGTAGTGGATGACGAAAGAAGTATTTTGATCGATTTAACAAATATGAATTTGTTTTTATTACAAAAAGGGGAGATAATAAAAAATATAAAGGTTTTACATAAAGGACCGAGCACATTATGATTTCAGTCGCCAACAAACTATTTTAATGTTGGAGTTAAATACAAATTATTAAAATCTGGTATAGTAAATGTATATATGCCTTATTCTGTGCAAATACATCAAGATTTTTTTGTTCACGGTATACCTTATTTCCCTAACGGAGAAAGGGTAACAAGCAGATATAGTGGCGGTTGCTTGAGAGTGGCGGACGAAAATGCAAAAGAAATATATGACTTTGCAAAAGCCGGTGACAAAATAATTGTATTTGAAACAGCAATTAAAAATGAGACTATAAAAGATGGGTTTTATAACCCAATAGACTCTAATCGTTATTGAATAAGGCAGAGTTTTAATAGTCCCTTAAAAATTAACGGACAATATCTACAACATGCAGGAGTTGATATGTCGACAAAAGAGCCAGAAGATGTTAAAGCAATACATGATGGCTGAATTGAAAATATTATTGTTATGGGTCCAGAAGATTATGGATTTGGGAATACGGTTATTTTAGGACATAAAATAGATGATACTACTATATATAGTCTATATGCTCATTTGGAAAATATTTCCGAGGGTTTAATTGTTGGCAAAGATATAAAAGGAGGAACAATATTGGGTAAAACCGGAGCAAGTGGTTATGGATGTCAAAATTACTGAAGACTGGGTAAGGATGGTTGCGATGAAAATGATTTTTTAGATAGACATTTGCATTTTGAAATCAAAACAAAACCAGTTTTAACAAATCCAAATGACGAAGAAGAATGCAATCAGAAGAATGGGGAATTAGGCATATGTTTTGGTTACGTACCTAAAGATCCGTTAAAGTATGGTTATAAAAATCCTATAAAATTTATAACAATAAATGAATAAAATGAAAAAAACAAAAATTTTTAATATTTTGACAATTTATCCTAATATGTTTGATTCATATTTTGGGTTGGCAATTATTAAAAAGGCAATTGATAAAAAAATAATTAAAATTAATGTTTTTAATTTAAGAGATTATAGCAAAGATAATTATAAATCTGTTGATGATAAGCCTTATGGCGGTGGCGCCGGCATGATTATGCGAGTTGATATTATTCATAATGCAATAAACAAGATTTTAAAACGAGGAAAAACAAAAAGTCATATTATTGTTTTTTCGGCAAAGGGAAAGTTGCTAAAACAAAAAGACTTGGAAAGATTGAAAAAATATGATAACTTAACACTAATCTGCGGAAGATTTGAGGGGATTGATCAAAGGGTCATTGATAAAATAGCAGATGAGGAGATTTCTATTGGTGAATATGTTCTAGCGGGCGGGGAAATACCAGCCTTAACTCTGGTAGAGGGGTTAACAAGGTTGTTGCCTGATGTTTTAGGAAACCAAGAGTCTTTGAGCGAAGAATCGTACAAAGAAGATGGTTTTTTGGAGGCAGGACAATATACACGTCCAGAAAAGTTTTATCCAGATGCTAAAAACAAAAAGAAAGTCTGGGGGGTACCCAAAGTATTATTATCTGGGAACCATGAAGAAATTCGAAAATATCGTAACAAAATTAATAAATAAACATGAACGTTTTTCAAAATATATCTTTTTCAATTATTAATTTAACGCCACCTTGGTTTTTTAATTTATTAAATTTTTCATCTTGGCTATGAGTGCAATGGCTTGGTTCATTGGCAGCTCTTTTTCTGATTCGTATGGTTTATGTTTTTATTAAAACGAAAGTTGCAATGATGAAGATTAAAAAAACTTCAACCGAAGAATTGGAATTAATTTTAAAACAAAAGTGCAGAAATCATCCGAAGTTTTCTATTATTGTACCAGCAAGAAATGAAGCTGATGTTGTTGAAAGAACAATTACTAAATTGACTCAATTAAATTACCCTAAGGATAGGTTTGAAATTGTGGTTATTACTGACGAAAAAGAAACATTAAATAATGTCAATAAAGAAATTACTACCCAAGAAGTAATTCAGGAAACAATTATAAAATTAGCAAATCAACCTGTTAAAATTTGACATTTGGATGTACCATATAATTTTAATGGACTTTTTCCTGGCAAATTAATGGACCATGAGATTAAATCAACAAAGGGAAGAGCTTTGAATTTTGCTTTCACTGAAATGTTTGATCATTTTAATAATGAAACTGATTTTTTTGCTTTTTTTGATACTGACGACCATCCTGATAAAAATTGTTTAATTGAAATCGCAAAAGAGAACTTGGTTTATCCTCATAAAAAAGTATTTCAAATGCCCATATTTCAATGCCGAAACTTCTGAGGTATTTCAACTTTTTCAAAGATAATTGCTTTGGGGCAATCTTTTACTCATGAAATATTTTTGCCTTGGATTATGACTTGATTGCCTTTTTTGGGAGGGACAAATCTTTTTATCCAAAAAGATGTATTATTTACTGTTGGTGGATTTAATTACAACTCAATTACTGAGGATTTGGATCTAGGTATTGCTATTTATTTACAGACTGATAATTGGCCATATTATTTACCTTTTGCATCAACTGAACAAACGCCAGGGAATGTTAAAGCGTTTTTAAAACAAAGACATAGATGGGCTTTAGGCCAATTAGAGGTTATTAAAAATTTAAAAGAAATGAAGAAAGAAAAGAGCGAAATGGGCAAAAAGGCGAGATCTTTGTATTTTAAATTGAATTTTTATGGACCTTTTGAGTGGACTTTATTCTTTTCTTTAACAGTATTGAGCGTTATTATTCTTCTAACAAGACTGCTTAAGTCAATTGTAACAATGCTCGGAATACAGGGGGTTATGAGTTCATTCTCTTTCTCTTTGTTAATTAAAGAGTTACTGGCTTCTGTTTTTACTTATGCTGGTATGCCAATGATAATATTTTCTTTGATTTTGTTATTACATTACAATAAATATGTTGAGTATAAAAAAAGTAATTTGGATATATTAATGAAGCTTGTCAAATTTATTTTCGAAACATCTTTTATAATACCCTTTATGGTTGTTTTGTATCCATTACCTTTCTTCTCAGCATTCTTTAAGTATTCTATTGGGTATTACAAAAACAGAGAATTGACTTGGGTCAAGACGCCGAGAACAAAGGAATAACATATTACCCTTGCTAAATTAAGCAAGGGTTTTTGAATTAATGTGTTTAGGGCTTGAATATTTAAAAAAAATGAGCTAAAATATTAATGTAAAAAATATTAAAATCTATATTTATGATAATCAACTGATTAGGGCATTCGTTTTTTAAAATTGAAACGCAAAATAGGATTATTGCAATTGATCCTTTCTCAGAAGAAAAAGTCGGAATTAAGCCATCCAGATTTAAAGCAGATATAGTATTATCAACGCATGACCATGTTGGCCATAATAACATTGATTTGATTATGGGCGATCCTTTTGTATTAAATACACCAGGAGAAATAGAAATTAATGGAATTTTTGTTAAGGGTATATCATCGATGCATGATAATAACAATGGGAGTGATTTAGGCAAAAATACTATTTTTGTAATTGATACCGAGGGTATACGTTTAGTTCATTTGGGAGATTTTGGTGAAAAAAGATTAAAAGATGATTTGTTAGAGAAATTAGGAAGTGTTGATATATTATTGGTTCCAATATCAAGCCAGCATCGAAATCAGCCAATCGAAGATGCTATTGGTATTATCAAACAGGTAGAACCAAAGATAATAATACCAATGCATTACGGAAATAAACAAGAAAAGGATGGATTAGAAAAATTTGTAAAGGAAATTGGTATTGAACCGGAAAAATTAGATAAGCTAAATATTAAGAAGAGCGGAATTAGTGATGATGAAGATGCTCAAACACAACTTATAATTTTACAAAACTAACTAAATAACCTATAATGGAAGATAATCAAAATGATAAAATAATTAAATGCGACATTAGTAGCGAATTAAGAGATTGCTATCTTGATTATGCAATGTCCGTTATTGTATCTCGGGCTATACCTGATTGCCGAGATGGACTGAAGCCTGTGCAAAGAAGAATTCTTTATTCAATGAAAGAATTGGGTATTGGGCCAAGTGTTAAATTTAAGAAATGCGCTTTGGTTGTTGGCCATACAATGGGTAGATATCATCCTCATGGTGATATGGCTATTTATGATACATTAGTCAGAATGGCTCAACCTTTTTCGTTAAGATATACATTGGTTAATGGTCAAGGAAATTTTGGATCGGTCGATGGCGACCCGGCTGCGTCAAGCAGATATACTGAGTGCAGAATGATGGCTATTGCTGATGAAATGTTTAATGATATTGAAAAAGAAACAATCGATTTAGTCCCTAACTATGATAATAGCTTAAAAGAGCCAAAGGTATTGCCAACTAAGGTCCCACAATTATTATTAAATGGTACTACTGGTATTGCTGTTGGTATGGCTACTAATATTCCACCTCATCATTTGGGAGAATGTATGGACGCAGCTATGTTTCTAGCTGATAATCCAAATTGTAATACTGATGATTTAATGCAATTTGTAAAAGGACCAGACTTTCCAACAGGTGGCACAATCTATGGTTGAAATGAAATAAAAGAAGCTTATAGCACCGGTAAGGGAAGAATTTTAATGCGCGGTACAGCTGAGATTGTTGATGGCGACAAGAATCGCCAGATTGTTATTTCCGAAATACCATATATGGTTAATAAATCGGAATTAATAAAGAAAATTGCAAGCTTAATTGAAGATAAAAAGATTATTAACATTAAAGACATCCGAGATGAGTCGGATAAAAAGGGATTAACCATTACTATTGATTTGAAAAAAGAAGCAAATCCAAAAAGTATTTTAAATCAATTATACAAATATACCGATTTAGAAAAATGCTTTCATGTCAATTCAATTGCCTTAATTGAAGATGGTTTACAGCCAGAATTGCTATCTTTAAAAGATATTTTGAATGAATTTCTTAGTTTTAGAAAAAAGGTAATCTTCCGAAGAACACAATTCTTGTTGCGTAAAGCTAAAGAAAGATTGCATATATTAGAGGGTTTGAAGACTGCTTTAGATCATATTGATGAAATAATTGAAATTATCAAAAAATCGGAAAACAAAGAGGATGCAAATTTAAAACTTTGCAAGAAGTTTAAATTTACTGAAATTCAAGCAAATGTTATTTTGGAAACAAAATTACAAGCTATTGCAAAACTAGAAAAGATAAAGATTTTAAATGAATTAAAAGAAAAGCAAAATGCAATTAATGAGTATGAAGGTATTTTAAAAGACGAGAAGAAAATCATTAAGATTATGAAACAAGAGTTTACAGAAATAAAAGAAAAGTTCAATGATGAAAGAAGAACAAAGGTTGTTAAAGGTATGCCAGATAAAATTGAAGAGACTGATTTAATACCAGATGAAAATGTTTTAATAACTTTATCACAGAATGGATATATCAAAAGAATGAATTCAAATATGTTTAGAACCCAGCAAAGAGGTGGAAAGGGAATTACCGCTTACAATGCTGGCGAAAATGACTTGCTTGAACATATATTGAATGTAAGCACAAAAGATAATTTGCTATTCTTCTCCGATAAAGGTAAGGTTTATCAAACTAATGCTTACGATATCAATGATGCTTCAAGAGAATCGAAGGGTAAAGCAATTCAAAACTTTATTGATATTTCATCGGATGAAAACATTTCTGTTGTTTTGGGCTATAATAAAGAAATTGCGAAGAATAAAAAATATTTGATAATGGCGACAAGAAATGGCGTTATTAAGAAAACCGAATTGACAGAGTTTCAAAATATACGCAAAAATGGATTGTTATCTATCAAACTAGAAAAAGACGACTTATTGAAATGAGCTGACTTTTCGTCAGGCGATGATTCTGTTTGCTTAGTAACTGAACAAGGCCAATCAATAATGTTTTCTGAAAAAGATGTAAGATCAATGGGCAGATCTAGCTCTGGTGTTACTGGTATTAAATTATCAAAAGGCGATAAGGTTGTTGGTATGATGGTGATTAACAAAAATGTTGCCAAGACAAGCGGCGCTATTGTTTCTTTGAGCCAATTTGGCTTTGGAAAGAAAACATTGATAAAAGAATACCGATTGCAAAAGAGAGGCGGAACAGGAATTAAGAACTTTAAGATTACTACTAAGACTGGTTTATTAGTTGCTAGCAAATTAGCAACAAATGAAGAAATCTTAGTTAATATTTCCAAGAAGGGATTGATTTTACAAACTGAATTACAGGATATACCTTGTTTGAGCCGTACAACTCAAGGGGTTAAGATAATGAGACTTGATGAAGGGGATGAAGTTTCAGAAATTATATTACTTTAATTGTACAAAATATTGTTTTATGTTATAATATAACAAAATAATAAATTCATATGAATTCATTAATGAATTTGGGAGACATAATACAAAGGATACCAATGTGAGAAGGTGTTTCGATTGCTGATTTTGGGTCAGGGTCTGGTATTTTTACAATTGAGCTGGCTAAAAAATTGAATCATAGCGGAAGTATTTTAGCAATTGATTTGTTAGAACAACCATTAAGATTTTTAATGGAAAATGCTAAAAGACAATCTGTCTCACATTTAATTACAACAAAGGTTTGTGATTTAGAGAGCAAGACATTGGGCAATAGTTTTCAAAATTATTTTGATATTGTTACTATTATTAATGTTTTGTTTCAGGTTAAAAACAAGGAAGCAATGCTAAAAGAGGCAAGGAGAATATTAAAGCCTAATGGTTTTTTAGTGTTAGTTGATTGAGAAACATATAAAATACCCTTAAATGAAAAACTTTATCCAATCAATAAGGATGATTTAGTTAAAATGCTTACTGATTCTGGTTTTAAAATGAAAGAGGGTATTAAATTATCTAATACTCATTTTGGTTTAATTTTTGTTAAATAATAAAAAACAAATATGGAAAAAAACTTTTTTCAAAAATATAAAATATGAATTATTGTATCAGCCGTAGCTTTGGTTATTATATTTAGCTCAACTTTGTTCTCAGGCGTTAATAGGCAAGTAACATTAAATGTTTGAGGCGCAGATTTTACAAGTGAGCAATTTGATGTGTTGTCAAGAAACATAAAAGCCATTTCAAGAACTCCAGTTAAGTTTGTTTACAAAGAAATAAAAGCGGAGAATTACGAAAAAGAATTAACAGATTCGTTTATTCATTCTGAGAGCCCGGATATATTTTTAATGAATAATACTCAAATTGGAAAATTTAAAAAATTGGTTTATCCTTTTGATTTAAATCAAAAAAATTACAATATAACTAATTTGAAAAAAGAATACCCGACAATTATTGAAGAAGAGGCGGTTATTAATAATGGACTATATATGTTGCCCGTTTCAATTGATAGTTTGGCACT
Organism: uncultured Candidatus Saccharibacteria bacterium; assembly: GCA_964502205.1. Taxonomy (GTDB): domain Bacteria; phylum Patescibacteriota; class Minisyncoccia; order UBA6257; family JAKLIH01; genus JAKLIH01. Next base: position 8,122 of record CAZCTX010000001.1, read on the forward strand.
ATATTACAATCGAAATATTTTTGATAGCTTATCAATTCCAACACCACCAAAAACATGAAGTGATGTTTTGAAATTAATTCCAAGCTTAAGACAATTAGATGCCTATAACCGAATATCAAGATCGCCAATAGGAATGGGGCTAGGCGAATCAATAAAAAACAGTAGTGATATTTTTGCTTTAAATATCATGCAAATAAATGGAAAAATAATTGATAATAAAGAGCAAAGAGTTATGCTAAATGAGAGGGTGAGGATAGATAATAATTATATTGATGCTGGAGAAGAGGCTTTGAAATTTTATTCTCAATTTAGTTTACCAAACAACCAGTCTTATTCCTGAAACAGCTCTTTCGGAAGTGATTTAGACGCCTTTGCTAATAACAAATTGGCTATTTATATTGGCTATCGCGGAGACAAAGAGGCAATTTTAAAGAAAAACCCAAATTTAAATTTTGGTATTGCTGAGATGCCTCAAAGAAATATAAATAATAATATTAATTTTGGAAAATTCTTTGGCTTTACTGTTTCGTCTCAATCAAAAAACAAAAAAATAGCTTGAGAAGCTTTGTATTCCTTAATGAGCCCTGAAAATATTAATAGCTTAATTAGTTTTTCTAAATTACCGCCAGCAAACAGAACTTTAATTAATGAGTATTATAACGATGCTGAGCTTTCTATTTTCGCGAAACAAGCATTGAGCAGTAAAAGTTTTTATCATCCTGATCCAAGACAGGTTAGTGTTTTGTTAAGAAATACATTGGATCAGGTTAATATTGATCAAAATTACAGAGATGCAATTCAAAGATTAAATCAAAATTTAATAAATTTAATGTATAATCATTAATATGAATATTAAAAAAATTTTATGGCTAGTGCTTGTTTTGGTTGCTATACCTTTTAGCTATTTATTGGCAGCTGGACTAGTTCCTTGCGGGACGGCAGGAACACCAACGTGTAAGCTGTGCCATCTAGTTGTTTTAGCCCAAAACTTATTAAACCTTTTTATAAAAGTTGTTATTTGATATATTGCTTTGTTCTATATAATGTATGCTGGGTTTTTGATAATCACTGGTAAAAAGACGCAAGGGGCACAGATAATAAAAAGAGTATTAATTGGAATGGCAATTGTGTTAATCGCTTGAACCGTCATTAATACACTCATATACATATTAGCACCAAAAGCAACTGACGAAATGGGCAATCCATTAAGAAAGTCTTGGTTCAGAGTCAATTGTGTAACGCCAACAATATCTTTACCCGATAAAAAACCATCTAGTGGTAGTGGCGAAGGAGGAGGGATAACTCCTGGTGGTGGCGACGGTGGAGGCGGAAGTTCTGGCGGTTATAATTAAAAATTAAAAAATAAATTAACAATATGTTTAAAAAAATTATTTTACTTTTGCTAGTTATCTGCATTGGGTTTTCGGCGAGCTTGGTTTATGCTCAAGAAGGCGGAACTGAATTTGTAGAACTAGTTAATCCCGTAGGGGAAAATGATATCTGGGGAATTATTGGAAGAATAATTAATGTTTTATTCTTGGCCTGTATTTACGGGGGTTTGATAGTTATAATCTGAGCGGGATGATCTATGATTACGTCTCAGGGGGATTCAGGAAAAGTCAAAAAAGCAACACAAATGATTACTTGAGTTATTGTTGGTATAGTTGTTGTTTTACTAGCTAGGGCAATTATTGGTTTTACTTATTACATTGTGACAGGAAAACGAGGTGGGGTACCAAACTTAAATGGTAC
>CAZCTX010000001.1:9973-42489 GCA_964502205.1 uncultured Candidatus Saccharibacteria bacterium
CTTGCAATTTTTAAAAAAATTACATATAATATATTCAATTCTAAAAGGTCGTAATAAAAATACATATAATCAATATGAAGTTTTTAAAAAAAATATTAGTAGTTGTTTTAATATTAGCTATGCCAATGATTGCTTTGGCAACAGATGATTATCTTAAAATAGACTATATGAATGATGCGCCAGGTAGTGACTTTAATATTATATCTTTTGTTAAGGTTTTGATTAATTGGCTATTCTACGCATTACTAGTTGTTGCTTTGATTATGTTAATTATGGTAGGCTGGCATTATGTAACAACTGGCGGGCAAGATCCGGCTAAGGTTAAAGATAATGGGAAGAAGCTAGGGTTTATTTTAATGGGTATTGCCATTGCCTTAATTGCTAAAGGATTGATTTATGCTGCTTGCTTCTTAGTAACCAGCGGAACAAATGTTTGTACTTTTTGATAAAAATTAATAAAAATTTAAAAAAAATATATGAAGAAATTTATTTCTCTATTTGTATTGGCTTTGTTTATATTGCCATTTACAGCATTGGCTCTTCCAAGCGAACCAGGTGTACAATTGCCAACTGTTATGGGTACAACCCAAGACTTATTCGACTTTATCCGAATTGCAATTAACTGAATATTCTACGCTTTGTTAATTCTTGCTGTTATCTATATTCTGTTCATTGCTATCAACTATGTAACTCAGGGCGGACAAGATCCTTCAAAAGTTAAAGACAATGGAAAGAAGTTGGGATACATTATTATTGGAATTGTCGTTGCTTTAATTGCCAAAGGATTGATTTATCTTACTTGTTACTTGATTACCGGAGGACAGACTTGTAAGTTCTAATACAAATAAAACCAACCCGAAAGGGTTGGTTTTTCATTAATCAAAAAATGTACCTTGACTTTCAAGGTTATTTAGTGTAAAATTGTATTACGCTATTAAAACCTATTAAGCTTTTTCCTATGAAAAATATTAACGAAAATCAATTAATACCAAGACCGCCTATTGTTGTCGTAACAGGACATATTGACCATGGGAAAACAACCTTATTATCATATATTAGGCAGAATAAGTCGATTCTTGTAGAAAGCGGTAATATTACTCAGCATATCGCTGCTTATGAAATTGAAATTGATGTTGAAGATCAAAAAAGGAAGATTACATTTTTGGATACCCCAGGACATGAGGCCTTTTCTTCTTTAAGATCAAGAGGGGCTAAAATCGCCGACATTGCAATCTTAATTATTGCTGGAGACGAGGGATTCAAACCACAAACAAAGGAGGCTTTGGCTCATATCAAGGCAAACAATATTCCTTTTATTGTTGCTATAAACAAAATTGATAGACCAAATGCAAATTCGGAAAAAGTGAAAAACGAATTAGCTCAGCATGATATTTATTTAGAGGGAAGAGGAGGAGATGTTCCTTGTATTGAAATATCAGCGAAAGATGGAACAAATATTGATTCTTTATTAGAAATGATTATTCTTTTGTCTGATATTGCTGAAGAAAAGGCAAACCGAGACACTTTTGCTAGTGGTTTTGTTTTAGAATCTCATTTAGATCCTAAATGCGGATATACCGCAACACTAATAATTAAAGATGGGACATTAAGGCATGGGGATAATATTTTTACAACAACTACTGACGGAAAGATTAAAATCTTAAAAGATTTTATGGAAAAAAGTGCGAAGGAATTGAGTTTTTCTTCACCAGCTATTGTGGTTGGTTTTAATGATTTGCCAGAACCAGGAAGCAAATTTGTTGCTGGAGAAAATATTCCAGAAGAACTGATCAACAAAATCAAAGAAGGGGAGACAATAGAACTATGCAGAAATCAAGTTCTAGGAGAAAATTTAGAAAATACAATTAATATTATAATCAAAACAGATTGTATTGGTTCATGCGAAGCTTTGATTTATAGTTTGAATTCTTTGGCCAAAGATTTAAATGTTAGTTTTAGAATTGTTGATAACAACATCGGAAATGTAAATGAAAAAGATGCGAAGCTAGCGGAATTAACAAAATCAGCGATTATTAATTTTCGGGTTAAGACCGAAAGTGATATGTCTAATTTCATTGAAGCAAATAATATTCAAGTATATTATGGGGATACAATTTATGCTATTATCGAACAATTAGAAAACGATATATTAAGCAAAGAAGAAGATAAGCCAAAAATCGGTGGATTAATTAAGGTATTGGCAATATTCAATGATAGCAAGGGATACAAAATTGTTGGTGGCGAAATATTTGAAGGCAAGGTTTCAGTTGGCGATAATTTTGTAATTGAAAGAGAAGAGAAAGAAGTCGGAAAAGGTAAAATTAGTGGTATTCAATGTCAAAAACAAAAAGTAAATACTTTAGGAAGTATTAATGAATGCGGATTAATGATAGATTCTAAAGATGAAATTATATTAAATGATATATTAAAATTCTATATTTAACATGGAACACAAAGAAAAAACACAATTATCAAGATCAGAAGAGATAGGAAAAATAATTGCTCAATACATTGAGGAAAATGATTTTTGCGATCGTTCAATTATTATTACTGTTACTGATGTTCTGCTAAACGATCGTCTGGATGTTGCAAAAGTTTATATATCAATTTTCCCAAAAGAAAAAGAATTATATATTTTTCAAGATATCGAAAAAGATGTATATCACATGCAGAATTTTTTAAATAAAAATTTGAAATGCAGAATGGCACCAAGAATAAAGCTTTTGTTGGTTCAGGAAAAACAACTTGATTAATAGCCAAAATTTGATATAATAAATGTATCGGTCACTTGGCGAAGTAGCTAACGCTGCGGTCTGCAAAACCGTTATTCGTGGGTGCAAGTCCCACAGTGACCTCCATGGTAGAGAACAATTATGTTCTCTATTTTTTTAAATTAAATTTTGCACAAAGACTTGATTTTTTATTTAAAACACATTATAATATATATGAGTATTGTTAATCAAAAAATTAATAACTTCAATATGAATGATTTAAATAGCCAAAACAATTCTATACCACAAGACCAAAATAATTTACAAAGTAATCCAGTTGATCCTAATTTTTTACCAAAAGATTCAAATGTTTATATCCGAACAATGAATGCAGATTTAAATAATTTGAAAAACCAAGGTGGAGAAACTTTGCCTTATGTTGAAAATCCAGTATCTGCTTCTAACTTTGGTAATCTTGAAACACAAAATACACCTAGTTTTACAATGCCAGAAGCACCAAAACCAGCTGAAATGCCTCCAGTTGAAATGCCAAAAATACCAGAAGCAATGCCAACTTTTGAGATGCCCGTAGCTCCAGTTGAAACGCCTAAAGCACCAGAAATACCTTCAGTTGAAGTGCCAGTTAACAGTTCTTTTTCTGCTCCTGCACAAGAAGTTCCTAGCTTTGGTGCACAGGTTAATTTAAATGAAAATCCTAATACATTAAACGATATCAAGGAGAAAATAAATGCTTTAAACGAAACCCCAGAAGTTAAAATGGAAAATCCAGGAATTAACAATTTGAGTGCTAACTTAGATGGAGGGTTAAATAATTTAATAACTCCGGAAGAATTTACGCCAATGTCAAATGTAGACATCAATGGCGGAGAGCCACCAAAAAAGAATAAAACAATATTGATAATTGGAGTTGTAAGCATATTAGCCTTTGTGTTACTTTTTGTTTTTGTGATAAGACCAAAGATGCTATCACCAAAAGTATCTTTAAAAAATGTTAATACTCCGGATGCCTTAATGCAACCAACTGTCCCCGAAACAGTCACAACAACAAAGCCTTCGCCATTTATGATGCTTAAGGGCGGGTTCCAATTAGACAACGTTGATATTGATATCTCCAAATCACCAGAGATCGTAAGTCAAATAAAAGAAGAGGCTAATAATTTATTATCCCCTAATAGTTTTAAAGTTATCGTTTCAAAAGTTAAAAACCAATATTTAACTTCTCAAGAAATATTAAATGCTTTTGTTGATAATGCTCCAGTTTCATTAGCAAACAATTTAGATGAAAAATATTTGGTTTATAGCTTCTATGGGGAAGTACATCCTGCTTTGGGACTAGTTTTCAAGGTAAAACCAGAAACTGTTGAGCAAATTAAAACAGAATTTAAAGCTTGAGAGACAAATCGAAATATTATTAAAAACACTATGGACATTTGGCTATTCTCGCCTAAAACGCCCACAACAAAAACATTTAAAGACGCCGAATCTTTAGGGGCTACTATTAGACATTTTGATTATCCTGGGAAAGAAGCTTCTCTTGCTTATGCCTTTTTTGAAAACAATGTTATTATATCAACTTCTTTAGAATCTATTAATTCAGCTATTAATTACTTGCAAAATGGAGATACTCCAATAATTAGGTAATTCAAAAAGCGGTCAGAAATGACTGCTTTTTAAATTGTTGTATTTTGGTGATTAATTTGATAAAATATACAGGCAATTAATAAATTTTAAGAAAATACAATGAAAAATATATTAAAAAATATTTTGGTTATATCATTAATTCTGATAGCTGTATCATTGATGTTTGGCGGCTCAAAAGGATTGAATTTTACATCCAAAAGCAAAGATATATCTGTTAGCGAATTAGTGGCGTTGGTCAATGCAGGAAAAATTAAAGAAATCGAAATTAAAGAAAAGAATATTGTTAGTTTGGATTTTGAAGGAAATAAAAATATTGCTAAAATTAATAGCAATGAATCTATTTTCGATGTCTTCAAATATTATAATGTTGATCCTTTAAAATTAGAGGCAACAAAAGTTGTATTTAAGGAGGATATAAATTGAAACAATATTTTCTGACTAGTTTTGATTGGTATTGTTCCGCTATATTTCTTATTCACATTACTTAATATGTTCGGCAAGAATAGCAAACAAGGCCCTGGTCAAATGTTTACATTCAATCAGGCAGGAGTAAAGCAATTTTTACCAAATAAAAACAAAATGACATTTAAGAATGTGGCGGGATTAAAAGAAGAGAAAGAAGAATTAATGGAAATTGTTGATTTTTTGAAAAACCCTAAGAAGTTTACTGATTTAGGCGCAAAGATACCAAGAGGGGTTTTATTAATGGGAAGTCCCGGAACAGGCAAAACATGTTTAGCAAGATCAATTGCTGGCGAAAGTAATGTTCCTTTTTTTCACATATCAGGTTCAGAATTTGTTGAAATGTTTGTTGGCGTTGGTGCATCAAGAGTAAGATCGGCTTTCGCTATTGCTAAAAAAGCTTCGCCTTCGATATTGTTTGTTGATGAAATCGATGCCATCGGCAGAGAAAGAGGTTCTGGAATTGGTGGTGGCCAAGACGAAAGAGAGCAAACATTAAATCAAATATTAGTTGAAATGGATGGGTTTGATAATAATACAAATGTTATTGTAATTGCTGCTACTAATAGGCCCGATGTATTAGACAGCGCATTGCTGAGACCTGGAAGATTTGATAGAAGAATAATATTACATTTGCCAGATATATCGGAAAGAGAAGAGATATTAAAGCTACATTTGGAGAATAAAAAAGTTAATAAAGATGTAAATGTTAGAAAAATAGCAGAGAGAACTCCTGGTTTTTCTGGGGCAGATTTGGAAAATTTAACAAACGAAGGGGCTTTGCTAGCGGCTAAAAAGAACCAAAAAGAAATAACGGAAGAAAATCTTCTACAATCTATTGAAAAAGTAATATTAGGACCTGAAAGAAAAAGTCATGTTATTAAGCCAAAAGAAAAAGAAATTACCGCTTACCATGAAGGTGGCCATGCATTGGTTGCATCAAAATTAGAAAATGCAGATCCAATACATAAGATTTCTATAATCTCGAGAGGTAGAGCGGCCGGATATACCTTGCAATTGCCAAGTGAGGATAAGAATTTTTCAACTCGATTAGAGATACTTGATGAATTAACTACTTTAATGGGAGGCTATAGCGCTGAAGAAATTATTTTTGGCGATATATCAACGGGTTCAGCGAATGATTTAAAAGTTGCATCAGAAAAGGCCAGAGCTTTTATTATGAAGTTTGGCATGAGCAAGTTAGGTCCAATTTCTTTAGCCGAGGATGAATCTGTTTTCTTAGGAAAATCTCTAACTTCAAAGCATAATTATTCAGAAGAGCTATCAGCTGAAATTGATAGAGAAATGAGCGAATTAATCAAAACAGCTCATAAAAAGGCCAGGGAAATATTAGAGAAGAACAAAGCAATGCTTGAAAAAATCGCAAAGGTATTACTTGAGAAGGAAACAATAGAAAAAGACGAATTTTATGCATTACTTGAAGAAAAATAATTTTTATGGTAAGATAGAAGTGCTTTAAAAGTACTTCTATCTTTTTAAATAATATCTCGGGCGTGTAGCTCAGTTGGTAGAGCGATCGTCTTATACACGATTGGTCGAGGGTTCGAGTCCTTCCACGCCCACAGATTTGTTGAAAAAAGTAATGAGATATGATATAATACAAATACAAGGACGATTAGCTCAGTTGGTTAGAGCGCTACATTGACATTGTAGAGGTCAGAGGTTCGAGTCCTCTATCGTCCACAGAAAATATTAATTTTAACTCATGGAAATAATATTCAACGAGACTGGAAAAATACGTTTTGATAAATGATTGGCCTATAAATTCCCGGAAAAAAGTAGGGAATTTTTCAATAATAATATAAAATCTGGGAATATAACATTAAATGATGCAAAAACAAAATCATCGGTAAAATTAAAGATAGGTGATAAGATAATAATAGATGATGAAATTCTAAATGACCAAGCGGTGAAGATAATGCCGAATAAAAAAATAAAGATAAAGATTGTTTTTGAAAATGATGATTTTCTGATTGTTGATAAGCCGGCGGGATTATTGGTTCATCCAGTAACTTTAAAAGATGAAGATACTTTAGCTAACGCTTTGGTAAATAAATATCCAGAAATTGTTAATGTTGGCGAAGATCCTTTGCGCCCAGGAATTGTTCATCGACTTGATAAGGATACTTCTGGATTAATAATAGTGGCTAAAAATCAAAAATCTTTTAAGATTTTAAAAGATAAGTTTCAGAAAAGACAAATACATAAAGCTTACTATGCTTTAGTTTACGGCAAGTTGAAAAATAAAATAGGGGAAATTGATGCTCCGATTACAAGATCTAAAAGCAAATTCAACCGTCGTAAAATTAGTTTTGATAAAGAAATGGGGAAGGAGGCATTGACTAGATATGAAGTTGAAAAAGAATACGATGATGTTTCTCTGTTAAGAGCATATCCGGAAACAGGAAGGACACATCAGATAAGAGTGCATTTGGCATCAATGTCTAATTTCGTAATTGGTGACAATGAGTATGGTTCTAAGAAAATTAATAGCAAATATAATATAGCTCGACAATTTTTGCATGCTTTTCAAATTGATTTTACCTATAAAAAGACAAAATACCATTTTGAATCTAAATTACCGGCCGATTTAGCAAAGGTCTTAAAAGAAATTGAATAGGTTGACTAATTGATGTTTTTTTGGTAATATCAATACATAACACTTTTAATTGAAAATAAATTAAATAAAATGACAAAAAGTATTTTTGCGATAAATGAAGAAATAAAAAAGACTTCAAAAACAGTTTTAGACAGCATTAAGGCTGGCGATACAGTAAAAATTGTATTAAAACTAAAAGAAACAAACCCTGACAAGAAGAGCAAGGGTAGCAAAACACAGACTATTCAAGGTTTGGTTTTGGCAAGAAAACACAATAAGGAATTGGGTGCATCTCTTACTATAAGAAGTATTGTTGACTCAGTCGGTGTTGAATGAATTCTTCCTCTATACACAAGTGATATTATCAAGGTTGATATTCTAAAATCCTCAAAAGTAAGAAGAGCAAAGCTTTATTACATTCGTAAGAAATCGGTTAAGGAGACAAAGGCAAAATTAAGAAAAGAAACAAAGAAAGTGATGGAAGAATCTAAGCAAGCCGAAAAAGAAGATGTTGTAGAAATAGAAGAAGTCGGCGAAGATAAAGAATAAAAATTTAAATGGCCCGGAAGGGCCTTTTAAAATATTGAAATTTGATAAAAAAAATGCTATAATAAACAAGCAAGAAGCCGAAGTGGCGGAATTGGCAGACGCGCTACCTTGAGGTGGTAGTGGTAGCAATACCTTGTGGGTTCAAGTCCCTCCTTCGGCACGTTAATATATTATTAAAAAATATTTATGAAAGGAAAAAAACTCTGAGCATTTCTTATAATGCTTTTATTCTTAGCGGGTAGCTATGGAACTTATTTAATAGTCGGTATGTCTATGGATTCAATCGATACAACGGAAAATATTACGGTTGATACCAAAGAAACTGTTGAAGTGATAGCTGAAAAAGATGATTCGGTTTTGATATTTTATTCTAGCAGTTGTCCTCATTGTGAGGTTGTTGAAAAATATTTAGCATCTAATCGATCAACAATTAAGGCAAATGTGAAGAGCTTAAAAATAGACAATCCTAAGACGGACAAGTCTAATATAGAATTGGCTTTAGCCAAGATAAAGGAGTGCAAATTAAAAGACAATTGAGGGGTACCTTTGATGTATCATAATGGTGATTGTTTAATGGGTGACCAACCAATTATTGATTATCTTAATCAAATTAAATAATGGCCTTAAGGGCCATTTTTTAATTGTTTAAGATAAAGTTTATGATGATAATTAATAGCAAAGCGATGAGACTCATCTTGAATTGAATTCAAAAGATTTTTTAGTTCGGAAGAGAGATCTTTAAGATAAAAGAAACTTACTCTTTCTTTTGAATAAACTAGAAACTGCTTCTTTCCTTTCGCAAGAGAGCCCAGAAGCACATTTTTAAAATATTTATCTTTTGAAAAAATTGAAATGGCGGCATTGAGTTGAGCAATACCCCCATCGATGATGATTAAATCTGGATGAATTCAATGAATGTTATTAATTCTTCTTTTAAACACTTCTTTCATCATCAATATATCGTTGGGTGATAATTCGGTATATTTTATTTTAAACTTCTTGTATTCTGCTTTATTGGGTTGACCATTAGAAAAAAACACCAAAGAAGCGGTTGCAAATTTTCCGGATATGTTGGAAACATCATACATTTCTATGTTTTTTATTTGTTTTTTTGTTTCAAAAAGCTTGGCTATTTCTAGGAGTGGTTCATCATAATTACGAGATTTAATTTCAAGAGAAGTTTTGTGCTTGAAAAGATTTTCAACTGATAATATTTGTTTTTTTATTAAATTTGCTTGTTCGAAACTTTGCTCTTTTATAAGCTTCTGTATTTTTGCTTTGAGTTTTTTAATTATTTTGGTATTATTGAGAGTTAATACATCTATTAGGTTTGAAATGTTTTGTGTGTATTGGCTTATTTCTTCTTTTGTTGCTTTATGATTTTTTAAACAGCAAAAGCCCGGACAGAGGTTTATTTGATTATTAATACAAGGCTTAATATGTTTACTGTTGCAGGTACAATAGGGAAATATTTGGCGTAAAAATTTTAAAAGATTCTTAAGGTGTGTGCCCGATGTAAAAGGACCAATGATTATTCCTTCGTTGTCCTTTTCATTATGAGTAATTATTACTTTAGGAAAAATATCTTTTGTGATTTTTACAAAAAAATAATTTTTGCTGTCTTTTAAAATAATGTTTATTCTTGGCTGGTAGCGCTTAATATATTTAGATTCGAGAAGTAAAGCTTCTGTTTCGTTGTTAGTTATGATTCATTTTAAATTATTAGCATACTTACTAATTGATTCATTTTTACGAATACTAATGTCAACATATGATTTCAAACGTTGATTTAGGTCATTGGCTTTGCCAACATAAACTATTTCTTTTTTATTTGAAAAAATATATATGCCGGGAAGGTGCGGACTATTTTTAATTTTTTCAATAATATTTTTATTCATGGTTTTGGGATAAGTTGAGAATTTTGAGCATTGATTGACCAGTCATTTCAATTGGTTTTGGAATATTAAATATTTCTAATATAGTAGGGCTAATGTCTGCCAGAATGCCAATTGCGCTTCTTTCAACTTGCAATATTTCGTTATGAGTTTTTGGTATTGGATATTTTCATTGATTATCAATCAGGTGAACTGGCACAAAACTACCGTCATGGCCAAATTCTGATTCTCCAGTAAGAGGATTTTTCATACGCTCAATATTGCCGTGATCAGACGTGATAATAAAAGTAAAATTCTTTTGAAGCCCATAGTTAATAAGCTTCTCTAGCTCGCTATCAATAATCGATATTGCTGTTCTGGCAACATCCATATCACCAGTGTGGCCAGCCATATCGGCGTTTGGATAGTTTATAAGTATAAAATCATAAACACCTTCGTCCATTATTTGCTGAGCTCTTTCTGTTATACTTGGAGCCTCAAGATATGGATTTTCTTTAAAATTTAACGACGGATCGGATGGCAGAATAAACCAATATTCCCCAGGAAACGGTGTTTTATTTAAGCCATTAAAATAATAAGTAACATGAAGAGATTTAATCGATTCGCTTATATGTGCTTGTCTTTTTTTATTGTTCGACAATACCATTGATAAACAATTGTCAATCTTTTCGTTTGGGAACGCAATTGACGCGTTGATTTTTTGATTTAAATCTACTAGACTTGTAATTTTTAAATTAGATATATTTGTTTCTTTTTGCAAGAGCTTATTTGCTAGATACTCTATTGGAAAAGAGTTCGGTTTTAAATTGAAAAATATAACACTATCGTTAGAACTTATTGGTTTAAATATATTTTTAATGGCAAAGGGTTCAATAAACTCATCGCTGATGCTTTTTGTTTTTAATTCTGTCAAGTATTGTATTTCTTGTTGGTTTTGGTTGTTAGAAATTAAGAATTTAAAGAATTTATCAATATACATTTCGCTGTGTTCGTTAAGGGCGTAAAAACGTCCGGTAATTGAAGCTATATTTATTGAACCAAGGGTTGTTGATTCTTTGTTGAGATTTTCAATAATTTCTAAAACTTCATTTTTGGGGCCATCTTTACCATCAGATATTAGATGGACGCAAATATTGTTGAATCCATTTGCTCTAGCAAGATAGATTAATGAAATGAGGTGCTCTTTAGATGCAATGGTTTCGTTTGAGCCAATCAATCCAATAAGATGAAGGGTACTGTTGTTGTTTTTCGAGTGATTAATTGCCTCCAAAAGTATTTTGTTTTTAAGAAATTCACCGTTGGAAATGCTTTGGTCAATGCGGGTTTTGGCTTGGTATATAACTTTGCCGGAACCTAAAATTAAATGGCCGACTTCGCTTGATCCTTCCTCAAGATATTTTAAGCCGCTAGCAATTCCAGATGTTTGAAGCGCGTAATATGGATAATTTTGCTTGAGGTGGTCAAGAAATGGTGTTTTGTATAAGAAAATTGGGTTTGTATGGTCATTACGACCAATGCCTCAGCCATCAACAATGATAAGGCAAACTTTTTTGTTATTACCCATGAATTTGTATTTAATATTTAAATAAATTATATCATAAAGATTGATTAAATACAAAATTTCTGTTAAGATATATGTATAATCTAAATGAATAATATGAATCTATCTATTATTATCCCTGCTTATAATGCTGAAAATTTTATCAACAATACATTGGAAAAAATAATATCGAGTTTTCCAGAAAGTGAAATTATTGTTATTAATGACGGCAGCAATGACAAAACTTTAGAAAAAATTCAAGGATATGGCAATATTAAGGTTATTAATCATGAAAAGAACGTTGGGAAAGGTATGGCCTTGCGAAGTGGTTTTGATTTAGCTTCTAAAGATTTTATTATTTTTACTGATGCAGATTTACCATATGGAGTTGAAAATATTAACAAAATATATACTTTGCTAAGCGATGGTGCCGGTGATGTTGTTATTGGCTATCGAAAAAAGTTTAAAGAAGGACTCTTTAGACATATAACGCACTTAAGCGTTAATATTATAATTCAAGTTTTGTTTTGATTCAATATTTACGATACTCAATGTGGGTTAAAAGGTTTTAAAAAAGAGTTTATTAAAAAAATAAATTCTGGTTTAATTTCTAAAAACTTTACTATTGATATTGAAATATTATATATGGCTAAAATTCTAAAGCAGAGGATTTTCAAATTAAATGTTAAAGCTGGAGACGAAAAGAATGTAAGTACAATAAAAATAAAAGATATAATTATTATGCTAATTGAAATTTTAAAAATTAGATTTAATAAAAAATATTTTAAAAACTAATATGTTAAAAAAGATATTGAAATCGCCTATATTTATAAGTATATGTATTTTGGCTTTATTATATATATTTCTTTTTAATCAAATCCCTTGGGATTTAATTTTAAGGGATACAATGGTTTCAGGAGGGGATACAGGCTCACATAATTACATTGCTTATAAAATAAAAGATATATTTCCAACAATTAAAACATGGACTCATGATTGGTATGGTGGCTTTCCTTTCTTGTATTTCTATCCGCCACTAATGTTTGTTTTTTCGGCCTTATTAAGTTTTGTTTTAAAATTAAATGTTGCTTTTAAAATAACAACATTGCTAGGGACATTGCTTTTGCCTATTTGTGTTTATCTGGGGTTAAAGTTTTTAAATTACAAAAAGCACATTCCCGAATTGGGAGCCCTAGGATCAATAATGTTCTTGTTTTTAGAAGCTTTCAGTATATATGGAGCAAATATACCTAGCACACTGGCGGGTGAGTTTTCTTATTCATTTTCTTTTGCTTTATTCTTTTTGTTTATTGGCTTGTTCTCAAAAGGAATGGATGAAAACAAATATCTAATTCCTAATATTGTTATTTTAGCTATTATGGCATTAGCCCATCCTTTTCCAGTTATTAGTGCTACACTTTATGCGATGATATTAATTTTTGTAAAAAAAGCTTGAAAATCAAGATTAATATATATGATAAAGACTTTTGGAATGGCTTTTTTTATATCAGCTTTCTGATCAATTCCTTTTTTGTATTACAAGGGGTATACCAGCATGATGAATTGATACCGAACAATTGAAATTAAAGAAATATTTCCGGATTTCTTAATTCTGTTTTGACTATCAGCTGTTGTCGGCTTGTTTGTTTCAATTATTTCTAAAAATTGGAAAATTGTTAATTTTTTAATAATTGGAATTACAAATTTTGTTTTGTTTTTATTAATTAATAATTCACCGATATATAATACGAGATTTTTGCCTTTCTTTATTATGACATATATTCTCGTTGGGGCGATTGGACTTGGATATTTGCTTGATGAGGTTTTCAAAGATTCAAAAGTGTTAAATGTTGTTGCCGTTGTAATATTAATTGTTTGAAATTTGTCTTTGATTAATCCTAGCTTCTTTTGAGGAAAGAATACAAGGATAACATCGCAGGTTAAATTCATTCCTTTATGGATGAATTGAAACTACAGTGGTTTTGAGAATAAAGACGCCTATATTAATAGCGCTATGCCTTTGTTTGAATATTTAAAAACATTACCATATGGAAAAGTAATGTGGGAGTACAGGCCAGAATATGATTCATATGGTACCCCAAGATTTCTTGAAAATATCCCTATTTTAACTGGTAAACCAACTTATGAGGGGTTGCTAATAGAATCGTCGGTATTTGGACCATTTCATTTTATAAACCAAACAGAGACTACTCAGAGCCCAACCTCGGCTATTGCTGGGTTTGAATATCCGCCTTTTGATTTTAAAAAGGGGGTTGAGCATTTGAAATTGTCTAATGCGAGATATTTTGTTGCTTTTACTGACACCATTAAGAATTTAGCTAAAGAAAATATGACTTGACTTGCTAATGCAGGTAGCTTCTCGGTGTATGAAGTTCCGGAAAACAATTTAATTGATGTTTATGACGATTATGAAGTTGTTAAAAGAGAGAAAAAATGAATTAAAAAATCAATCGATTGGTACAAAAATGGAGATTTAAATATTCCTATTGCTTTTTATTCTTCGAAAAAAGAAAGGGAGATGTTGATGAAAACTGAAAATTCGCCAAAGGTTAACGATGTGTTAGTTAAGGAGTTAACTGAGAATAGAATATCTTTTGAGACAAAAGATATTAACAGATTACATTTATTAAAAGTTTCATATTTCCCAACATGAAAAGTAAAGGGAGGCGATGGACCTTTTCTTGTCTCGCCGTCTTTCATTGGTATAATTCCAAGGCAAAACAATGTTACTGTTTATTTCGGTATGGGGATTATTGACCAGATATCATATGCTTTAACCTATTTGTCAATTGCTTTAATTTTGGTCAAAATATTAAAACCAAAACTAATTAAGTTTTTGTAATTTGCTTTAGTTTTGTTTTTATGGTATAATATATTAAATATTAATCTTAAAATATGGGGGAACAACCAAAAGTCACAACAAAAAAAGAAGAGGGAGATGTGGATCAAAATCAAGAAAATCCCACAGTTAAAGAAGATGATAGGAAAGACCCAGAGACAAAAGGACCAAACAAGCCTAGGTTAGGCAAAAACTGCCTTTCTTTTACCGCCAAGATGCGTGCGGCTATATGAAAAAGTGAAACTCCAGAAGCCTTATTAAAAGCATTGGAAAGTTTTGGGAAAGAAGCTCTTGGGCCAGAAAGGGAAAAAGCGCTAGAAGAAACAAAAGAAGTTGTAAAAGAGGTTGGGGGAAATATTAAAATGATTGAGAGAAAGTTAAAAGATGCCGAGAGAACAAATGACAATCAGGCTATTATTAATGATTTGCGTACAAATTTTAAAGATCCTTTCGAAGGCGTTAATCGAATAAAGGATGAAAAGGTGAGGAAAGCAATAACAAACATATTGCTACAAAACCAAGCTGTTAAAAATTATTACATCCTTTCTATTGGAGACGACCAATCATTAGAAACTGAAAAAATGTTGAGCGATTTGGCGAAGGACGAAAAAGGCAGAGATTTAAAAGAAAACATTAATGCGTTTTTGGATGCGGCAAAAGATGCGCGTAAAAACGAAGATAAAAAAGAAGCCTTTTTAGAAAAATATATTCGCGAAGCATTTAAAATAAACGAAAAATTTGAAGGCCAAATAAATTTATCTAATTTTTTTGATAGTAATCCGGATGCAAAAGAAAATCTTAAAAAAGAGATCGAGGATTTTATTTTAAAAAAGGAGAATTATGAAATCGAAGAGGAGGAAGTTGAAAGAGAAGTTGAAGGAAAAGAAGAGAAGGAGATAGATATTGAAGAAGATATTGTTGATAAAGAATATCCGCAAATAAAGAAATTCTTCAATAGATATTTGAAAAATGAAAAAAGCTCTCCGTTCATGAAACCCGAAGATGGAGAAAATGTTTTGGAAGAAATTAATGATTTTCTTACAACAGATGATGACTCGGGTAATACGCCAACGATCGCTCTTTTTTCAGAATTTCTGACAAAAGAAAAAGAAAGAATTAGTGCTAAGGAAAAAGTTGAAACACCTGAAGAAAAAGAATCAGCCAGCGAATTACCAAGCGTTGACATGAGCAAATTAATGACGACAAGGCTAGAAGAAGAAAAGAAAGGAGAAAAACCGCCAAATTGATTTGACGATGTAAAAAATCTGCTTTTCTTAAAAAGTGTTGATTTCGGTTTTTCTATTCTTGCCTCTATGATTTTTAGTCCCGTTTCAACTGCCATCTGACTATCTAAGGCAAGGCTGGATATAAAAACTGGCAAGTTCGATATCAAAGACTGGCAAGATTTAAAAACTGGTAATATATTTGAAGATCCCAAGAAAGATAAAAAATAAATTAAGCTAGGTGTTTACCGCAATCAATACAGAAATCAGCTGCTGGGTTAACATCTAGTTTTTTTATTTCTATATCTTTTTTACATTTTTCACAGATACCAAATGTTTTCACTTTCATTTTATGCAACGCTTCGTTAATTTCTTTTAATCTACTTTCGAGAAGTGCTTCGGTTGAAAGTTTATTAAGATATTCGCTAACTTCAAGGGCATTGTCTTCTTCTGAAAGGCCAATAGAAGGGATATATGAGTCAAAATCATTAGGATTATCGCCCTTAGGAACACCAAAGGCAGATAATTCATTTTGAATTTTTTGTTTTTCAGTTTCTAATTGTTCTTTGTATTGTTTTATTTCTTCTGGATTAAGCATATTTTAAAAATTAATATTAATATATAATATTGTTTCAAATTTATTCATTTTTGTCAATCAAAATATATATTATTGACTATTATGAAAAAAATGATATACTAATAAAGTAATGATGCGGGTGTCGTATAGTGGCTATTATATCTCCTTGCCATGGAGAAGACGGCAGTTCGATTCTGCTCACCCGCTCAAGAAAAACCAGCCTTATGGGCTGGTTTTTAGTTAGTTAAAATTAACTTTCACAGCTATTTCTTTTTGATCTCTTAGTATTTTTAATTTTATTGAATCGCCAAGACAGATATCTTTTAGAAATTCATTGATTGGATGCTTATGATCAATGCGGTTGTTGTTAATTTCAAGAATTATGTCTCCTTCTTTGATACCATATTTTTGAGCAAGACTTCCTTCCATCACGCCTGATTGACTGGAACCATAAATAATGAAGGCGCCAAAATCAACAGGGAGATTATATGTTCTTTTAGCTGTTTCATCTACAATAATGTACCTTACGCCTAACGAAACATGCTTAACAGCGCCAAATGATTTTAAATCTCGGATGATTTTTTTTATTGGATTGATTGGAATTGCAAGACCGATATTTTCAACACCGCTAACAGCAAGGGTAGTAATACCAATAACTTCGCCTTTGAGGTTAATTAACGGGCCACCAGAGTTGCCAGGATTGATAGCAGCGTCTGTTTGAATAAGTCCTTTGTATTCTAATGTGCCTTTGTAACTGCTATCAGTTTTAACATATCTGGAAAGACCCGAGATAATACCTTTAGAGACTGTTTTTTGGAATTCATCTAAGACATTGCCGATAGCAACAACAGTTTCGCCAAGAGATATTTTTGTGGCATCACCTAGTTTTAAAGTTGGTAATGGCTTTTTATTTGTTGTCTGGAGCTTAAGAATAGCGATATCATTAACATCATCATAGTGAAATAGGGCACAGTCATAAAATACTTCGTTTCAAAATATCTTGTATACAAGCTTTCTATTGGATATTGGATGATAATTAGTGGCAACGAGGCCGGAGCGGTCAACAATAAATCCCGATGAATTTCCAATTTTTTCAAAATATTCGTTTTTTATTTTTATTACCGTAATATCTGATATTGGTTTTTCTATTGGTTTTAATGCAAAAATACCGACAATAGAAGGTAGATTCTGCTTAATTGTTTTTGCAATATATTTGTCAAAATTTAAAGCTGAATTAAACATATTTTAATGTTATTGGTTTGTTAATTAAAATATATCATAATAGAAAAATAAAAACAATAGGAGTTGACTACCTTTGACTTTTAGCTAAAAATTTGCTAAAATACTAAAAATACAAATTATGTTTAATTTAATCAAAAAATTTATAGCATTACTATTAATTAATTGAGTTGGCGTTTATGTCTGCCAAAGGATTTTTCCTGAAATAGTAGTGACATCAAATATTAAGACGCTATTTACCTTTTTAGTTGTTCTGTCCGGATTAATGGTAATAGTAAAACCAATTCTCGATATCGTACTTAAACCTTTTGTTATTTTAACTTTAGGGATATTAAATATTGTAGTAAATATGGGAATTGTTATGGTGGCCAACAACTATACTCAAGCAATTGTAATTAATAATAATTTCACATTGTTTAAAGTTACGTTTATTATTGGAGTCATTGGTTTTTTGGTTAATTTAGTGATTGGATTAAATTCAAATTAATAACAATATAAATTAAAAACATGCAACATCAAATAGTTTCAATTGTTCAAATAGTTACTGCTTTTGCTTTGATCATTTTAATTATGATTCAACAAAAAGGTGGAGGGCTTTCTGGTTTTTTGGGCGGTACGTCAACAGACTATATGAAAAAAAGAGGGTTGGAAAAGTATTTACATACTTTTACTATAATATTAATGGCATTATTTATCTTATCTTCAATTTTAATGTTTGTTGTAAAGTAAGTTAAAATTAAGTTTAGTTATGAATATATTAAAGAAAATCAATCGCTTGTGAAATAAATTTTCTGTAAAAGAGAAGGTTTTGAGTTTTGGATTTGCGATCTTAGTTGTTTTTAGTTTAGTTAAAATAGCTCAATCTCTTGTTAATAAAATTACCGTATTAAAGCCAGCAATTGGCGGTACTTTAAATTATGGTACATGAGAGGCGCCGAAAACAATTAATCCAGTTATTAGCCAGAATAATGACATTGAACAAGAGCTTATTAATATGATTTATAGCGGTTTAATTGAAGAAGACGGGAAGGGTGGTTTTGAAAATAATTTGGCTGAAGAGATTATTATTAATCCTCAAAGAACTGTATATGAAATATATATAAGAGATGATGTTTATTTTCATGATGGCAAGAAATTAACAGCCGATGATGTTATTTTTACAGTTTCAGCGATGAAGAATCCGGAATATAAAAGTCCATTATTGAGCTTATTCAAAGATGTTAAAATTGAAAAATTAGGAGAATTAATGGTAAAAATTACTGTGCCTGTAAACCAAACAAACTTCTATAACTATTTAGGATTTAAAATAATGCCAAAACATTTGTGAGAAAATGTTGATGTTGATTTTTTTGCAGTTCACGAATTAAATAACAAGCCAGTTGGATCAGGACCATATGTTATTTCAAAAGTTCAAAAAAACAGGAATGGAAAAATTGTTAATTTGAGTTTAAAAAGAAATAAAAAATATTTTAAAGAAGTTTTTATTGAGAAAATAAATGTTCAGATTTTTGATAGTATTGAGAGCACTTTTGTTGCCTTTGTAAAAGGAAACATTGATATAATAAAAGAGTTAACTCCTTATCAAAAAGATTTAGTTCGCAATAAAAGCCGAATTAAAATTAATCATACTGTTTTACCAAGATATTATGCTATATTCTTAAATCAAAAGAATTCGTTATTATCAAATCCAAAAATTAATGAGGCTTTGGATATGGCAATTGATAAGCAAAAGATCGTTGATATGATTTTCTTTAAAGATGCTGAGTTATTAAATGCTCCAATTTCAAGCAAATTCATTGGATATCATGAGGATTTAAATGCTAATATTTTTAATTTAGAAAAGGCAAAAGCAAAGTTAAAAGCATTAGGCTTTGAAGACAGGGACGGAAATGGTGTTATGGAAAAATGAAGTGGAAAAAATAAAACAGATTTAGAATTCTCTTTACTGTTGCCTTCG
Organism: uncultured Candidatus Saccharibacteria bacterium; assembly: GCA_964502205.1. Classification (GTDB taxonomy): domain Bacteria; phylum Patescibacteriota; class Minisyncoccia; order UBA6257; family JAKLIH01; genus JAKLIH01. Next base: position 29,269 of record CAZCTX010000001.1, read on the forward strand.
AACAATGAGCTTATTCATTTAGCTGATATGGTTAAAAAGGATTGAGAAAGTTTAGGGGTTAAGATTCATTTGCAAATAGTACCACTACATGAATTGTATAAAGATTATCTAAAAACTCGAAACTACGATGCTTTAATTTTTGGAGAAACATATACTATTACTCCTGATTTGTACTATTTCTGGCATTCAAGTCAGACAAGTGGATTAGGACTCAATCTTTCTGTTTACAAAAATCAAGGTGTAGATTCAATACTAGAAATCAATCATACAACAACAGATAGAAAGCAAATTGAAAAAAACTTATTAGAATTTCAAGAATTGTTAAACAAAGATCGACCAGCAATATTCTTAAATAACCCTCATTATATTAATGCTCATAACAAAAGAATTAAGATAGAAGACTATCAAATATATAATTCTTTTTCATCGTCATTTACAAATGTAGATAAATGATACATTGAGCAAAAAAGAACTATTAAATAGCTTAATAGATATACAATTTATACACTTGGTTGTATATCTAACTCTTTAATTGAAAGGGTCAAAGATTTTAATTAAAACAATTAATCGCTAATGCCGAGGTGGTGAAATTGGTAAACACGCAGTGTTCAGAACGCTGTGCTTTACGGCTTGCGAGTTCAAATCTCGCTCTCGGCACAAATTAATATATATATAAATAAAATATCATGAATGAAGAGAAAGTAGATGCGGCCAAAGCGCCGGTTAGGAAAATTGTACCAAGACGTTACAGCAATCAGCACCCTGCAGGGAAAAGACCTATGTCTATAAACAAGGCGAAAGAAAGAATAAGTGGAGATAATAATCCAGTTAAGATTATGGCCTTAGGTGGCTTGGGTGAGTTTGGTAGAAATATGTTCGTTATGGAATATAAAAACGAATGTATAATCGTTGATATGGGGCTACGTTTTCCAGAAGAAAATATGCCTGGAGTAGACCTTATTATTCCAAGTATTGAATATTTCAATAACAACAAGAATTTAAAAATTCTTGGGGTGTTTATATCACATGCTCATTACGACCATTTAGGAGCTGTTCCTTATTTAATTTCAAAATTAAATTATCCACCAATTTATACAACGCCTTTAACAAAGGAAATAATCAACAAAAGACAAGAAGAGTTCACTGGCATGAAGAAGTTGGACATTCGATTGGTTGATTCGGAGAAAAACAATAGAATTGAATTTAGTAATTTTATTATTAATGTTTTTCATGTAAATCATAATGTGCCTGATTCAGTTGGGTTTTTAATTGAAACAAAACAAGGAAATATTATGTATACTGGAGATTACAAGATCGATTTTAATCCAATATTTGATAAGCCCGCTGACTTAACTAGAATAGTTAAATTATCGTCAATGGGAGTCGATTTACTGATGCCAGATAGCACTGGTATAGAGCAAGAAGGGCATTCCATTTCGGAGCAAGAAATATTTCAAAATCTTGAAATTATCTTTATGCGTGCTAAGGGTAGAATAATATTAGCAACTTTTGCATCTTTAATTAGCAGATTGCAACAGGCAATTGTTTTAGCTGAAAAGTTTAATAAGAAAATAGTTATCAATGGGTACTCAATGAAAACTAACCTAGCAATTGCTAAAAAGCTTGGATATGTTAAGACAGAGTTAAAGACGGTCATTGATGTTAAAGACATGCATAGGTATAAGCCCGAAGAATTGGTAATTTTAACGACCGGTGCTCAAGGAGAAGACAATGCTGGATTAATGAAAATAATTAATAAGGAGAATAAGAATATTAGAATACAACCGGGGGATACAATGATATTTTCTTCATCAGTTATTCCGGGAAATGAAATGGCAGTACAATGCTTAAAAGATAGTTTAACTCGTCAAGGAGCTAATATATATCATTACAAGATGTTAGACATTCATGCTTCCGGTCATGCTCATAAGGAAGATATTAAGATGATACTTAATCTTATTAAGCCAAAACATATAATGCCAGTCCATGGATTCTACTACATGCAGAAACTGCTTAATGATCTTGCTCAGGATGTACTAAAGCTTAAAAAAGAAGATTGTATTTTAGCTGGAAATGGCCAGGTAGTCGAGATGGTAAGAGGAAAAGTGGTAATTACACCCAAGTTCGTGCCAGCTAACTATGTTATGGTAGACGGGTTGGGAGTAGGAGATGTTGGCGAGATTGTTTTACGTGATCGCCAAGCGTTGTCCCAAGACGGCATGTTTATTATCAATTTGATAATCGATCGTAAGCATAAAGATATTAAGGTTTTAGAAATTATATCAAGAGGCTTTATCTTTATGAAGGATTCTAATGAATTGGTAAGAAATACAAAAGAAAAAGTTAATCAAATTGTTCAAAAGATTATTCAAAAATCTTCGACCGATGATGTAAATGAGTCGTATATTAGAAATATATTAAGGGATGAAATCGGTTTGTTCTTGTTCCAAAAAACGGAGAGAAGGCCAATGATAATTCCAATTGTACTTGAGATATAGTAAAGGCCAGCCGTTAGGCTGGCTTTTAATTGTCTCCCTGGGAGGAATCGAACCTCCATCAATAGCTTAGAAGGCTACTACTCTATCCATTGAGCTACAGGGAGCTTTGTATTTATATTATCATATTTAGTATTTGAAATCAAGGAGTTTTTTTGGTATACTATATATGTAAAAATAAAATAAAAACTATGAAGAAAAAATGGATATTTTTAACTATTATTATCGTGTTCGTTGTTGCGATTTTTATTATTATGTCAATAAAAAACAATCGAGTTAATGGGCAGATTACAAATATTGATGCTGAAAATCGAATTGTTATTATTCAGGACCAAGACCAAGAAATCGCTTTGAAATTAAATAACAAAACAAAAATGTTTGATATTAGAAACCATCCGTGCTTATTCAGTGATTTTAATATTGGTTTTGATGTTACTGCAAAAATGAAAGAAGAAAATGGTAATTTAAATGTTGACTGAATAAGAATTAAAAAATCTCCAAATATTGTAATTTTGGTGCCAGAAGATAAAGCAATTGTACGCAATATGATAAAAGTAGAAGGGGTGGCAAGGGTTTTTGAAAATACATTACAAATTGAAATTAAAGATAAAAAAGATAAGAAAGTCATTTATTCAAAAACCGTAATGGCTAATCCAATTGATATTGGTTTGTTCGGTCCGTTTGAAGCAATAATTGATTTGAGCAAATATGCTGATTTGAAGAATATTGAATTAAGCGCTTTTCAATATTCTGCCAAAGACGGAAGCGTAATAGATAAAACAACTATTAATTTAGATGTTATTAAATAATAAAAATGAAATTAAATAGAGGATTTGTCGAAAATATATTTATAGTATTTATGCTATCTTTGATAATGGCTTTTTCGGCATTTCTTTCCAAACAAGTTAAGGAGGTGGAGATATTTAAATTAAAGACTGTTAATAATGCTGTGCGTAATGCCAAGGATAAGAATGTATTAGTTTTGGGTATTGCTGGGTTTGATAGCAATGGGCCACTTTTGACAGATGTTATGATGGTTGCCAATGTAAATTTGGAAAAGGGGTCAGTAAAAGCGATATCAATACCAAGAGATTTGTTGGTGAGTATCAGGGGAAGTAAAAGTTTTACTAAAATTAATAATTTATTAACAGTTGATAATCCTAATTTGAAAATTAAGAATACGGAGTTAATTCGTGAAAAGGTTGAACAAATTACTAATTTAAAAATTGATAATATTGTAATTGTTGATCTAGATGGTTTTAGATATTTTATTGATGCAATCGGAGGGGTTAATGTATATCTGGAAAAGACATTGTATGACCCTTTGCTAGCTAATCCTGATAATCCGAACGAGAGGTTTCATTTAGAGGCCGGCTGGAATTATTTGGACGGGAAAAAAGCAGCAAAGTTTGTAAGATCAAGATATGCGGCGACTGGTGATTTTTCGAGAATAAGCCATCAGCATGATTTATTAATGGCTGTATTTCAAAAATTAAAGAAGCTAAATGCTTTTACAAATCCGGTAATGCTGTATAAGATTTACAGTAGTTGAGGCGGATATCTATATACCGACTTTAATGTGAACGATGGTTTTAAGTTCTTACCTTTAGCTAAAAATTTGGATGGTAAAAATATTAAATTTTCTACTATAAGCTATTCTAAGCCAGAGCAATTGCTTGTTTCAACTTCGTCGGATGTTTATGGATACTTTTTAATGCCAAAAATTGGGTTAGAAGATTATTCAGAAATTCATAATTATATATATAATTTTATTTATTAATATGGATAATACTAATTTGAAAAAAATTATTGTTGGATTAAATAATCCAGGCAAAGCATATGAGCAAACACCACATAATATTGGGCGTACTTTTCTAGAATGATTAGTAGAAAAATTAATTGAAGACCAAAAAATTGATAAGACATGTAAATGAAAAAATGATAAAAAAATATTAGCTAAGGTTTTGGAAGCTAAGATCGGACATAAAGATGTTATCTTTGTTTTGCCTTTAACTTTCATGAATGAATCGGGGAATTCAGTGTCAAAGGCCATAAGCTACTATAAAATTGATACGAAGGGTCTTATGGTAGTTCATGATGAGTCAGATATGCTAATTGGCAAATCAAAGTTGGGCTTTAGCCATTCAGCAGCAGGGCATAGAGGGGTAAACTCAATAATACAAAATCTTAAAACTCAGTCTTTTTTTAGGTTCAGGATTGGCATAAGGCCAACTGATATTTTAGAATCAAAATATAAATTTAAGGCTGGAGACTATGTGGTTAAGAAAATGACGAAGGAAAATCAAAAGATATTGCTGAATAGTTTTGAGAAATTCTACATCGATATGATGAGGTGAATTATTAATAGCTAGGTTAGTCTTGAAATTTGGTTGATTATATGGTAAGATATAGCCAGTTCTTAAATTTTTTTTCAGGAGGAAAAAGTTATGAAAAGATTTGTTAAAAGAGGCCACGCGACAGTTGACATCTACAGAGGTAAAATTGTAACAATCGACGATGTATGCTTCGTCCTCAACATGGACGGAATAGACATCTCGAGACAGGAGGTAGAATGTCTTATAACTGGCAAAGCACTATCTCTACCCTCAAGCAATTTTATAATAAAAGATGGGCGGATATCCGGCTGTCTATCGGGAGTTGGAAAAATAGACGAAGACCTAAAATCTTCATTTTTAGATCATTCTTTAATACTGGGTCCAGACGTAATACCGCTCTCAAAACACCAAAGTGAATTTATAAAAACTGCGCTTCTTTTTTAACAGAGTCGGGCAAACAACAAAACGGCTGGTGGAAATTTCCACCAGCCTAAAATTTTTGTCGGGGTGCCCAGAATCGAACTGGGACCACATGCTCCCAAAGCATATATACTACCACTATACTACACCCCGTGTTTATTTGTAATGTAATATTAACAAATTTTAAGTTAAAAATCAATAGTAAAAATAATTTCTCGAAATCAATGAAATTGCATTTGTTTGTAAAAATATTTAAAATATGTTATCATTTGTTTATAGAATAAAATTAAATTATGAAAAAACTTTGGACTAACATTAGCGCGGTTATGATAAGTAAGATAATTAGAATTGTTCTAATGCTAATTTCCGCAATACTAGTGAGTCGCTATTTCGGACCCGCAGGGAAGGGTATTTTTGCTTTAATAGCAACTCTTCCTATTTTAATAGTAAATTTGGGAAATTTAGGTATTACTAATGCTAATATTTTTTTAGTCTCTAAGGAAAAACAAGACGAGAGGAATATATTTTATAATTCTTTTTGGTTAGGATTAGCGTTGAGTGTGTTTTTTGTAATTATATTTATTTTAATTCTAAACACAAATTCAAAAATTTTCTTTGGTACGCTGGAAAGATCTTATATCTTAATGATTGTCGCTATTACCCCCTTCGTATTAATGGAATCTTTCTTTCAAGGGATACTAACCGGTAAAAAAGATTTTAAAACATTTAATGTTGGCCAAATAATATCTTATTCGCTTATTGTGGCGGGAGTGATTATAGGTAAAATATTTTTCGATTTGAACATTTATTACGTTGGAATTTTAACATCACTATCGTTAATAGCCCCATGTATTATATATTTTTTTGTTCTGTTAAAACAATTTGGTCTCAAATGACATTTTGACCTATGTTTATTAAAACAAGAGTTTGTTTTTGGTTTTAGAGCCTATCTGGCTTCTGTTATGACATACCTAATATTACGTAGTGATATTTATTTGGTTAATTATTTCTTGGAAGTGAAAGATGTAGGTCTATATTCGGTAGCAGTAAATTTTTCAGATACTCTATTGCTTATCGCTAACGCTGTCGCCGTAGTTTTGTTCCCGCAAATAATTGGCAATCTTGACATCGGATTAAGAACTATGCTGAAAGCAGCAAGACTAGTCTCTTTATCTACATTTTTAGCTGCGATTGTTTCTTATGTTTTTGCTAGACCAGTAATAAACACTTTATTTGGGGTAAAGTTTTATGAATCATTGCCATCACTCTATATTTTAATCCCGGCCTCTTTCTTTTGAGCACTTACAATAATTATGTCTTTGTATTTGGCGTCTAAAGGGTTTCCTTGGATTACCGTCTGAATATGATTGCCAGGGTTGATGTTGAACATATTAATAAATATAATATTTATCCCAAGATTTGGCTTAATTGTTGCGCCCAGTGCCTCATTGATATCCTACTTGTTAACATTTTGTTTGCATTTTTATTATATTTCAAAATATGATAAAATAAAAATAAGGGAAGTTATGGTTCCCTACAAACAGGAACTAACCGATGCCTTTTGCTATATAATAAAAATAATAAAAAATTAAAAGATGGATAGCAATGAATATTTAGATATTTTAAAATTAGTATCTAGGTACGAAGATAGTTTTTGATTTAAAAATAAAATAAACCCATCTTTGGGCTGAAAATTTTTAGTAGTAAAAATTTTGATAGCTAATGGCAAAAATATGCTCTTTGGCATGCTTTTTATTATTTTAAAATTTTTAAAGCTAAAAAATCGTGCGCTGACTAATTATTACACGAAAACTGTTTTAAATTACTTTTTCAATACAAAAAAAGACGATCTGGTTCTTTTATTTGGAAGGCCTTTTTATTATAAACCTGGCGGAGAAATGGAGCCTCACGAAAAGTTCGCCTCCTTTATGTCTTTGATAATTTTAATGTCTGAGGTGGTAATAAGAGACCAATATTGTATTAAAGAATTTATAAAAGATGATTTTACTATTATTGACGCTGGCTCACAGATAGGAGAATTTTCTTTATATGCTAACAATCTTAGTCCCAATAGCAACATATATAGCTTTGAGCCATCTAAATATGTATTTGAAATTTTATGAAAAAATACAGAGAATGTTAAAAAAATTAAAATTTTTAATTGCGCCTTGGGAGAAGAGAACAAAAAAATTAAACTACTGGTAGGAAATAGAAACCCTATGTATGGTGGGGATGCAATAGAAAATAGTGGTATGGCGAAAAATAAAATAAATAAATTTTTAAATTCTGAGGAAGTGCAAATGGTAACTATAGATAGTTTTGTAGAAGAGCATAAAATTGAAAAGGTTGATTTCATTAAAATGGATACTGAGGGGTATGAAAGAAATATAATAATGGGGGCAGCGAAAACTATTAGGCGTTTTTCCCCTGTAATTGTATGCTCGGCTTATCATCTCAAAGACGATAAAATTAAAATACCAGAATTAATTAAATCGATTAACCCTGAGTACAAATACAGAATTGAGAAGAGGGGAGAAGAAGATTTAGTTTTCTGAAAATAAAATAGCAATAATGAACATTTTGTTTTTATCTCACACTTTTGATAACGGTGGAGTAGAAAAAAATATTTCTCAGCTGGTTTTATCTTTTAAAAAAAGAGCCTCTGTGCCGATAAATGTTAAAGTAGTGTCTTTGTTGGGCAAAGGACCTCTTTACGATGCTGAATTTTGCAAATGCTTAATGCCACTTAACCTTAATGTTCAAAAAATACGTAAGTTTAAATTCTTTTCTTATATCTTGATTTTACTTTTTTTACCGGTTTTAATATTCAGATTGAAAAAAGAAGTAAAAAATTTTTCTCCTCAGGTTGTTTGTAGCAATATGTGGCTATCAGACATATTGGCCTCGCTACTTAAGCATAATGAAGAGTTTAAATTAGTATCTATACAACACGATATTATTAAAATAAATTTCCTGTTAACTTATTTTAAAACTATTGCCCTAAAGCGTATGAACAATGTCGTTGCAGTATCTTGTACAGTTAAAAAATTTCTAGTAGATTACTTTAAAGTTCCGGAAAATAAAATTAAACTTATTTATAATGGCATAGATTATAAAAAGTTTGAATCTTGTAAAAAAGAAAATCTTAATGCTCCTCTGGTTTTAGGGACAATTGCTAGATTGGACAAGATTAAAGGCCATATTCTTGTGCTTGAAGCATTAAAATTATTAAGCAGTCAGGGGGTTGCATTACCTCAATATATTATTGTCGGCGACGGCCCTGAGAAAAACATATTACATACGTTCGTTTCCCAAAATAATTTAAAGAACGTTTTATTTGTCGGCAATGTGGTTGACATATCTGTTTGACTAAAACAAATCGATATTTTTGTTTTGCCTTCGAAATCAGAAGGAATGGGTATCGCAATAATCGAAGCGATGTTAGCGAAAAAACTTATCATAGCCTCAGATATGCCTACAATTAAGGAATTGATTATTAACAAAGAAACCGGCTTGTTAATAAATCCCGTTGATTCATTAAAATTAGCAGAAACTATTCTGTGAACTTTGAGTCACCGAGACGAAATAAATATAATCAAAAATAACTCGTATGAATGAATAAAATCTAATGAAAAAATTTTTGAATCCTATAACTCGACTTCTAAATATTTAGATGTTTTTGGTATTCCATACGAGCAAATCTAAAGATACGATTAATCGATGTTGTTTTTTGCATAATTTTAAAAAATAACAAAATCCTGCTTAGATTGATTTTAGTAGCTAAATTTGCTAAAATTTACAAAACACTAATAACGCAAGCATATATGAAGATAATGACTGTCATGGGTACAAGGCCAGAAATTATAAGATTAAGTGTTCTGCTAAAAGCCTTTGAAAATTACGGAATAGACAATTTTACCATTTATACAAACCAAAACTTTCACGAAAGTTTATCAACTATTTTTATTGAAGAATTGGGAGTTAAAATTGATCATTTTATTGATAAATGCCCGAACACTGATTTAAAAAAATGAATTGAAAACTTAAATTTCAATATAGAAAAACTTATTAAAGAATATCGTCCTGATTTTTTTCTTGTTTTAGGCGACACTAATAGCGCATTATCGGCGTTTGTAGCAAAAAAATACGAAATACCCATAGTTCATTTGGAATCAGGCAACAGAAGTTTTGATATGAAAATGCCGGAAGAAAGAAATCGGATTCAAATTGACCATATAAGTGATTTTCTTTTGCCTTATACTGAAAATTCAAAAGAAAATTTAATAAGGGAAGGGGTTGACGAAAAAAAAATTTTTGTATCTGGCAATCCAATTGTTGATGTTTTAAGCGAATACAGTGGCAAAATAAAAAAAAGTAAGATCTTAAAAGAACTAAATCTTAAACCTCAAGAATACTTCCTGGTCACAATACATCGCAATGAAAATACAGAAAATAATTTAATATTAAAAAACATAGTTGAAGGAATCAATTTGGTTTCCAGCCACTATCATATGCCCGTAATTTGAGGTATGCACCCGCGCACAAATTCAAAGATACAAGATAGCAATCTTGTTTTTGACAAAAATGTAAAGATTCTTAGTTCGTTTGATTTTTTTAATTTTGTTATGTTGGAACAAAATGCATATATGATTTTAACCGATAGTGGCACTGTTCAAGAAGAAGCCTCTCTGTTTAATGTACCGACCGTAACGGTGAGAAATAGCACCGAAAGACCTGAGACAATTTGGTGCAAGTCCAATATTCTAAGTGGCACAGAGAATCCAAATAAAATTCTAGAGGCAACAAAAGTTATGGCTGTTGCAGATAAAAATTGAATATCTCCATATATTAAAGATAGTGGTTTTTCAAACAGAGTAATTAATTTTTTAAAAAATACTTTTAAATAAAGATATTATGAAAATATTAATAACAGGAGGGACAGGAACCATTGGGAAGGCATTATTAAAAAAACTCAGTCCGACAAATGAGCTTGTTGTTTTTTCCAGAGATGAGCTTAAGCAATCTCAATTAAAGGCAGACTATCCGAACGTAAAATTTATTATCGGTGATGTCAGGGATTATTCCTCTGTAAAAAAAGCTTTTATGGGCATGGACGCTATAATACATGCTGCTGCCATGAAAAGAATAGAGGTTTGCGAGGAACACCCAATGGAGGCCATCAAAACAAATGTTATTGGTACGGAAAACGTAGTCAACGTTGCCCGAGAATTGGGAATTAAAAAATTAATAAGTATAGGCTCTGATAAAGGCGTTGAGCCTGTCAACGCTTATGGAATGACAAAAGCGTTACAAGAAGTCATAACTACAAACGCTGGCTTCAACTGTGCAAGATACGGAAATGTATTCTCAAGCCGAGGAAGCGTAGTCCCTTTATTTTTACATCAAAAGTCTCAAAACATGCCTCTTACAATAACTAACCCAGAAATGACTCGCTTTATTCTTACTATTGACGACGCAACGGAAATAATTTTAAAGGCGATTGAAAGCGACATGAAAGGTAATATTTTCGTAAAAAAATCTCCTGCTACGGCTATAAAAGATATTGCGAGCGCGATAAGCGATAATACGAAGATAATTGGATCGTTTTTTTGTGAGAAAATGCATGAGACTCTAATCTCTAACGAAGAAATGGCTAGAACAGAGGATGTTGGCGATTATTATATAATTCATAGAGACAAAAATAGTGTTTCGAAAAAACAAAATGAAGAGAAAAAATATTCTTCTGATGGCGTAACTCTACTGACCGTTGATGAGATAAAAAACTACATAAGTATTTATTATGAGGATAAATAAAAAAACAGTTGCAATAATAGCTCCGACCGGAATGTTGGGATCCGGTGTTTATTCTATCTTAAAAGATAAGTATAAATTGGTACTAATATATAGAAATAATGATAAGTTAGAATTATTGGATAAAAAATATGGCAAAGTAGCTGAGCAAAAAAACATTTGTTTTAATATAGAGTCTCTTATGCAAAACCCTGAACAAATAAAAGGTTTGATAAAAAAAATTGGGACAATTGATTCAATCATTAATTGCTCTGGGATTATTAATAAATATGCAGATAAAGACATAAAAAAAACATTTTTTATCAATGCAGATTTTCCAAACTTGTTAAGCGATTATTATGAGGATAAGCTAATTCAAATCACAACCGATTGTGTTTACAACGGTATGGACGGTTTCCCTTATAACGAAAACTCTAGAATAACGTCTTTGGATTCATATGGAATTTCTAAATATTTGGGAGAGCCCCAAAAAAGCCTCACATTAAGAACGTCTATTGTGGGAGAGGAGTTGTCTGGCTCCGCATCTTTGTTAGAATGGTTTAAATCTAACAATAATAAAACTGTAATGGGGTATGCAAAACACTACTGGAATGGAATTACAGCACGAGAATATGGGCGAATTTGCGATACTATTATAAAAAATCGAAAACAATTTCCTAAAAACGGAACTTACCACGTTTTTAGCGAAAAAGTGTCAAAATACGAAATGTTAAAAAGTTTTAAAGAAAAGTATGGATTAAATATAAAAATAATTAAGGACACGGAAAAGTTTTGTGATAGAACTCTGTCTACAATTTATCCAGTACAAAAAAAATTAAAAATAAATTCTTTTAAAAAAATGATTCAAGACTTAAATTAATATGAGAATACTTATAGTTACACAAAATTTCCCACCCGATATAGGCGGGGCAGCCATAAGATTATCTGGATATGCCGAACATTTAACAAAATTGGGGCACCAGGTTTGTGTTTTGTGCGCGAACCCTATTTACCCTCGTGGTAGAATATTCGAAGGGTACAAAAATAAATGATTTCAAAAAGAGCAAAAGAATGGATACGAAATAATAAGAACCTGAATATTGCCGGTAAAGCCAAGTAGTCACTTTTTTTTAAGACTCTTATCCTATAACTCTTTTGTTGTGTCCGCTTGCTTTGCTTTATTAAAAATCAAAAAACCTAATTTGACAATTTCGGCGACCCCTTCTTTTTTTGCATCTTTTGTCAGTATATTTAATAAAAATTTACGTGGCGGGAAATTAATACTGGATATAACAGACGTGTGGCCTGATTCTGCGATAGCAACTGGCTTTATGAAAAAAGGTTTTTTGTTTTTTTTCGCAAAAAAAATAGAGCAATGGATTTATAGACAAGCAGATCATATAACTTGTGGTTCGTTGGGTACTAAAAAAGAATTACTTAAAAATAAAAATCTATTAAATAAAATCGAAGTAATTCCCGATGCAATTGATGCCAACATTTTTTCAAGTATTACCGAAGAAGAGGGTATTACAAATAAATTTAATTTAAATAACAAATTTGTTGTTGGCTTTACAGGGTTAATGGGATTCGCTCAAAATGTAAAGATGCTAGCTTTAGTTGCAGAAAAATTAATAAATTACAAGGATATTGTTTTTTTGCTGGTAGGAGATGGCGGGATGAAAGAAGGGGCGGAAGCGTTTTGTAAAAAAAATAATTTAGTAAATGTAGTATTTATTGGTGAAAAACCTTATTCAGAAATGCCCAAATATATTAAATGTTTTGACATAGGGTTAGTCACATTAAAAAACGAGCCTTTGTTCGAAAACTCTGTTCCGTCTAAGTTATTTCATTACTGAGCCGGCGGAAAGCCCGTTATAATAAATCTTAAAGGCGTTGCTTCGGACATAATTCAAAATGCAAATGGCGGAATACTTTGCAGAGAAGATGACGCCGAAGATATGGCAAACAAAATATTGTTTTTATATACGCATCGTATAGAGGCAAACCTTCTTGGGAAAAATGGACAAGCTTATGTTTACGAAAATTATAGTCGTGATAAAATAGTGCAAAAACTGAATGATCTTATAAATAAATTAAATAATTAAATTGTTGTTTAAAACGCGAGGCTTGATTTCTATCAAAAATTTGCTATAATCTTACTAATGCCCAGGTGGCGGAAC
>CAZCTX010000002.1:0-26319 GCA_964502205.1 uncultured Candidatus Saccharibacteria bacterium
GGATAGAATTGTAATTAATTTTGGTTTTAACATTAGATAAATTTAAAATATATTTATCAATTGATAAATATATTTTAACAAAGATTGAAATTAAAATCAAGTTTGATAACTTCAAAAAATAATTAAACAGATTAATTAATAAGTATTGACCTTTTCTACAACATTAATCAACGGATTACTTGTTCCGTCACAAAATTCTGATTTAATTGCACACCCTAACTTAACATAGGCAGTATTATTTAATTCATTTGATTCCTTAATATTACCATATTTCCACTTTTCTGTATTATTAAAAGGTGGAAAATTTAAAAAATTGTTTTCTAAAAAATTCCCTATGTGACCACTCGATATTGCCTTTGAATCACTTTCAAATTTTCCAGGGTCGGCAACAATAGAAATATCATTGTCTTTTTCAATACATCAAGCTTGATAAGTAACATCTATTTCTTCTCCCGGTTCTAATTTGCTACTATTATTATCTTCCACTTTTCATCTAACAGTCTCGTTTACCCAATCTGTTTCTCAAGCACCTGGACCAGTTTTAAAATCCAAAGATCCTTTTTTATATATAAACGAATTATCCAAGCATTTAGTATCCGAAGCGCTCACTTTGCAACACCCAGGGCCATCATCTCAAACAGTGTTTTGTTTACAATTAACTGATGACCTGGTGTACCCAGCAACACATTGACGAAACATCGCTTCCTGTCCACCTTGCAACCTACATATTGCCACAGAGCCTCCAATATTTTTAATTTTTGCCTTAACGATAGAAAAGCCTTTTTCCGGAAAAGTTTCTACATCAACGATTTTAGTTACTAAATCTGGCAAAGAACCATTATAGCTCAATAAATTATTAAGATTATTTTTACAATCACTTTTACATTCGCTTGACGACATAAACACTGGACCTTGCTGTAAAGATTGAATACATCTTTTTGCGTTTCCATCGCAAGTATATCAAGGCGCCCTACCTCTTAGCTCATAGCCCTCTTTACAAAATTTACCACATTCATCAAGTCAAAAACTATCATAATCATCGCAATAGTCAGAAGAAACTAAACACGCTTGATGGGGATAACTGCATCTATAGCATGTATTCGTGTCTGGCTTCGCCCTTTTAGTTGTTGTCGTGGTAGTCAGCTTAAACAATATAGAATTATTAGCTACTTTATCCGTAACTTTAAACAAATTATACAACACCGGATGGCAAGCATATCAATCATAAATATTAACTTGATAATTTTGATAAAACGAATATTCTCTTATACATTCTTTTGTACAATCATTATCTATACCATCGCCAGATTCATAATATCTATATGGCCCTTTATAATAATCGCAAGCTTTACCATCTAATTTATCTACTGTATAATTACTTTCAATGCATTGACCAGTTAAAAGATTGCAATAATAAGAAGTTAATCTAGGAATATAAGGTTCTTTTCCTCCTTTTAAGAATAGATTTAACTTATCAACATCAAGAACGATCTCCTGACATTCTTCCAGGGAATAGTTTCCTTCTCCTTCGTGACAAGCAAAACTTCTGTTATTTGAAAATGTTTGCCCAGCAACTGGACCATATAATTTTGTAACTTCATCATAGCTTCTAACCCTGCTGCCACACTTAAAAGCCGTTGCATATTCATTATTTTTAGAATTTAATTCCAAAAAACCAGCATAGCTATTTATCTCTGAACTATTTTTAAATTTAACTACTTCTCTGGCAAATTCTGTCTGGCTGAAATCAGCAACTTTCATCTTGTCTGGCTGATTATACATATCTCTTAGTTTAACCAGTATGTCATTATTATATGCTATTTCCCCCTGTTCCTCGATTTTTTTAATTACATCACTAGCTTTTTCGCTATAAACAACAATTTTTAAATCATGTGACAGCTCAAAAACATTCCCGTCAAAACAAGATGTAACAAATAACAAATACAATTCATAAGTCTTAGATTCACCTGGTTTTAAAGGCGAAGCTTTAACCATACCTATCGGAACATATTTAGCAGTATTTCCAAACAACATATCGCTTTGCTTCGAATAAATAACAACTAAATAGTCTTTACTCTTAGCTTTTCCGATATTTTTTACAGAAACCCAAGCCCTATTATGGCCTGGACTATACGAAAAACAATTTCCAGGTTTTAATCTGCATGTCATAGCTTCCGGGTCTTTTTCAGTTAATTCTTTTCAATTGGTGGGTGCAAAATCAGTAATTATTAGATCTGGCAAGTCATAAGAAATATTGGATATAGCTTGGTCGTTTTTAAAGTTAATATTAAAATCAATATTATCAATTTTTTGTTTTTCAACACCGCAACCAGTTAGTTTATTTAATTGTTTAAGAGTGGCACTGCCTACATATCCAGTGGCCTTTAGCAATCCCAATGGTTTTAAAATTTGATCAAAATAATAATTTTGAAAATTAATTACTGCTTTTTTAGTTAACCCGCCAAAATAACCAGTAATTAAACATTCTTTATAAAAACCATTCTGGCAAAGAAAATCTTGAAGGTCTTTTACAGATTGGTTTTCATTATCGAATTCTAGTTCTTGACCAAAACACAACGTTTTAGACTCCATTACAGCGTCTTCTATTTTTTTTAATTCTTTAGTCTTCGTAGTTGTTGTCACTGCTAGCCCTCTAATCAAACGCATTCAATCATCAAAAAAACTAGCATTAGTTTTTGAAGCTAATACTAACGATGCCATCAAGCCACAAATTAAAATGTATAGTATTTTTTTCATAATATGTTAACGTATAACATAAATATTTTAACAAATATTATAAATAAAAACAACTAAACTTAATCTTCGCTATCTCCGCCAATTACAAAATTAGGGTCATCTAGTTTTCTCATAGCTGACAATATATTTTGTATACTGCCCTCCATCACTGTTTCAATACCATGAAAACTTTCACCCAACCTATGATCCGTAATTCTATCTTGAGGAAAATTATACGTTCGTATTTTTTCACATCTCTTAGCTGTACCAACCTGTGCCCTTCTTGCGTCGTCAATATTTCCAAATTGTTTTTCTTTTTCTTTCTCCCATAATTTTGATCTCAAAACACTCATTGCTCTTTCTCGATTTTTCAACTGCGATCTTTCTACCTGACAAGTAACAACAATTCCTGTTGGCTTATGCTTAATTCTAACCGCCGTTTCAACTTTCTGAACATTCTGCCCACCTTTACCAGAAGATTTAAAGAAATCAAACTCCAAATCACTCTCTTTCAGTTCAATTTCTTTTTCCGACACCTTAGGGAGAATGGCAACCGTTGCTGTTGATGTATGAATTCTTCCTTGTTTTTCAGTTACTGGTACTCTTTGAACTCTATGGACTCCAGCTTCATATTTTAATTCCTTATAACATCCGTCTCCTTTAATTTCTGCTACAACTTCTTTGTATCCTCCCGATGTATTTTCATTCAAATCTAATAACGTAACTGATCAATTCTTATTCTCGCAATATCGAGCATACATTCGGTACAAATCAAAAGCAAAAATAGTTGCTTCATCTCCGCCTGTTCCAGCCCTAACTTCTAAAATAATATTATCAATCTTATCGTCTTCTGATACGCTCTCTTCTTCAATCATAACATTGATAGCATTAACAACCTTTTCTTTCTTACTTAAATTCTTTTCCAAATCAATATTAATTTCTGAAACAATGTCGTCATCAACTTCATTTTCTAGCATCATATTATCTTCTTCAATATGCTTTTCAATTCTTTCCAAATCTTCTAAATAAAACAGCCATTTATCAACTTCTTTTAATTTTCTTACTAACCCCTCATATTCTTTTTGATTTTTTAAAACCTCCGGATCACTCATCAAAGCAATAATCTCCGATTTTTCCAATCTTAATTTTTCCAATCTCTCTTTTAAACTCTCTTCCATATCTACATTTTAATTTTAAATATTCTAACACTTTTTTAAATAAAAAACTACTATCATATAAGAAAGATAGTAGTTTTTTGCCTAGCTATTTAACTCCGATTTTTTGAACTTTTTTAGTTTCCTTTTTGGCTCTAACTTTTTTAGCTGGAGCTTTT
The DNA here is from genome assembly GCA_964502205.1 of uncultured Candidatus Saccharibacteria bacterium. Lineage (GTDB taxonomy): Bacteria > Patescibacteriota > Minisyncoccia > UBA6257 > JAKLIH01 > JAKLIH01. The sequence goes on from CAZCTX010000002.1 coordinate 4,070, forward strand.
TCTTTTAATTCTTTAGCTTTTGTAACTTTCTTCTCAAATTTATTAACTCTACCAGCAATATCTAATTTTTTAGATTTCCCAGTAAAAAAAGGATGGCATTGAGAACAAACTTCGATATCTAAAGATTCACTTGTAGAACCAACTACAAAAGTATTTCCGCAAGCACATTTTACTGTTGCTTCATAGTATTTTGGATGTGTATCTTTTTTCATACAATTCATTTTATTTATTAATTTTCATTATACCACATAACATTCAATTAATCAAGGTATTAAAATGGTATCTCGTCTCCTTCCAAGTCTTCCTCAAAAGGACTATCATCGCTTCCAGCTTGAATAATTGGCAAATCTTCAACAATATCATCTTTCTCTTCCTTTGCAGTATCATCTTTACTTGCCATAAAACCCCCATCATTTGAAGCTCTTGGACCAAATTGTAAATTCTTAACAAAAATTTCTGTCCTAGATTTCTTCTGTCCATCTTGTCCAACCCATGATCTTGTCTTTAATTCACCGTCTACCATAACTAATTTACCTTTTGTTAGATAAGGAGCTAAAGCTTCGCCTCGCTTCCCTCAAAACACAAGATTATGGAATTCTGTTGATTCTTGTTTTTGTTGATTTTTATCGACTCAAACTGAATTCGTTGCTATTGAAAAATTAACAACATTCTGGCCACTTGGCGTTACCTTTGATTCAGCATCTCTGGTAATTCTACCAATTAGCATTACAAGGTTTAAATTCATATATATTAAATTAATATTTTAATTAAATTATATAAATTATTTTAGCAACTCATCTAATTTTTCGTCCAAATGCTCTAAATCCATAGCTTTTTGCTCTTCAACTTTTTCAATTTCCTCAATTGCTGCAGTTTCTTCAACTGGACTTGATACCTCTACTTCTTCAGTCTTGTTTTCCAAAACAACTTCTTTCTTATCAGCTTCTCTTTGTCTTCTCAAATTAATTCTCATTCTTGGTTTTGCTAAAGCATCACTGAAGATAACTGTCAAAAATCTCAAAACGTTTTCATCAAATTTAAATATTTCTTCAATTTGAGAATTTGCATAATCTTCTGCCTCGAAAATAAAAGTACCATAATATCCTTGTTTGAATTTATTAATTTCAAAAGCCAATTCTTTTAAAACCGGATTAATTGATTTGCTAATCTCATAACCTAATTTTTCTAATTTAATTTTAACATCATCAAAAATCTTTTGAGCTTCGTCTATGCTCTTATCTCCTCTAATAATTAATGTTAAATCATATTTTATCTTTTTCATTTTCTAGTATTTTATATATTTTTAATTAAGCTAACTTACTTTGTACATTTTTTAATACTTCTTTGGCTATCTTTGGATTCTCTCTCAAAAAATCAGCCGCATTATCAATCCCTACACCTAATTTAGTTTCATTGTAATTATATGTTGTACCTGTTCTTTGAACAATACCATTTTTAAAAGCAATGTTTACTAAATCATTGTAATAGGCAATGCCTTCATTGAACATAATATTGAATTCGCCTGTTTTAAATGGAGAGGCAACTTTATTCTTAACAACTTTGGCAACAACTCTATTACCAACAACATCATCTCCTTTTTTAATCTGCGCTATTCTCTTAAGCTCAAGTCTTACTGATGTAAAGAACTTCAAAGCCTTTCCGCCTGGCGTTGTCTCCGGATTACCATAAGACATCATGCCAATTTTCATTCTAATTTGATTAATAAAGATAATCGTTGTATTCACTTTAGCTGTTAAAGCTGTTAATTTTCTCAGCGCCTTACTCATCAAACGAGCTTGCAGGCCAATCTGCTGGTCGCTCATTTCTCCTTCAATTTCAGCTAATGGCGTCAAAGCTGCCACTGAGTCAACAACAATTAAATCAATTGATCCAGAGCGGACCAATGCTTCAATAATTTCTAAAGCCTGTTCACCATGATCAGGTTGAGAAATTAATAAATCATTAATCTTAACTCCAACTCTCTTAGCATATTCTGGGTCCAAGGCATGCTCAGCATCGATATAAGCTGCCGTACCACCTTGTTTCTGCATTTCAGCAACTATATGCAAAGACAAAGTCGTTTTACCTGAAGATTCAGCTCCATATATTTCAATAATTCGTCCTCTAGGAATACCGCCCACACCAAGGGCAATATCTAAAGATGGTGATCCAGTTGATATTGAACCAATATCAACCTTCTTTGCTTCGCCTAATACCATAATTGATCCTTCTCCAAATCTATCTTTTATCTCTTTTACGGTACTTTCTAAGCTAGAAGTCGAAACTTCGCTTGTCTTTGTTTTTTTAGCCATTTTATTTTATTATATTGCTTTATTAAAAGATATTATACCAGATTAAACATAAATTGTAAAGTATTGTATTTCTCTATACAATCTCGACTAAAAAGTAATTTTTCTTCCCTCTTCGTATTACTATATATTTATCAAACATCATTTTATCATCAGAAACAGCCTCATTTACATCACAATATATAATCCCATTAATATTTATTGCTTTATTCTCAATATCTTCTCGAGCTTGCCTTTTGGAACCAGAAATACCAGTTTTAACTAATAAATCCAACAACAACATTCCCTCCACTTCGTTCTTGGATATTGTATAATTTGTCACCTCTTTAAAAGCTTCTTCAAATTCATCTAATTCTAAGCCCTGAATATTACCATTAAATAATATTTCCGAAATTTTCATTACTCTGTCAGTTGCATCAATTCCATGCACAAAATCAGTCAAATACTTAGCTAAATATTTTTGACACAATCTTGTTTCTGGCTTTTCTTTTTGTTCTTTAATTTTTTCTTCAATTTCTTCCTGATTTAAAAATGTAAAGAATTTCATCCACTGATAAGCAATTTCATCTGACAAATTAATAAAATACTGATAAAACTTAAAAGGTGAAGTAATTTCTTTATTCAGAAACACTGTATTATTAAAACTCTTAGATAATTTCTTACCACTTTCATCTGTTAAAATCGGCAAAGTCAAACCAAAAGTTTTATTACCGGATTCTTGCTCGATAAAAGAAACTCCGCTTGTAATATTTCCTCATTGATCAGATCCAGCCAATTGCATTTCACAATTGTATTCTTTATGCAAATGATAAAAATCATATGCCTGAATTAAACCATAAGAAAATTCAGTATACGAAATTCCCTCTTCATTTTCCAACCTTGATTTGATAAATTCTTTGTTCAGCAAATAGCTAACTGTAAAATTCTTGCCAACGTTTCTCAAAAAATCTATTAATTTAAAATCTTTAAACCAATCATAGTTGTTAACTAATTCTGCTTCGCTCTTAAAATCAAAAAACTTCGACATTTCATTTTTAAACTTTTCGACTCTCAAAAAAACCAAAGCCTCTTCAGGCAAAGCTCTTTCATTTAATCTTCCTGAAGGATCACCAATCAACCCAGTCATACCGCCAACTAAAATCAAAGGCTTATGTCCATACTTAGAAAATCTCTTAGCTGTAATTATGACTAACAAATTACCCAATTGCAAACTATCCGCCGAAGGGTCAAATCCACAATAAAAAGTAATTGGACTTGCATTCAATCTTTCTTTTAATAAATCCAAATCAATCGCTTGATTAATTAGACCTCTATATTTTAAATCATCAATTAAGTTCATAAATTTTTTATATATTTATTGATTTCTTTGTTAATTTTTTTAATATCTTTCTTGCGCGTATACCCAAGTTTATGCATATATTATATCATAAAAAAAATAAAAATCAAAGAAAAATCATAAATTACATAAATGCAAAAGGGACCGCAAAAAGCAGCCCCCAAGCCATTGACTTATTAACTATTTCTAGTTACAAATATTATACCACAATTGCAAAGAAAGTCAAACATCTTTGTGGAAAACCAAAGATTAACTTATAACAAAATACTTATTTCTCTTGTCCAACAAATAAAGTCTCTAATTTTACGAACATCAAAAACTCTTACTCCCGTTTCCATCAATTCTGGGCCAGCCCTTCTTGCAATCGTAAAAAGTAGTACCTTTTTATTCCGAACCAACAAATCCTTAACAGGAAACGCAAAATCACTGTCCCCGCTTCATAAAATAAAATTATTAATTGCTCCATCTTCTCCGTCCAATAACATATCAATACCAATTTCAACATCAAAATTACATTTTTCATCTTCTATATAAAAAATATTATTTTTATTCAACTCCCGTAAATCTTTATTTATAGCCTCTATCGTCTCTATTTTCAGTTTCGTTAAAAATGATTTTTTTATAAAATTCTTAAGTAATGCCGGCGAACCCATATCTATACTTGATACATCAATAGATTTTTTTATAATTTTTACCGGCTTCGTTCTTAAATCATATCCACTATTTTTAATACTATCAATCATTTCTAAAGAATTTGAATTGCTTTCTAACGTTCCATAATAAATCTTTATCCCTTTTATAGTGTCAAATGAATCCAAAAGTTGCTTTAATCTTTTTATACAAATATGTCATTTTAACTTATCTTGTCAATGTATAACATTTGCAAAATCTATATATACAAAAGTTTCTTTATCAAAAATATTTTCCAGTTCCTTTATAACCTTTTCATGCTTTTCGGCTAATTTTTTTATTCTTTCTGTTTTAGGAACAAACATAATTTTTTATTCTACTAATTTTTTAAATTTTTCTTCATCCAATGTTTTGATCCCCAATTTCTTAGCTTTTTCCAACTTGCTTCCCGGATCAGAGCCCACAACAATATATTTTAAATCTTTGGTAACCACTTCTTTAACTATTCCGCCTCTTTCTTTAACTTTCTCTTGGGCCTGAATTCTTGACATTGATTCTAACTCTCCGGTAAACAAAAACTTAAGATCTTTTAATTTTTGGTTTATTATCTTAGTATCCGTTAATATTTTAATTCCAGCAATATTTAATTTCTCAAACAATTTATCAGTATGCTCAGTATTAAAATATTCAAAAACTTCTTCAGCCATTTTATCTCCAAAATCAGGCAAATCATCAAAATCCTGTTTGCTCATTTTCTTAGCCAATTTAATTAAATCATTTGGCTTTTTAACATCCCCTAATTCCAATAACTTTTTCCCAATAACTTCAGCACTTTCTTTACCAATATTAGGAATACCTAATGCAAACAAAAACTTATTAATATGTATGTTTTTGGATTTTTCAATACTTGAAATAATATTCTGGCTAGATTTTTCTCCAAATCTTTCTAAAACTTTCAAATCTCCTTCTTTCAAATCAAATAAATCAGAAACATCCGTCACCAAACACTCATCAACTAGTTTTTTCAATATCTTATCTCCTAGGCCTTTAATATCAAAAGCTTGACGAGACACAAAATGATTTAAATACCCTTCATTTCTTCCTGGACATTTTTTATTCTCACACCTTACCAAAATACCAGAATCATCTTCTACGACTTTCCCGTCGCACATCGGACATTTATCAGAAATTTCAAAATCTTTTTCTTTGCCAGTTCTCATTGAAGTTAAAACCTTTAATACTTTCGGAATAACATCTCCAGATCGCGTAATGATAACCGAATCTCCAATTTTAACATCCAGCCTCTTAATTTCTTCCTTGTTATGCAACGTTGATCTTGAAACTATTGCTCCGCCAATACGTATTGGCTCCAAAAAAGCAACTGGAGTTAAAACACCTGTACGCCCAACTTGTAATTTAATATCCAAAACCTTAGTAACTCCTTCAACTGGTGGAAATTTAAAAGCCGTTGCTGCTCTTGGCCCCTTACCAATAAATCCTAATTTATCAAAAACAGAAATATCATCAACTTGTACAACAATACCATCAATTTCAAATCCTAGTTTTTCACGTTTTTTAGCAACATTATCATAAAATTCAAAAACATCATTATTCCCATAACATACCTTATTATTCTCATTATATGTTTTAAAACCTAAAGCTTCTAAAATAAAATGGGCGTCACTATGTTTTTTTTGTCCGAAATCAGTTATTAAAGTGTGACTAATAAAAGTTAAATTACGACTATGAGTAATGCTCGGATCTAATTGTCTAATTGAACCCGCCGCCAAATTCCTTGGATTAGCATAAACCATCAAACCCTTCTTCTCTTGTTCTTTATTAATCCTATTAAATTCTTTTTCATCAATAATTACTTCCCCTCTAATTTCAACCCTACCTTTCAAGCCTTTTATAACATTATCAAACAAATATTCAGCATTATTGTTTTTTAAACTTTCTTTTATTTGTTTCTCATTAAATAGTTTTAAAGGAATTGTTCTAATTGTTTTTAAATTTTCTGTAACATCTTCTCCATTTTCACCGTCTCCTCTAGTTGCCCCTAAAACAAATTTAGAGTCTTCATAAATTAAAGCCATTGATAATCCGTCATATTTGTATTCACAATAATATTCAAGATCACCACTAACTCCAATTTTCTTCTCCACCATTAGTTTTTTAACCCTTGTATCTCAATCTTTAAATTCATCTTTAGTTTTTAAATCAAACAAAGATAACATCTTTATTTGATGTTTAACTTTTTTAAAACTATCTAAAACTTTACCGCCTGTTCTTTGAGTTGGCGAATCATCTAATACAAGTTCTGGGTTTTCATTTTCAAGTCTTCTTAATTCTTTAAATAAATCATCGTAAGCTTCATCCGAAATTATTGGGTTATCTAAAACATGATAAAGATGATTATGATAATTAATCTCTTCTTTTAATTTCTCCATTCTTTTTTTTATTTCAACATTATCTTCTTTTTTCATGTTATAGGCCATATTTAAAATTCAAAAAACTCATCAGTAAAATATATATTAATACCACGTCTAACTAATTGAGTAATTCCAATTGTTTTAATTTGTCCTAACGCTTCATAATCAGGATCGTACTCACATTTAACCGGACTTGTCGGACTGCCATTAGAAAACACCGGACCAACAGTATCACCGGTTCCACCATCTTTTCATTCGTATAGTCTTCATTCTGCACAAGCATCTGCCAAATAAAAAGCCTTGGTTGACTCCGTAATTTGGTAAACCATTCTCAAATTTTTCAAATAAACACTGACTAACGACAACCCTAAAGCAGCCGTACTCGCCAAAATCAACGCGCTCATCAAAAACACCTGAGCCTTTCTTTTGTTTTTAAATTTAATAAAAAACATAAATAATTAATTAGAAATTAATAATCTTGGCGTAATCGACGTTTGAATAAAAGTCCTGTACTTATTACCATAAGCTTCTGATACAGCTGTAAATTTAACTAAAACATTTTTCTGCTCACCAATCTCCCCAAAAACAGTAATTTCAAAATCTTCAATACTCATGTCGTCTGGCGTTAAAGCAACTGCATCTCCAAATTTATCAACATCCTTAATACGCTCTATCCATCCTCTTTTTTCTAAATCATCATATCTGTATCTAAACAAAGTAAAGAACTTCTTTCCCTCTTCTTCTGTTTTAAATTGTAATGTATTTTCGTCAATTGCTATAAAATCACTTCCCATACGAACAGCTCTTGATATTGTTTCCAATACATTTTGGGTTACATCACTATCTCGCAAAATAATATAGGCGACTCTTTCTGCTCTAACAGTAGCTACATAAATATTAATTAAAATAGTTGCAATGACCATAAACATTGCTACCGCCATTAAGGCCTCAATTAAAGTAAAAGATTTTCTTTTATTATTTAGTTTTAGCATATTTTAAAATCTATTCTGCTACTTTATAATAATTATATAAATGGTCCTCGACATTTAAAGTATAAGTTGGATTCTGCAAACATTGCATTTCATTTCTTTTAACACATCAAGTTAAAACAACATTAACTTTAAACACATTTGTCTTTCCCTCAAAATCGCTAATAACAATTTTCCTTTGAAAAAAGTATGGATGTTTATTCCCTGATGAATAAGAATATAGTTTAGAACTATCATCAAATTTCAAAAAATTCTCTTTATCAAACTTAATCAACTCTCGTTCATTTGAATCAATCTGATATTCACCATTAACTAACCCCTCCCTAAACTTTTTAGATTGTACAAAATTAGTATCGCGTATTTGGCGAACTAATTCAACCCCTTCTTGTGCTAAATTAGCTGCAATTAAACGACTCTGAACATGAGGTGTATTTGCTAATGTCCTAATAACTAAAATAAAAGCACTTAAAATTCCAATCATTAAAATTGAAATTGCGACTAGTGCTTCAATTAAAGAAAAAGCATCTTTTTTATTAATCTTTTTTTGCATTTTAAATTAATTTTATCCTGCTAATATATATAGTATAAAACATATATTTAAAAAAATCAAGGTTAAATATCTAATTTTTCAGCCAAATCTTTCAAATTCTTAAATTTTATTACCCGATCAGCCAAATGCTCTAAAACTGGTGATGGACACTTCTCGCAAATCAATAATATTGTTTTTTTGCCCAAAGCTTTGGCATAGCCATATTCAAGCAACATCCCCTGGCTTATCTCTCGATGAAATACAACTCCCAAAACCATATCGCATTTTTTCAACTTTCTTAAAGCATCTTTTAAAGCTACTCCTGGATCAGAATGTTCATTCACTCATTTTTGCACATCACGAAAATATATAAAAGTCTTATGACCTTTTTTCTTAAGCAAAACATCGATTAGCTCTAATCTTTTTCTCAAAACCAACTTATCAACATTTCAATATTTATGAGAAATAAAAATATATTTTTCCTTCATATTCTTTTTTTAATATACAATATTTTATCAAATTAACAAAAATAATACAATAAAAAAACAACGGATTTATTCCGTTGTTTTTCAATATTATTTCTGAACAAAATCAATAATCTTTTTCATAACTACTGGTTCTTTAACGCATAATTCTGACATAACCTTTCTGTCAATTTCAACGTTTTTAGCTTTAAGCAATGCAATAAACTTGCTATAAGTTAAACCATTTTCTCTTACAAAAGCATTAATCTTTGTTTGTCATAAACATCTGTTAACTCTCTTCTTTTCTTTTCGTCCACGAATAGCGTGTTCACCGGCATGCAATAAAGCTTCTTTAGCGGCTCTAATTTTAGATTTACGACCATATCGGAAACCCTTGGTTTGCTTTAATATTTTGTTTGTTCGCTTTCTAGAAACGACACCTGATTTTACTCTTGCCATATATATTATTTATTCATTATTAATTCTATTTCTTTTGACTCATAATTCGCAACACCTTTTTAGTAAAACCTTTAGATAGTGTTGTTTTTCTTTTTCGACGTTGCTTAGTTACTGTTCTATCAGTTGATGTTGTATGAGCAGTATTACTAGCTCGACGCAACACCTTGTTATTCTTTGTAACTTTAATTCTTTTTGCATAAAAATTACGGTTCATTATAGTAAATTTAATTATTTATTTAATATTATTTAGAAATAATAGTTTCAAATCCATTAGATAATTTTTTAATTTCTGATAAAGTTTTGTAATCAACTGTTATCATTTTCAAAAAAGTTTTTGTTTTCTCAAGTGCAATATCAAAATGGCTCTTTTCTCTACCAGCCAAAAACATGACAATCTTAACCTTCAACCCATCTTCTAAAAATTCTTCTAACCTCTTAATCTTGGTTTGCATATCATGAGTTCCTTCATTAAAACTAATTTTAACAATTTTCATAACGTCAGCTCTTTGCTTCTTAGCTTCCTTACGTCTCATTTTTTCTTCATGATAACGTAATTTTTTAGAATCTCCTAATTTGTATACTGGTATTTCCGCATTTTGAGTTACTAAAATTAAATCCAAACCTTTTTCTTTTGACATATCTTCTGCCTCTCCATATTCAACAATACCAATCATTTTAGTATCTTCACCAATCAATCTTATTTTTTTAGATCTATCAATCATTTTGTTGTAAATCAAAATACAAAATTAATATTTTTATTATACACATTTTCACATATGTGTGGTGGAAATGGTGGGAATCGAACCCACGTCTAAAAAACCTCCTCAAATAAATCTACAAGTTTATCTTGTTTTTAATTTTAAGATTAACTCTAAAAAACAAACAAAACAAATTAATCCGATTTAGATATTTTTCGTTAAATCGCTCTAACAACGATTTAATATAGCTCGCAAAATTACCTTAAAGTCCATCGAGCATCAACTTTAAGGGTTGCCGGTTAACGAGTTACGCTAAAGCGTAAGCAGGTTGATATTTGTTGGCAATTGTTGTTTGGCTTGGTGATTAACAAGGTAACAAACCATCCTTGACTTGCATTACTTAAAGATAGCTTCTCATCGAAGCCGATCATTCCCTTTTTATTTACTATATTATACCAGATAATCCATTATTTGTAAATACATAGCGACAAGTATAGCAAAATCAGAACAAAAGCCCCAATACACAAGATAAAAGCAAGAATGAAGCGCCAATAAATTAATACTAAAAAAACTTTAATTCATTTTTTCATTTGTCAGTGCCCATTTACCTATAGACACAAACTGTATGGTTTTACTGTCAACAATTTCCGTTTTATCAACATCTGGAGTTATTATCAAAAGCTTATTACAATTCAATTCCTTACTAGCTTCTGATAATGCTGCTACCTCCCTTTTCTCAGTCTTAGGATTAGATATATCAAAACAAACTTGAATCAACTGCTCTGGACCAGCTATGCTTTTAACAACAAAATCCACTTCTTTGCCGTTCTTAGTCTTGTAATAAAGAAGATCTGAGTTTGGCTTTAGTCCTTTCTTTATTAATTCTGTAAATACATAATTTTCAAAATACATTCCATTATCAGGTGAATTAGAAAAATTCTTAGAACTTATAAAACCATTATCAACGCAAAATATTTTTTTATCCGAAACCAATCTGACTAGTGGCTTATAGCTAAACTTATCTAAAAAGAAAAACAAGTAGCTATTTTCTATAAATTGCAAATACTTAATTAAAGTTCTATGATTCTTTATACCACAAGCTATTCCAGTTTTAGCATAATTTATCTCATGGCACACATTAGAAAGCAAATAATTTATCAACATTTCTATTCTTTCCGGGTATTGAATTCTATGTCTTTTAGCTATGTCTTTAAAAATCACTGCTGATATCAAATCATCAAAATACACTTTTGAAGCTTCATCTCTAACTACTATATCTGGAAACCCACCTCGAACTAAAATCTTTCTTAGCATAAAGACTGGATTTTCTTTTTCCGCTTCTAAAACTTTTAGATGCTCCTGAAAGCTGAATGGGAACAACTTAACCGTTCGATACCTGCCAGTCAAGGAGCTAGCAAACTCACCACTTAATAAATTAGAATTAGATCCAGTTATAAAAACATTGTAATCGTTTCGATGCAATTTATTTAAAAACATGTCTCATTCGCTTAAGTTTTGTATCTCATCAAATACTATTGTTTTAGTATTACCATAAACACTATGCAAACAATCTAAAAATTCATCTTTGTTTTTTATTAACTTTATCAATTCAACTTCATCGAAGTTAACATATATAAAATCTATTCCTTTTAATAGAAGGAATAAAAAAGTAGATTTACCTGCTCTCCTCGGTCCAGTAATTATTTTTATCAATTTTGATCTCAACAATTCGTCTTTCAGATATTGTTGTTCTCTCGGTATAAACTCCTTGCTTAAAAAGGTATCTCTTTCAACCTTTTGTTTTTCTAGTATTTTAATCATTTTATGGTCCATAATATGGTTATTTTAGTGTTTTTATTGTATTCGTGCCAACGGAATACAATGTTTTGGGTCTTTTTATTGTATTCTACTAACAATATTACCATATTTTAAGCAAAAAGTCAACTATTTTAGCCCTGAAAGCACATCAATATCATCCTCCTTAGCAATTTTAACATTATGTAAATACCCACATTTCAAACACTTGTACTTAATAATGTACTTTCCATGCTTAATTTCAAAGCCAATTGGCTCCATTAATCCACAACAGTCACTCTCTCTGTCCCCCGGATTAATATCAACGTGTTTAGAAAACAAGCATTTTGGGCAATGGTCAGTATAACCATTACCCAAAACCTCAAACCCACAATTTTCACATACAAAATTTTCAATTTTTCTCTGAAACCTTTTCATTATATCTTTTTCATTTGAATTACAAAATCAAAAACTTCATTTTTGATTTCTCTTTCAATATCAAAAGCATCGGATTTTGAAAAACTAAAATTATTGATTTTAACATCCTTCTTAATACTATCATTTACTAATTTTCAAAAATCGTCTTCTGAAATATTAGTAATAGATAAATCCACCAAATCATTTGGACTATAACCCAATTCTTGTCTTAAATCCTGTATTAATCTAATTAGCTCACGATACTTTCCTTCATTAATTAATTCAGGCGTTAAATTTAAATCTAATTCCATTTCATCATTAATTGAAGGATCAAACAAAACATTCTTAACATTAATTTCGTCTTTTAAAATATCCAAAATACCGTCCAAGATATTCATCTCCTTTTTAATCCTCAATGCATTTAAAGGTTGCCTTACTTTAACTGCTTTTTCTTGGCGAACTTTCAATGCTTGTGTGCTTAAATCTCTAATAGTTTCCATTTGATTTAATAATTCTTCATCGATTTCAATACCCAGTAAATCTAATTTATCCAAATGGACAGATTCAACGCAATCATTAAACCCACCCTCCTTCCAAATTAAATCAGCTGTAAATGGACAGAAGATTCCAAACATTTTAGCAATCTCTTTAATTGACCAAGCAAAAACTGACGCCGATAAAGAACTATTCTGCATCACCTTTCTTGATCTTCTTAAATATCATCTTGAAAAACTATCAATCAATTCATCTAAAGTTCTAGTTGCTAAGTAAGCATTGTACTTATCTAAGTTTTCAAAATAATTAACTTTTGCCTTTTCAATTCTATTAATAACTCATTTGTCCAAAACAGAAAAACTAGAATAATTATCTAAAATTCATTCATCACTTAAATTAACTTCATATGTATTTTTAACATATGTTTCGTAAAACTTAAAAACATTAAAGAAAGTATTAATTACTCTTCTTTGTTGTACCAATAAATCTTTCTCTGAAAACTTTTTGTAATCCCCCGCATTAGATACACTAACTAAATATCAACGCAAAGAATCCGCTCCATACTTTTCAATTAATTCATCGGGAAAAACAACATTGCCTTTAGACTTTGACATCTTCTCCCCCTTTTCATCAGTTATCAATCCCAAAGTAATAACATTTTTATACGATGATTGAAAACCTAATAAAGTTGAAATTGCGAGCAACGTATAAAACCATCCTCGGGTCTGATCCATTCCCTCGCAAATAAAATCAGCTGGAAATTGAAAACCCTTATCTAAATAGTAATTTAAATCTCTCAAATCTAATTCATTGGTATATTTAAAAGGAAAATGATTTTGCGCAAAAGGCATTGCTCCTGAATCAAACCAGCAATCAATAACTTCCGGCGTTCTTTTCATTTTCTCCCCGCATTTACATTTAATACAGAAATTATCAATATATGGACGATGCAAATCAACTTCGCCGGTAATTGTATTTATTGGCAACTCTGTTTCATTCAAACCAGCTCCCATTTCCTTTAATTCAGCTAGTGAGCCAATTGCATGTTGATGTCCACATTTTTCACATAATCAAACAGGCAATGGAGTGGCTCAATAACGATTTCTTGATAATGCCCAATCTTTAATTTCATTTAATCACTCTCCAAATCTACCCTCTTTAATATATTCTGGCTCCCAATTAATTTCACTGTTGTTTTTCAATAATTCATCCCTTAAGGCCGACATCTTAATAAATCAACTTTCATTTGCCCTGTAAACCAAAGGCGTCTGACATCTTCAACAAAAAGGATATTCATGTTCAGTCCCTTTCATATCACCATATAGTAAAATATTTCTTTCCACCAAATTATCAAAAATCTTCTGATCAGCATTTTTGAAAAATACACCTCTTACTTCTTCTAAAATATTTTCTTTATCCATTAGCTTTCCATCCTCGTCCACATTCAAAATCACTGCTAACCCTCTTGTATTCCCTAATTCCATATCATCAATTCCAAAAGCAGGAGCAATATGAACAACGCCAGTGCCATCACTACTTGATACAAAAGGAGCCTCAACAATTTCATAAACTTTTTTGTTTTGCAAATAAACGTCCTTATCCTCAAATAAAGGAATATATTTTAAACCAATTAGTAAATCAGCACCAACCTCTTTAATTTTTTCAACTTTTTTATCTTTCAAAAAATCAACTAACGTTAAGTCTAAATGACAAATAACATTTTCACCTTCAACATTAAATAAATAATATTTAATATTTGTATTAATGGCCAAAGCAACATTTGCCATTAATGTTCAAGGTGTTGTTGTTCAAACCAGCATACTTGCCCCGTCAACACCAACACTCTTAGTATCTTCTAATTTGAATTTAACATATATAGAAGGATCTTTAACTGTCTTGTATCCTTGAGCAACTTCATGGCTCGAAAGACCTGTTCCACATCGAGGGCAAAAAGGCAAAACCTTGTATCCTTTATAAATCAACTTCTTATCATAAATTTGTTTTAAAATTCATCAGACTGATTCCATATAATCATTATCATATGTTTTGTAAGCATCGTCTAAATTAACCCAATAACCAAGTTCTTTTGTATTTCTTTCCCAGTCTTTGATATATTCAAAAACCGAATTTTTGCATTCTAAATTAAATTTATCAACTCCATAACTTTCAATATCATTTTTAGTTTTAAAGCCCAACTTCTTCTCAATACTAATTTCAACTGGTAATCCGTGAGTATCTCATCCAGCCTTTCGATTAACTAAAAAACCTCTCATTGTTTTGTATCGACAAAACAAATCTTTGTAAGTTCTCGCCAAATCATGATGTACCCCTGGCTTGTTATTAGCTGTTGGTGGGCCTTCATAAAAAGTAAAAAGTGGAGCATCTTTCCTTGCTTCTAATACTTTTTCAAAAATATTATTCTTTTCTCAAAAATTAAGTATCTCTCTTTCTTTTTCAATAAATTCAAGCCTCTTTTTTTGATCAATATTATCATTTTCCATATTGCAATTTTATCTTTTAATTATTTTTTTCTAAATATTGTTTAGCTACTTCGTAATCTCCTAAATATTCCTTTTTAATAACACTCGTTCCTCCTTTTGACATAATTATCTTCTCGCTTCCTTTACCCGTTAAAATCAAAACCTCATCTTCGCCATTTAACATATCAATACCTTTTTGTATTGCTTCAATTCTATCCGGCACAATTCTAGCTTTCTCTTTATTAGTAATTCCCATATAAACAGCATTCATAATTTTATGTGGATCTTCATCATATGGATCTTCATTTGTAACAATAACATAATCGCTTAATTCACTAGCAATTCTACCCATCTCTGGCCTCTTCCATTTATCTCGTGAACCACCACAAGAACCAATAACGCTGACAACTTTTTTAAAACCCATTTCTTTTAAAGTTGTAAGCACTGCTTTCAAAGAATCGGGTGTATGCGCATAATCAACCACAACATTCTTATCTGCCTTTGTTCTTACAAATTCCATTCTTCCCTTTGCTCCTTTGTATTCTTTTAATATTTCTGCCACTTTAGCCATATCAACTTTCAAGGCTTTCAAAATAGCTAAAACAATCAAAACATTATACATACTAAAAGTTCCATACAAATTAATATCAAAATGAATATCTTCAAAATTAAAATGAAGACCTGATGCATCAATTAACATATTCTCTGGTCTAACCAAATTTAAATTCAAAATATTAATTTTCGTACTATTCTTGTTTTCTTTTAAAGAAACAACGCATTTTTTATCAGCTTTAAAATCTAAATAATATGAGCTATTATCATCATCAATATTAACAATTGAAACCTTGTCAATCTTTTTATTATCAATAAATTTGTGATTATGTTTTGTTAGTAACTTAAATAATCTTCCTTTGGCTTTTTTGTAATTTTCAAAACCACCATGAATTTCAATATGTTCTTTTTGCAAATTAGTAATTGCCACAATATCAAAATTAAAAGCATCACCTCGAAATTGAGCTAACCCTGAAGAAGTTGCTTCAATAATACCAACCTTAGCTCCTTTTTTAAAAGCATTTCGAAAATACATTGGCAATACCCATCTTCCTGGCATTGTCATTTTTTTCATATTTAAAACCAGTCCATCATTATCGCTAACTCCTAATGTTGAATAGCTTGCATATTTTACACCCAACCCCTTCAACACAAATGATAACATATTAACAACTGTACTTTTTCCTTTGGTACCTGTTACGCCGATAATAATCATCTTGTCTTGAATGCCTTTTAACAAAAAACAACCAACTACTGACCAGGCATAATGTCAACAATTTAAACCAAATTTTCATACTTTTTTAACCATATTTTTAATTGAACTCATATTCCTCTTTATTTTTATTAATATTAAGATATAATAACATAAATAATAGGTAAAATCAATTTGTTAACTAGAATAAAATTTTCCATAAACAATTATTGACTTTACGCTAAAAATTTAGTATAATTATCGTGTCTTTCACTCAACGAGTGAAAGGGTATTACATCTTAGGGTCACCTTCCTTGCAGAGGGTGATTTTTATTTATTAAATATAATATACCACAAAACATGGACAAGTTCAACAAAAAATGGTAAAATGTACAAATCATGGAATTTAAATTACATTCTAGCTTTAAGCCAACCGGCGACCAGCCAGAAGCTATAGAAAAATTAACAAAAAACATTAACCTTGGTGTAAAACACCAAACCCTTTTAGGTATAACTGGATCCGGCAAAACTTTCACCCTCGCAAATGTAATTCAAAAAACACAAAAGCCAGTCCTAATACTATCACCAAATAAAACTCTTGCCGCCCAACTATTTAATGAATTTAAAACATTTTTTCCCAATAACGAAACAAAATTTTTCATAAGTTTTTACGATTATTACCAGCCTGAAGCTTATCTCCCTTCAACCGATACATACATTAGTAAAGATTCAAAGATAAACAAATACATCGAAGAATTACGCCATGATGCTGTTACTAGCCTACTTAACAAAAACGATGTAATTGTCGTTGCTTCAGTATCCGCTATCTATGATGTTGGTAGCCCAGAAAACTTCAACAAAGCATCTTTTACAGTCAACATCGGCGACAAATTCACTAGAACTCAACTAGCTAAGAACTTAGTTACAATCCACTTTACATTAAAAAACCTTAACTTTTCTGATTCTGGATTTTTCCGTTACCGAGAGAACATTGTTGAAGTCTTCCTTCCCAACGGCCTTGAAATAATAGAAATTGAAATAGAAAAAAACAAAATCAAATCAATTAATAAAAAATACAACAACCTTCAAAATCAAGGTCAAGATTTTTTAAAAATTAAAAACAAAACTGATTTTAAAAAACAAGAATTAAAATCCTTCACTTTCTTCCCCGTTAAACTTTTCATCACCGATAAAGAAAAATTAGATTTATCAATTCTTAATATTAAAAAAGAACTAAAAGAAAGATTATCAGTTCTCAAAAAACAAGAAAAACATACTGAATATTTTAGATTAAAAACCAGAACAAATCGTGATATTGAAATGCTTCAATCAACTGGCTATTGCGACGGCATTGAAAATTATTCTCGCCACCTATCCTTTAAACAACAAGGCGATCCACCATTTACACTCTTAGATTATTATCGCTTTAGATTTGGCAATGATTTTCTTCTTTTCATTGACGAGAGTCACATCGCCATTCCTCAAATTCAAGGAATGTACAATGGCAATTACGTTAGAAAATCAACACTCGTTGAATACGGTTTTCGTCTTCCGTCCGCAATCGACAACCGACCTTTAAAATTTTCAGAATTTGAAAAAATATCACCCCAAACAATTTTCGTATCCGCCACCCCAAAAGAATATGAAAAATCAAAATCACAAAACAATATAGTAGAACAATTGATAAGACCAACTGGAATTCTTGATCCGAAAATCGTCATCCGCCCTTGCACCAATCAAATTCCCGATCTTATTAAAGAAATTGAAAAACAAATTAAAAACAAAGATAAAACATTAGTCCTAACCCTAACCAAAACGTCCGCCGAAGATTTATCAACATTTCTTCAAAACAAAAACATCAAAACAAAATATCTTCATTCTGATATCAAGCCGCTGGAAAGACCGAAAATAATTAACGATCTTCGTTCTGGAAAAATTGATGTTTTAATTGGAATTAACCTGCTTCGCGAAGGATTAGATCTTCCCGAAGTATCACTAATTGCAATTCTTGACGCTGATAAAGAAGGCTTTCTTCGTAACAAAACTTCTCTCCTCCAATCAATTGGCCGTGTTGCTCGCAACACTGAAGGTACTGCTATACTCTATGCTGACAATATAACTGACTCAATAAAAGAAACTATTAACGAAACTGACCGACGTAGACAATACCAAAGAGAATATAATAAAAAGAATAATATAAAAGCAAAAACAATTAAAAAATCAATTGATAAAAATTACTCCGAAGAAGAAAACTTCAATAAAAAGCATTCAAAAGAAATGCTTACATATTTAGAACGAGAACTTCAAAAAGCAATTGAAAACTGAGATTTTGAAAAAGCAGCAAAATTACGTGATCAAATAAAAGAAATAAATTAAAAACACCCCCGCATTGGGGCTGTTTTTAATTTGGACGTTTAACACAGCGAACATGCAAAAGATCTACATAATAAGGCTGAGTTGTCCTCTCAATCGTAGTATAAGAACTCCTGAATCTCCGCGCATAAGGATAATAACAATTAGCTGAGCAAGTTGTTGTTCAAAAAGCCGTACCCTCGCCAATAGCATAATTAGTGGGAGCGCTTCCGCAAAACTGTAACATATATCCGCTCATTGATATATTAAAATCATTCTTCATAGTCGTACCAATACCAGTGCCTCTTCAACCAGTAGAGCCTTGATCTGAAGCATTCATGCCAAAATATCCTTCTAATTCTTTTCATTCATCGTCAGTTGGCAAACTCCAACCTGAAGGACAAACTGTCATAGCACCGCCTCGAGTATATAAACGACCATACGTTGCGCAATTAGCCGAATTATTATTCATGCAACAACTAGTGCCAGAAGAATGATTTGCCGATCTCATATTGTCTTTCATTCAAATAATTCCGCTTGGCAATTCTAATGTTGTATAAGTATAGCCATCATGAATTAATGGCTCCGGCCCACTTCTAAACATTGTCATTGGTACGCCATTTTCTCTATTTGGAGAACCTAAAGCAAAAAAACCAGAATTAGCACTTTCCGATAATGATTTATCCGCAATTGGATTTTTTAATTTTGCCAGCAACTCATAACTTCCTCCTGGAAAATATGCATAAAAGTATTCGCTATCGTTAACTGGATCAACTGGCAATAAATTTAAATAATAGTTAGAATCATTAACTAAAAAATTAATTGGTAATCATCCATTGCCATCGCTTTTTTTGTAATCCCCTATCGGTTTGCAAGCATAAGAATATCCCGCTGACAATGTTGGCAACCCAACAATATTAGCACAACCTGGATCAGTATCTGGAACAGAAATATACACTGTACTCGTAGACCCATAGCTTATACCAATAGAATTTCATCCTTCCATAAAAACAATTGCTTTATGAATAGCCGTAATATCTGATATTCTTCGTGAATCACGAAAATTGTCAAATAATCTTGCCGGATTTAACGCAAAAATAGCTATTGCCGATAAAACAGCTAAAATAGCAACAACTATTATTAACTCCACCAATGTAAAACTTTTTTTCATTAAAATTAATTTAATAACTTTTCCCGAACAACCATTTATGCTTAGATATTTTTCCACAACATGCACACTTACCCTCCTTACCATCATCATTCATCTGATCAAACTCTAAACATCTTGGTGTTGCTTGCGACTCTTCTTTAATTTTCTTCTCGCATTCTTCATCTTCACAAAAATACATTCTAACCAAATTACCATCTTCAATTGCTTTTTTAAAACTAATATAGTCTTCGACTTCCTTAGTTTTTTCAATTTTTAATTCTTGTGATTTTTTAAATAAATTCTCTTGGATTTTTTCTAAAACATTTTTAATTTCATCTTCTAAGCTATCTAAATTAATTTCCGTTTTAGAAAAATCATCTCGACGAGCAATTTTAACTTTTCCACTTTCAACTTCACTTGCCCCAATTTCAATTCTTATTGGTACCCCCTTTAATTCTCATTCATTAATCCTATAGCCTAAACTATGAATTTCATCATTATCAACAAAAACACGCACACCAGATTCTTTTAATTTTTTCTCTACAATATTTGCACAATCAGTAACCAAAGTATTTTCTTGATTCTTTTTGTTAATTGGAATAACAACAACTTGAATTGGCGCTATCATTGGCGGTATTACCAACCCAGAATCATCTCCATGAGCAAGCACCAAAGAAGCAATTGATCTTGTTGAAAAACCAAAAGAACATTGAAAAGCATAGTTCTTTTCGCTTTTCTCATTTAAAAAACTAATATCAAAAGCTTTTGAAAAATTATCTGCTAAATCATGTGAAGTGCAACCTTGCAAAGCCTTCCCGTTTGGACAAACAATTTCAACTGTATAAGTATTCTTCGCTCCAGCAAATTTTTCTGATTGACTTTTAACTCCAACATATACAGATATTCCTAAATATTTTTCATACATTTCTTTGTATCAATTCAAAGCCCTAAAAACCATACTCAAATTATCTTCTTGATTAGAAAAAGCACAATGTCCTTCTTGCCATAAAAACTCCCTCCCTCTTATAAAAGGAAAAGTTCTTTTCTCAGCTCTAAAAATATTACATCATTGATTTATCTTAATTGGTAAATCACGATAGCCTTGCACTCAATTAGCAAAAGCTTTATACATAATTGTTTCTGATGTTGGTCTTAATACCAATGGATCTTCCAATTTCTCATCCCCAATTCTATCAACCGTCAATAACTCCGGAGCAAACCCTTCAACATGCTCTTTTTCTTTTTGAATTAAGCTCATTGGAATTAACATTGGGAAATAGCAATTCTGAACCCCATCCTCTGCAAACATTTTGTCAAATTCTTTTTGAATTTTTTCTCAAATTGCATAAGCATAAGGCTTAATTATTATACTGCCTTTAACATCAGTATAGTCACACAAACCAGCCCTCAAAACAACATCATTATATCAATCCGAAACATTTTCTGATTTTTTAGTTAAATCTCTTTTTTCAAAACTCTTTTCCATATTGTTATAGTTATATTTTATATACCTTTATTGTATCAAATTTATATAATAATGTCTATTACATTTTGAACATTAGAAAAGACGGGCTTGCACCCCGTCTTTCTTTTGTTTGCCCTACCTTTTTAAATTTGGAAAAAAGGTTAGGACGATTTTATCATTTCGATCACTGTATGGAATAGGAGACAGATACTCTCTATAAAATTCCCCACTTTTCTTCATTGGAAGCCATCCGTTTTTGGTGGCTATAAGAGTGCCACCAGTACCGTACACTTCCTGAATACAATCAACGACATCTTTTTTAAAAACAAATGGATTAATAGACTTGTCTTCCAAAGGGACGTCCTTCTCGAGGGCTTTCAAAACACCCAGCTCAATCCAAAGATAATCAATTCGATTGAGCGCTTGAATTGATTCTAAAAAAACGCTTAATCCCTCTCGAGTCAGCTCTTCCAACTTTTCTTCGGATGTTTTTTCGGCCTGTAATATAGCAATTAACCAAAAGCCTTTTGTAATTCCAAAGCTAAGCACCCGCTCTTGGATATATTTGCTATTTAAAAGACGTAAAAAATGGTTAAACATTGCCTCTTTTAATATGGCTAAATGAGACAAGTTTAATTTTTGTAAATACTTTGCTTTTGGAGGCATTGCATTCTCCTCCAAAAACAAATAACAAAACAGTCCCACTTCATCCTCGTCTAGACGACGTATCGATTTATGTTCGAGGCCATCTTCTTTAAGTAGCTCGTGTAATTTGTAACTTTCTGGTAAATAATCATTTACCAGATTTATATCGTCTGAACAAACCCTATTGGAGATCTCCTTTGAAACAGATGCTAACACACCTTCCACGATACCGCCCATTTTACTAATCATTTTAAAACTCTCCTCCTGAAAATATTTTTTATATAAACTAAACTAAAATAGATAACATTCTTTTTTTTACGATCCTTTCTGCAAGAAAAAAGACCTTATTTTTAACGTACGAAT
>CAZCTX010000002.1:26419-36190 GCA_964502205.1 uncultured Candidatus Saccharibacteria bacterium
TATTGAGGTTTAATTAATAAAACCATTCTGCCTTCTTTTTTCAGAAATTTTTTCAAAAAAGGAATTATCTTTAAAATTGAAATAAAAGAAACATCAACAACAATCAAATCAACTAGTTCCCCTAAACCTTTTAAATTACGAATATCTGTTTTTTCTAAATTAATAACTCTTTTATCTTCTTTCAATTTCTCATCTAGTTGATCACTTCCAACATCAACGCTATAAATCTTCTTAGCTCCGTTATTTAGCAAGCATTCAGTAAAACCACCAGTCGAAGCACCGACATCCAAACAAACAAAGTCTTTAATTTTAATATCAAATTGATTAATAGCTTCCTGAAGCTTTGCTCCTGACCTTGCTACAAAAACATTGGCATCATCAATTTCAATATTATCATCTTCATCGGCTTGAAAGTTATTTTTAATTATTAAAATCCCATTAACCTTTACCCTTCCTCCTTCAATTAGTTTCTGTGCATCATTACGACTTGTAACTAATTTTTTATCTAACATTAATATATCTAATCTTTTTTTCATATTATTTCTTCAACTTTTTATTTAACGCAACTACTAAAGGACAACTTTCATGATCATGTTTCTTCGCCGGACAATAGTCCCGACCATACTGAACTATCCTTAATTGAAATTCCCTTCTTTCTTTTTCTGGAATAATTTTCAATAAATCTAATTCAATTTTATTAGGATCCTTTTCTTTAGTTAGTCCATATAAATTAGCTAAACGAATTACATGCGTATCAACCGCAAAACCAACATTAATATCATATCCAATAGATAAAATAATATTAGCACTCTTCCTCGCTATATTCTTCAAAGTCAAAAGTTCTTCCATTGTTTTCGGTACCTTAGAATTAAATTTTGATTTTAAAGTTTTAGCATTTTCAATTATAGCATTTGCCTTTGTTTTATGATAATTAACCCCATAAATATCTTTTTCAAGTTCACTCAACTTAGCCTTTGCATAATCATCGATATTCCTATACTTTTGAAATAATTTAAAAGTAATTTCATTAACTTTCTTATCAGTAGTTTGAGCTGACATAATTGTTGCCACTAATAATTCTCAAATATTAGAAAAATTTAAAGCAATCTTTATCTTCGGATAAAGTTTCTTTAATTCCGCATTAATAATTTTAAATTTTTGAATATTATTCATTTGCATTTTCTATAATTGAAATTAACAAATCTAACTCTTTAATTTTCTTTCTCGCATTATTAATTGTTTTTTTGGAAAAAACCTTAGAATATTCCGCCAAATTGCCTCGCCTTTTCTTTTCCATATACTTGCTTTCAAATTCTTTTTTAAATCATAACGAGGATTTATCATTATGAGGTTCACTTTCTAATATCTTTAATAAAGTCGCTTCCAAACATGGATAATTTTTTACAACCTTTATTCCTCTTTTGTCTGCCAACAACTCAGCAGTCAAGATTTCTTTTTCAGCCCTATCATTATCTAAAACCACGATCTTTTTATCAAAGCTTCCTCATTCATTAACAGCATCTACCACTATATTCAAAGGACTGCCCCCTTTACCATTCCGAACTTTAATTGATACATTTTTAGGACCATATAGCAATTTTAAATACTCCAAAAAAACTCTTTCGTTTAAACCTTCTCCATATATAAGCATGGTCTTCTTCACTACTCTTTTTTTCTTCTTATATGGGTTAGATCTAGACATATTTAAATTTTAGGAAAAGCGCCATAAGCCCCCGAAATATATTTTGCGTAATAATTATCGTCTGCTCGCAAACCCGACACATCATCAAGCCTTCATGTTTCGCTAAAACCATTTTCGTTTTTTTCAACTAAAATAATTTGATATTTATCCAGCTTATTAAGAATCATATGGCTATGTGTGCTCATTAACAATTGGGCGTTATTTGGATTTGTTTCCTTTTGTACAAACAAATCATATAAAGCAAGAACCATCTCAGGATGTAAATTACACTCAAATTCATCTATCACTGCTATGCTTCCATTTTTCAAAGCGGCTAAAATATTCTTCAACAAAATCATCAATTGTTTTGTTCCTGAAGATTCATAATGCATTGATAGTTGTTGTTTTTCTCCGTCAAACAAATGAAATGTTTTGACTTCAAACGAAAATCCCTTATCCTGTTTCTTTTTCTCAATTTCAAAACTTTCCAACCCCAAATCAAAACGTTGTAATATTTTTTCTGCCTGTTCCTTCAAATCCATATTACTACTAAAAAAATCAAAAGTTTCATATAATTGCATTAAAGAATTCGGCAATAAACGATCACCTACTCACCCTGCCTCAACAACATTGGTTTCTACATTTTTTCAATAGTTAATAATTTCTTGGCTTTCAAGATGGTTAAACCTAGCCGCCACCGCCAAAACGCTTGCATTAGTTCGTAAATATTTTTTAAATTCTTTCGGTAATTTAAACGCGCTCTTAAAACTATACGCATTATTTTTATTATCTCACAAACGCAAGAATAATTTTTTAGTTGACCTATTCTCTTGTTTAAAATATGTTAATTTTAGTTCCTCCCTTAAAATCCTATCTTTATCCACCAAAAAAGAATAAGAATATATTTTGCCAGACATTTCAAATACTACTGATAATTCAGTTGGTTTGTTTTTACTACCGCCAAATAAAAACGGTTGCACCAATATTGATGCATCTGGCTGAATATTAAAAGAGTCAACGATTAATCATTTTAAAAAAGGTAAAACTTTTAACAAATTAGTTTTACCCGAAGCATTGGCCCCCACAACGGTTTCAACTTTAGAAACACGATCGCCAAAAAAAGACTCGCAATAGCCATTGTTTTTTGGCGCTTTGTTATTTACCGTAAAATCTAAAACGCTTTCTTCCTTAAAAGAATAGAAGTTTTTACATAAAAAAGAGTGAATCATATTAATTAATTTATATATTTTGAATAAAGTATAGCATAAATTTAACAATTTTGCAAGCTTTCAACGAAAATTTGTATAATATGCAAAAAAACACCATTCAAAACGCGATATTTTACCAAAAGTCGGGCTGCCCAGAATCGAACTGGGGCTAAATCGTCCCGAACGACTTATGCGACCACTACACCACAGCCCGCGATTATTTAACCTTGTATTTTGCCATTATCTTCTTCTCTTCATCTTCAATTAAATCTTGATAAATAGCTTTAGATTTATCACTTAAATCTTTTAATGATACATCATCCAAATCATTCAATTCCAAAGCCCTAGTTTTTAAATATTTAATAGAATTTTTTTTCAAATCCCCGATAATATCAGATAACAAAATATTTAATATAAACCCTAATCTCGGACCAGGAGATATGTTAAGTATCTTCATCAATTTCTCTCCATCAATTTTCAAAGTTTTTAAACTTAAATTTTTATTCTCCATTTCGTTTAAAACTTTTTCAACTCTGAACAAGAAATGTCTCAGCCTAAAAGGCAAAGCCTTAGGACAACCCGATCCTATCCTATCGGCCTCTCTTAATTGTGATAATTCTAATATATTTTCTTTTTTAACGTTAGATAATAAATACCTAATTGAAGAGTCCGTATTAATCTCTGGATCATAATAGAACTGATGGTATCTAACCAGTAATACTACTTTATCAGAAATATAGCTTGGAAGCTTCAATCTTTCCATAATTTTTCTAGTGATTTTAGCGCTAACCATTTCATGGTTATAGAAAGTAGAATTCTTGCCATTCCCTCTTTTAGAAATTGGCTTACCAATATCATGCAATAAAGCAGATAATCTTACTTCTAAACTAAAATTCTCTTTCACCGCATATTCAAAAGAATTAACTAAATGCTCATAAACAGTATAAATATGATGCAAATTCTGCCCAACACCAACACATTCCATTATTTCCGGCATAATATATACGAGCAGACCTGATTGCTCTAATAATTTAATTGCATCTTTGCCCCCATCGCTCATTACTATCTTAATAAATTCATCTCTTATTCTTTCATAAGAAATGTATTTTATATTCTTCGCCTTCAATTTAATAGCATTAAATGTATTCTCTTCAATTTTAAAATTTAATTGAGAAGCAAATCTAACTGCCCTTAACATCCTTAAGGCATCTTCATCAAATCTTTCTTCTGGATCCCTTACTGCTCTAATTATTTTTTTACTCAAATCGTTCACTCCGTCATATAAATCAACCAAACTTCCCTCAACTTTTACTTTGGTTTTCAATTTCGTACTTTTTTCAATCGCAAAAGCCATCGCATTAATTGTAAAATCGCGACGCATTAAATCATCATTAATATTATCAGCAAAACAAATATTCTCTGGGTGCCTTTTATCTAAATAACTACTTTCTAGCCTATAAGTTGTTATTTCGACAATTTTCAAGTTTTTTTCTTTAGCCCCAGTAATAACTCCCACTGTTCCAAAATTATTTTCATAAACACTTTTTTCAAAAATCTTTTGAATTTCTTTTGGCTTTGCATTTGTTGTAATATCTCAATCATTAATTTCTCTTTTTAAAATCAAATCTCGCAAACAACCGCCAACAATATATGCTTCAAAACCATTTAATTTCAACTTCTCAATTACATCAAAAATCACTATCGGAATTGACAACGAAATTTTCCCATTTGTTTTATTCATAAAAATAATTTTTAAATTAAATTATTCCTTTGAAATTTCTTTATTAAACTTTTCTAATGATTCGTAATATTTGCTCTCGTCGTTAAAAGGTAATGAATTTTCTTCATTAATGACAATATCTTCGTTAGCAACAATATCTGACTCTTCGTCATCCATTATTAATTCATTGTCCTCATCCAAATCCTCGCTCTCTTTTTTCAATTTTTTTAATTGGCGTTTTACATCTGACAAATCGTCACCGCTATCACCAATTATCTCAATATTATCCAAATCATTGTCGTTGTTTTTCTTTCCCATATTAATATATTTAATTTTTAAGACTTTTTTTCCAAATGACATATGCTAGCAATGCATATAGCTAGCGCATCAGCAGCATCATCTGGTTTTGGTATTGTATCTAAGTTAAAATAGCTTTTAACTAATTGTTGAATTTGTTTTTTCTCCGCCCGACCATAACCAGTCATATATTGCTTAACTTGTAAAGGTGTTAGTTCAATAATTTTAACCTTATTCCTTTTAGTTGCTAACAAAATTACACCTCTAGCTTCACTAATCTTCATAACTGTTTTAGCATTCTTAAAAAAGAACAATTCTTCAATACCCAATAAATCCGGCTTATGCTCTTTGATCAATTTATCTAAATTTTTAAAAATCTTCTCTAGTCTAGTCAGCCCATCAAATTCGGATAACTCTCAGCATCCGAATTCAATAATCTTTGCCTCCCCTCTTGTATATTTTACTACCGCAAATCCAGTTCTTGACGTTCCTGGATCTATTCCAATAATTATCATATTAATCTATATAATTAGCATTGGTAAATACCTCTTCTACATCTTGGCAATCATCTAATGCTTCAATCAATCTATCTATTTTATCTTTGGTTGATTGGTCAGCAACATCTACTTCTTGTGTACCAACTCATTCTAAATAAGCATCAGCGACTTCAACAAATTTTTCTACTTCTGCCTTTACAACATGCAAATCACTATTGCTTGTTTCTATTTCAAAAACATCGTCTAATTCTTTAATATCACTAGCTCCGGCTTCAATTGCCTTCATTTCAAATTCTTCATTTCATTTTCCTTTTTCAACAATAATTTTTCCAACTTCTTTAAACATTCACTTAACACTTCCTTCTCCAGCCATCTTACCATCTAATTTTGACAAAGCATGTTTAACATCAGCTACTGCCCTATTTTTATTATCAGTAATTGAATGAATAATTAAAGCTACGCCACCTGGGCCATACCCTTCAAAATACATTTCTTCAATAATTCCAGCTTCTCCGCCTTCGCCAATACCTCTTTTAACCGCTCTTTCAATATTATCTTTAGGCATACCAGCTGCTTTTGCTTTTTCAACTAACAATCTTAATTTAGGGTTTGTAACAACATCACCGTTAGCCTCTTTACTTGCTAGAGCAATAGCAACAGCATATTTAGAAAATACTTTTCCTCTCTTGGCATCAGCCAATCCCTTTGAATGCTTAATTGACGCCCATTTCGAATGTCCTGACATGATAAAATTTTTAACAAACTATTAAATACCTAACAATTATCAGATATAATTCAAACTAATAGTTAATTTATAATAAGGTATAATAGTAAATATTATGAAAATTAACTAATAATATAAATCTTTTAACATTATACACTATTTTAGCTCAAAAAACAACCCCCCAATATATCAAGTATTTGCATTTTGTCTTGCAAATTATTTTATTTTCTGTTAAAATATATTTAATAAAATCAAAATAAAATAGCCAATTATGAAAAATTGAAAAATAAAATTATTAATTCTTTTTGCTATCTTAATATTTTTGCCAACTTGAGCATCTGCTCTTGCTTGTCCAATTACTACTGTTGGCCTTTCTCAAAACAATCAAAAAGGTAAGTTCAGCGAAGTCTTTGCTCTTCAGATGATTTTATCTCAATATCCTCAAATTTACCCTGACGCATTAGTTGTTGGTAACTACGGTCCAAAAACCGAAGCAGCCGTTAAAAGACTTCAAGCAGATAATGGCCTAAACAGCAATGGTGTAATTACCCAAGACACATTAGACTTAATTTGTAGCCAATATTATCAATGTCCATTTCAAAGCATGATTGGCCGAGGCGATGAACTAAATCCAGAACAAAAAATCGAAGTAAAAATGCTCCAATACCTATTAAAATATTTGCCAAAAGTAAAATATACCGGAGCTGTTAATGGTGCCATTGGCGCTATCACCGAAAAATCAATAACAAAATTCCAAAGCGCATATAATTTATACCCAACCCAAATATTAGACTTCGAAACAAACAATGAACTCTGTAAAATATTCGATAAACTTAATACCGAAAGTTTGTCAGCTCCAGTTGTCGTTACAACCACAAAACCAAAAACAGCCTCCCCACTTAATGCCATCTGTGTTGCCGAGCCATCAAATGCCTTTGTTAATCAAAAAGTAGAATTCTTGTCTCAAGTCTTTGGTGGCAAAACACCATATAAATACTCTTGATCTGGCTATGCCTCCGGTAATAACAAAACATCCAGCAATTTCTTCACTTCGCAAGGTCAATACCAAGCAACCCTTAAAGTAACAGATGCCAATAATACAACTGTTGAAGCAAAATGTTACGCCTTAGTCGGAAATCAAAACAAACAAGTCCAGCAACCAATAACGAATATAATACCAGAAATTACAATCACTCCACCAACAACTAATCTCAATGTATCAATTAGCATGACTAGCGATTTCTCCGAAATATCCGGACCTTCAGATACAATAAATATATTTTGAACAACCGAAAATGCTGAAACCTGCTATGCTACATCTGCTCCAGATAATTTAAATTGAAAAGGTCCTTTAAACCTTCGAGGCCAAAAGACCATTACAAATATAAACATCGCCAAAGGTGATGCTGCCATATTTACAATTGTTTGCAACAACAAAAACAAAACCGAAATTAAATATACAATTGTTGAAAGAAAATAATATATTATGCCCGAATTACCAGAAGTATTAACAACAATAAAAATATTGAAGCCTAACATAATCTCTAAAACAATTGAAGATTTTTGAGTTGATAAAAAAACAAAGGTAGAAAATTCAACCCACCTAACCCCAAACAAGTTACTCAAAAACAAAAAAATAACAAATATCTCAAATATTGGGAAATATATAATTATAGAAATAGATTCAAAACATGTATTAATCATCCACCAAAAATTAAGTGGACACCTTTTACTTAGCAATTTCATAATCAAAGATAATAAATGGCAAAACCCGAACAAAGCATCATTAATTAATGATCCTAAAAACAGATTTATTCGCTTTGCTTTAAAATTTAAAAACAATAAATGGCTAGCCCTATCGGATTCAAGAAGATTAGCCAGAATAACACTAATATTAAAAAGCGACATAAACAAAATAAAACCCATAAAACAAATGGGGATAAACCCTCTTTCAAAAGATTGAACCTATAATAATTTTAATACAAAACTAATAAGCCATAATATTGAAATTAAAAAAGCTCTTCTCGCGCAAAATATAATTAGTGGCCTAGGAAATATCTACAGTGACGAAGTATTATTTAAAAGTAAAATAAAACCAACAAGAAAAATCCAATCCTTAACCAAAAAAGAAAAAACAAGCCTATTTAAATACATACCAATCATTCTTAAAAAGGCTCTAGAATATAATGGCACCACTTTTGATAGTTATCGCAATCCTAATGGAGATTCCGGCAAATTCATTAATTTTCTTAATGTTTATGGCCGAAAAAACCTTACTTGCAAAATTTGCAAAAACAAGATAGAATCTATTAAAATAAATGGTCGCACCTCATATTTTTGTAATAAATGTCAAAAATAACAATGATCTACTCATTATTCGGAGAAAATGATTTTATTCTTAACTTAGAGCTACAAAAATTAGTTAAAGATTTTCAAATTAACAAATTCGAAATATATCGATATGCTTTTGAAAATAATGACATTTCTATTGATGATATAATTAAAATCAAAGACAATATTGACGCTCAAGATCTTTTTTGTAACAAAAAAGCAATTATCATCAAAAACCTTGATGAAAAAAATACAACGAAAAAAAACTTAAAACCATTAATAGACTCCCTTTCAAAAATAGAAACTTTAAAAGATATCATTGTTGTTTTTGCTAATGCCAAACAACCTTCTTTTCTTGCAAAATTAAAATTCAAAAAACAAGAATACAAAAAACTAGAAAAAGAAAAACTCAATAATTTTATAAACGAAATCGCGGAAGAAAACAATATTAAACTTACAACAAAAGCAAAGAATCTTTTAACTTCTTTTTATAGCAATAATATTGGTATTATATATAATGAAATTATAAAATTAAGCAACTACAAGCCAACAATAGACGATAATGATATATTAGATTTAATTGTTGAACCAAATTTATCTAATATCTTCAGTTTAACTGATGCAATTTCAGCAAAAAATAAACCCCTAGCAATTAAATTGCTTTTCAAAGAATACAATGCTGGCACATCTGATTTATTAATTTTTGGAACAATTATAAGCCAAATACGAAACGCCATCTTAATCAAAGAACGTCAAAAAACACCATCAATTAAAATAGAAGTCCACCCATTCGTCCAACAGAAATTAAAATATTTTGTAAATAGTTTTGATATAAAACAATTAAAAATAATGTATTCAAAGCTATTTAAATATGATCTCCAAATAAAAAAAGGCAAGATTGATGCCATTTTAGCTTTAGAAATATTCATTACTGAAAATATTTAAAAAACCAATGCAAAGCATTGGTTTTTCTTCTATTTACTTGATTTTATTTTCTTAGCTAATCTCGATTTTAATCGATTGGCTTTATTCTTATGAATAACATTTTTCTTTGCAGCCTTATCAACAATTTTGTAAAAAGCTTTTAAATCACTTGAAGCTTTTTCTGTATCTTTAGCAATTAAACCCTTTGTAATTGTTTTCTTGGTTTTTGATATTTTTGTTTTATAGACCACATTTCTTGCATTTTTTCTCTTGCTTTGTCTTAAAGCCTTTTTAGCTGATTTAATTATTGGCATATTATTTTATATTTAGAGCATTTAATTATATATTGATTATATCATACTTTTTATTAATTGTAAATATAACTTACT
>CAZCTX010000003.1:0-31437 GCA_964502205.1 uncultured Candidatus Saccharibacteria bacterium
ATTGCTTTGTTTGTTGGTTTTGGAATTGATAGTTTCTATCCAGCGCCAAAATATCCGGAATATCCGTCGAAGCCAATGATGATTGAAAATCCAGAGAATCAGAAAGAGCAAATGACATTGGATCAAAAATACAATGAAGAGCATGAGAAATATCAATCGGAAATAAAAACATATAATAAAAATGTATCTATTATTATATTATCTTTATCGATTGTTATTTTAGTGATAAGTTTAACGTTTTTATCAAAAATAAAAATGATTTCTGATGGAATTTTAATGGGAGGCATATTTACAACAATTTATAGTTTAATTCGCGGGACGATGAGTGATAGTTCAATATTTCGTTTTTTAATTATAACCATTGGGTTAATAATAGCATTGGTATTGGGATATATCAAATTTATCCGAGGTCAAAAAAATTAATAAAAATATAAATATATTTGTATGAAATTTTTGAACGACAAGATTAGGAAGATGGACTGAATTGATATTGCTTTTATTAAGTGAGCGTGCATTGCCTTTGGTATTTTGCTGGTAATGTTCTTTCCGGGATTAATGAGAACTGATTCTAATTTATTGTTGATTATTATTGTTGTTTTATCGCTTAGGCCAATGTATAAGATGTATATTAAGAAATAGACTAAAACCCCTGGTAATTACTAGGGGTTTTATAGTGTTTAAAAAATGAAAAATATGGTATATTAATATTATATAATTTAAAATATATTATGGAGCCATTAGCTTCTAAAATACGACCTAAAAATTTGAATGAATTTATAGGGCAAGATCATTTGGTCGGAGAGGGCAAGCCATTAAGAATGGCCATTGAAAATGGCTCAATGTTTTCGTTTATATTATGAGGTCCACCAGGAGTTGGTAAAACAACTCTGGCAAAAATTTATGCTAAGAGCCTGAATGCCGATTTATTTGAATTATCAGCCGTATCAGCTGGCAAAGATGATATTCGGAAAATTGTGAACAATGGTAATTTAATTAGAAAGATTTTGTTTTTAGATGAGATTCATAGATTTAATAAAGCTCAGCAAGATTTTTTATTACCATATGTTGAAAGTGGAGAATTAACTTTAATTGGGGCGACAACTGAGAATCCTAGTTTTGAAGTTATCGCACCGTTATTATCAAGATGTAGAGTTTTTGTTTTAAATGAATTTTCTGAAGAAGAAATGAAAAAGATTATTAAAAGGACTAAAGTCAAAATGGATAAGAAGTCGGTTGATTGGTTAATTGGAATGGCTAATGGGGATGCTAGGCAAGCAATAACAGTTTTGGAAAATTGTTTAGAACTATACAAGGAAGTTAATGTTGAAAATTTGGTCAATACACTACAATCAAAGTTTTTAAGATATGATAAAAAATCAGATGAGCATTATAATCTAATTAGTGCATATATTAAGAGTTTAAGAGCCGGACAAGTAGATGCTGTTTTGTATTATCTAGCCAGGTTAGTTGAAAGCGGAGAAGACCCTAAGTTTATTGCTCGACGTATGGTTGTTTTTGCGAGTGAAGATATAGGGGTGGCTGTACCGACAGCATTAGTTGTTGCCAATGCTGTGTTTAGGGCGGTGGAAACTATAGGATATCCAGAGGCTCAAATTAATTTGGCTCACGGCTCGGTCTATCTAGCAAATTGTAAAAAAGACAGAAGCGCGTATAATGCTTTTTTTGAAGCAATGGAAGATGTTAAAAAATATGGTAATTTGCCAATACCATTAAAAATACGAAATCCAGATACAAAATTAATGAAAGAATTGAATTATGGTAAGGGATATAAAAAATATGATGAAGATAGTTATTTGCCAGACAAGATTAAAGGTAAAAAATATTTTAAAGAATAAAATTTTTATGAAAAAAGCATTAACTAAAATAGAAAAAGAAATAGAGAATATGTTTTGCCAGGAAGGAAGCGGGCATGATATTTATCATTTAAAGAGGGTTTTGAATTTGGCTTTGCAAATTCAGGAGAAAGAAGGCGGAGATAAGCTGGTTGTTGCGGTAGCTTCTTTATTACATGATATTCACAGAATAATAGGTGAAAAAAAAGGTAAATTTTGCTCACCTAAAGATTCTTTGCCGTATATTAAAAAAATATTAGATAAAGTTGAAATCTCTGAAGCTAAAAAGAACAGAATACTGCGTTGCATTGAGTATCATGAGGAGTATGATTTTTCAGAAAAGGGTAAAACCAAAAATGATTTAGAAACATTAATATTACAAGATGCGGACAATTTAGATGCTATGGGGGCTATTGGTATTGCCAGAACGTTTGTTTATTGTGGTAAAAACAATATACCAATATGAAATCCGGAAATTATTGTGAGGAAAAATTTTGATGAGTCAGAAAATGATGCATCATCAATTGATCATTTTCATAATAAATTGCTGAAATTAAAGGATAATATGAATACCAAGACAGGCAGGAAATTGGCTGTTTCTAAACATAAGTTTATGAAAATATTTTTAAAAGAGTTTTTAAAAGAGTGGGAGAAAATTAATTAAATATATTTATGAAAAGAATACTATTTTCGAGTAAAAATAAATGTAAGTTTGGTTGTTTGTATTGTTTTGCTCAGTTAGGGGATTACGATAAGTATTTTTATGATAAAGAAAATCTATATAAAGAATTTGATGTGTTTTATCCGGCTTGTGATAGCGAAATAGAGAGTATTGATTTTGATGAATTAATTAGGTATATTGCTAAAAGAAAAAGGCCGATGGTTGTTGCGATATCAACTAAATCAAAAATTAATAATCATTTTTTGAAATGTTTTTTAAAAGTAGATAAGGAGTTGAAAAAACATGGTGGTTTTTTGAAAATTGGAATTACAATTACGAATAAAAGCCAAATAGATGTTTTGGAGCCCAAAACGTGTTCTTTTAAAGATAGAATTAATAATCTTAAGTTGCTTAAAAAGAATCATATTTTTTCTTTTGTTGTTATGCGTCCAATTTTACCTTTTTTAGATAAAAAAGAATTTAAAGAAATTATCGATGATACTAAAGATTTTACTAGTTATTATTTGTTGGGCGGACTATATATTTTTAAATCTAGTATGTTTTATAAAAGATATATAAAAGATGATTCGAATTTAACAATTAGGCAGGTCGATTGGTTGAAAAATAAACCAAAATGATTTTTGTTGGAGGATAAAAAAATTAACAGATATATTAAGGCGTATTTAAAGAAAAACGATTTAATATATTTTGATAACGATCTTAAATTAATAAAACATTGCTGGGATATTAACAGAAAAATAAAGAAATAATATGAAAAATACATTTTTGATATTATCGGTTTTAATAGCTTGCTTAAGACAAATTGTTGGAATCTTAGCTGTGATAAGAGGTAGTTTTAGGCCGCAGAGAATGACAAGGTTTTTGTTGTTTTTAGTGTCTTTATTGCTTGTTGGAACATTATTTGCCCAGGGAGATAGAAACGCTATTTATACTATTTTGACAATTGCTATTGGTAATTTAATAATGTTTTTATTATCGTTAAGGAAAGGAATTGGGGGCACAACAAGATTTGATTTTTTTGTATTATTAACAGCAATTATTACTTTAATAGTTTGAAGAACAACTGACAATCATATTTTGGGATTATGTATGGCTATTGCTACCAATTTTGTTGCTTTTTGGCCGACTATTATAAAGGCTTGATGTTTACCGGAAACTGAAGAATGAGTGTTTTATGCTTTGTACGCTTTATCAAGTATATTAGTAATTTTATCAATTTCTAATTTTATGTTTGGCAAATTGGCTTTGCCAGCTTATGTTGTTTTTATGAATGGTATGTTAGCTTTAATAATTATTTTTAGAAAAAATATATTAAGAAATAAATAGGCTTAATGAAAATCGATGAATTTTTAATTTTAAACGTTACTCCGTATTTTTTAGAAAAAAAGGAAGAATGGTTTAAAGAAAATGAAATAAAATTAAAAAATGCAATTAAAAGACAATCGTGGTTTGGCGATAAAGGGGTTTTGATATATAAGGGACAAAAGATTGTTCAGTCAACTTTGATTAAAAATATTAATGATTTGAATTTTGAAAAAGTTGATTTCGTTAGATTTAAAGGCGAATACAGTCTTCGGGGTAATGTTTTGGATATTTTTACTTTAAATTATTCTAAACCAATTAGATTGGAGTTTGCTGGAAACTATATCTCAGAAATTGAATTTATGAATGTTAAGGAGTTGGAACCGGAATATATTAAGAGAAGAGAAAAAATATTGAAGACATTGCCGGAATTAAAAAGTTTGAAAGAAAATGATTATGTTGTTCATATTGATCATGGTATTGGTATTTTTAAAGGGTTTAAAGAAGAGGATAATAATAAATATTTTGAGATTGAATATGCGCCACCAAGTAACAGCAATAATCCAGATAAATTATTAGTTCCAATCGATAAGAGCGATAAATTGAATTTATATTATGGTTTTGATAAACCAACTATTCATAGGCTTTCAACTCAAACTTGATTTAATACTAAGAAAAAAGTTAAGGAAGATTTGATTAAGTTGGCTGGAGAGTTATTAAGATTGTATGCAAAAGTTAATTTGGCAAAAGCGCCAATTTTAGAAAAAGATGATTTTTTAGAGAATGAATTTTTGAAGAAATTTGAATACGAAGAAACACAAGACCAAGAAAAGGCTATTATTGACGTTTTGAAAGATTTGGAAAAATCGGAACCAATGGATAGGTTGGTTTTAGGGGATGTTGGTTTTGGCAAAACCGAAGTAGCTTTAAGAGCTTCTTTTCGAGCAGTGATTAACAAAAAACAAGTAATAGTTTTGGCGCCAACTACAATTTTGGCAAAACAGCATTTTGAGATTTTTAATGAAAGAATGAAAGATTTTGATATTAAGGTATCAATGCTTTCAAGAATTCAAAAAAGTTTAGAAGTAAAAGATGTTTTAAAAGGCTTGAAGAATGGGAGTATCGACATTGTGATTGGTACCCACAAGTTACTAAGTAAAGCCATAAGTTTTTTTGATTTAGGACTATTAGTTATAGATGAAGAGCAGAGATTTGGAGTTAAGCAAAAAGAAAAATTAAGAAGTAATTATGAAAACGTTCATATATTGAATTTATCGGCAACGCCAATTCCAAGAACTTTGAATATGGCATTGTCTGGGTTTAAAAAAATATCAAATATATTAACTCCGCCGATTAACAGGCAAGAGATAAAAACATATATATTGCCATATCAAGATGACTTGGTAGTAACAGCGATTAAAGATGAAGTTGATAGAGGTGGTCAGGTTTTTTATATCCATAATAGAGTTGTTAATATTTATAACGAAGTTAGGAGGTTGCAAAAATTATTGCCAGGTGTTTCAATTGATTTCTTGCACGGTAGATTACCGGAAAAACAGATAGTAAAGATAATGGAAGATTTTAAGAATAATAAAATTCAAGTATTAGTTACTACGGTTATTGTTGAAAATGGTTTAGATTTGAGCAATGTTAATACCTTGATTGTTGATGATGCAACTCGATTTGGTTTGTCACAATCCTATCAATTAAGAGGAAGGATCGGAAGAGGTATAACTAAGGCATATGCATATTTTTTGTATAATAAAGATTTAAAAGAAAAGGCAAGGCAAAGATTAGATGCTTTGAAAGAGGCAAATTACTTAGGAGCAGGGTATCAAATTGCTATGAAGGACTTGGAGTTGCGTGGATCAGGTAATATTTTAGGTAAAGAGCAGTCAGGTAATATTAATAAAATTGGTTTAAATTTGTATTGCCAGATGTTAAACGAGACAATTGAGAATATGAAGTAATTTGACATTTGCTTAGTTTTGTTATAATATTAAATTAATTTAAAGGGGCATAGTTCAAAGGTAGAATAGCGGTCTCCAAAACCGTTGATCCCCGTTCGAGTCGAGGTGCCCCTGCGAGTTTTAATAAAATAAATATTAATCATGAAATATTTCAGAATATTAATGTTAATTGTTGTTTTTTTCTTGTATACACAGGGAATAGCATTGGCTAATAGCGTTGAACAAGAAAAAAAGGATTTGTTGAAAATCCAAAATATTTTAGAGAAAGCTGTTGTTTTGATAAACCAAATAGCCAATCAACGAATTGCGGAGCAAAAATTTAGAGAATCAATGGACAGTAGGATTGTAAATAAATTGGTTTTTTGAGGCCATGATAAGATTTTAGAGAAGAGACACATTGATACAGTTGTGGTCCATTCGATTTATGATGCCTTAGGGATGAATCCTTACGATGTTGATAGCGTTATGTATGAGCTTGCTATATATGATGTTAGTTCACATTATTTAATTTCAAGAAATGGAGTTATTTATAGATTGGTTAGGGATAATGATTTAGCATGGCATGCTGGCCGAAGCCAATTGTTTGACGGTCGAACAAGTGTTAATAAGTTTTCTATTGGAATAGAGTTATTACATCACGAAAAAGAGGAGGCTAATGAATTACAATATCAGTCGTTAGTTGATTTAATAAAATACTTGCAATTAGAACATCAAATTAAGCATATTACTGGGCATACAAATATTTCTTTAACCAAAAAGACAGATCCTTGAAATTTTAATTGGATGAAATTTAATCAAATGTTTAATAAATAATTTTTAATTTTTACTTGAATATTTATGATATTTTTGGTAAAATATTAATATTAATAATTAATATATAGATATGAGAAAATTAATTTCAATTGTTTTGATAGTAGTGGTAATACTAGCTTTGGTAATTACCTTCATATACTTTAATAATAGAAAACCAATAAA
This sequence comes from uncultured Candidatus Saccharibacteria bacterium, assembly GCA_964502205.1. Classification (GTDB taxonomy): domain Bacteria; phylum Patescibacteriota; class Minisyncoccia; order UBA6257; family JAKLIH01; genus JAKLIH01. Next base: position 6,783 of record CAZCTX010000003.1, read on the forward strand.
CAATAATGTTATGGAGAATAATCTGAAAACTGTTATTTTAAAGCCAGGCACTGGGGATGAGGCTGTAAATGGCACAATGGTAACGGTTAATTATACAGGCTGATTAGTAAATGGAACTAAATTTGATTCCAGTTTAGACAGAAATAGACCTTTAGAATTTACTTTAGGAGCTAAAGAGGTTATTGAAGGCTGAGAAAAGGGGGTATTAGGTATGAAAGTTGGCGAAATTAGAAGATTGGAAATACCAGCTAATATGGCTTATGGCGACAGAGATCTAGGTATTATTCCGCCAAATTCTGACTTAATTTTTGAGGTAGAACTATTAAAAGTTACCAAGTAGCATAGCCTTGCATTTTGGTAGTTTTTATGATATAATTACGTGTATAAATTAAAATATTCAAATATGGGAATTTTCAAGAAGATTAAAAATATTTTTAAAGAGTCTTTTTTAGAATTGAAAAAAGTTCATTGACCCACTAAAAAAGAAGCTAAAATTTTGACTGGAGCAGTATTAGTAATCACTTTGTTTTATGCTTTATTGCTTACTGGCATTGATTTTGGATTAATGGAAGTGTTTAAGAAAATAATCATTAAATAATATTATGGCTCGTCAGGAATTAGATTTAGGTAAAAATTGATATGTTTTGCATACTTCACCTGGATATGAAGAAGCAGTAGCAAAGAATTTAAAGTCCAGAATTGAGGCTTTTGATTTGGCTGACAAAGTTTTTGATGTTTTGGTTCCAGTTGAAAAAAAGATAAAGATAAAAGCTGGAAAAAGACAAACTGTTGAAGAAAAGATTTTTCCAGGGTATGTTTTTGTAGAAATGTTAGTGGACGATACTTCTTGATATGTTGTACGTAATACACCGCATGTTACTGGGTTTATTGGGGCAGGAACAACGCCACTTCCAGTTGATCAAGGAGAAATGAATATTATTTTCCAAAGAATAGGTGGAAATGAACCTCATTACAAAATTAATTTTGAAATCAAAGAAAGAGTTAAGATTACAGATGGTCCATTTAAAGATTTTGAAGGAGTAATTGAAGAAATTGATAATGAAAAGGGTCGTATCAAGGTTTCGGTTGGTTTATTTGGAAGAGAGACACCAGTTGATGTTGACTTTTTGCAAATAAGTAAATTATCTTAATAATAGAAATTAAAATTATATCATGGCAGAAAAGAAAATAAAATCACAAATTAAATTAGAGATTGCAGCGGGTGCTGCTAATCCAGCTCCTCCAGTTGGTCCTGCTTTAGGCCAACACGGTGTAAATATTCAAGAGTTTTGTTCTTCGTTTAATGCTCAAACTCAAGATAAAAAAGGAGATATTATTCCAGTTGAAATTACAATATATGAAGATAGAACTTTTTCTTTGGTTTTTAAAGAACCACCAGTAGCAAGTTTAATATTAAAAGTCGCTAATATTCAAAAGGGTTCAGCGAATCCATTGAATAAGAAGGCAGGTAAAATTACTAAAGATCAGGTAAAAGAAGTGGCTCAAAGAAAAATGGTTGATCTTAATGCAAATGATTTGGATGCAGCTATGAAAATTGTTGAAGGAACAGCTAGAAGTATGGGCATTGATGTTATCTAAAATTTACTTTTAACCAACTAATTTATTAGTTGGTTTTTAGTTGAATAAATTGAAAATTATTAATATTTAATTGTTTTTTAAATTGATTTTAGCTATATGTATTATTTCTTTTTAGATGAGTCTGGTGATCACGTATTGATTATAATTTTCCAATTTTTATATTGGCGGGCTGTTTGTTTAAGGACGAAGACTATGCAAAACTGGAAGAAAATATTAAAAAATTGAAAATTGATTTTTTTGGTTCAGAACAAGTCATTTTACATTCTAGGGAGATTAGAAAGTGCGAAGGATGTTTTCAGACCTTATTTGATTTAGAAAAAAAGAAAAAATTTTATGAAAATTTAAATACTATTGTGGCTAATGCTGAATTCAATGTAATTTCTGTTGCAATTGATAAGCAAAGACATATAGAAAAATATGGTAAAATAGCGGACAACCCTTATTCGATTTGCTTGTCTTATATTATTGAACGATTGATTTTTTGCTTAGACGGGGCTAATAGTTTTTCTAAAGTAGAAATTGTTATAGAAAAAAGAGGTAAGAGAGAGGACGGTAAGCTTATTGCACATTATAATGAGATAATTGATAGGGGTACTTTTCACGTTTCTTCTGGTAGGTTAAAATCTAGAATAGAAAGTTTTTCTATGGTCGCGAAAAGAGACAATAACAACGGCTTGCAAATAGCTGATTTATGTGCGTATCCTATTGCTAGGCATGTTTTAAACGCAGAAGAACCATATACAGTTATTAAAAATAAGATATATTGTAGCAAAGATGGTAAGATCGATGGTTTTGGTATAAAAATCTTTCCATAATACAAAAAGTCCCTTTCGGGACCTTTTGCCGACTGGGGACTCCCCAATCCATAATTATATTATACATGAATTATTAAAAAAGTCAACTACAGGGAGTATATATTTTAAGCGATAAAGTTGAATAAATTTTTTGTTTATGGTAAGATAATGATATAAATTTAAAATACTTATATGGTAAATGATGAAATAAAAAAACAATACAAGCCAACTATTGGCTTAGAAATTCACTTAGAACCAAAAACCAAAAACAAGATGTTTTGTAATTGTTTGAATGATCCGGAAGAAACGAGACCTAATGTAAATGTTTGTCCAGTTTGTTTGGCACATCCCGGTGTTTTGCCAACTATTAATTTAGAAGCAGTTAAATTGATTATTAAATTAGGGCTTGCTTTAAATTGTGAAATTCCGGTTAAAGCTAGATTTGATCGAAAGAACTATTTTTATCCTGATTTGCCAAAGGCGTATCAAATTACTCAGGCCTTTTTTCCTTTTTGTTTGAACGGAAAATTAAAACCATTTTTAGTTGATGATGTTGGAGAGGTTTTAATAAAAGAAATACATTTGGAAGAAGACACGGGTAGACTTTCGCATTTAGGCGGAAAGACTTTAATTGATTACAATCGAGCTTCGCGTCCATTAATTGAGTTAGTGACTGAACCTTGTATTCATGATAGTAAAACAGCAAGAGTTTTTGCTGAGAGCTTGCAAGTAATATTGAGGGATTTAAATATTTCCGATGCTGATATGGAAAAGGGGCAAATGAGAGTTGAAGTTAATGTGTCAGTGAGTAAAAATGATGAGTTAGGTACAAAGGCGGAAGTAAAAAATATTAATTCATTTAGGGCGGCTGAGAAGGCAATTGATTTTGAAATTAATAGACAAATTGAATTATTGGAAAATGGCGACAAAGTAGTTCAGGAAACTAGAGGTTGAGATGACGGAAAAAATATTACAATATCTCAACGAGTTAAAGAAGGAGCAGATGATTATCGATATTTTTCTGATCCGGATTTGCCAGAAATGATAGTCCATGGAGAGGGCGGATTAGTTGATTTAGAAGAGATTAAAAATGATTTGGGCGAAATGCCAAATATTAAAAAGGAAAGAATAATGAAAGATTATTCTTTGTCTGGAATTAAAGCTATTCTTTTTGTTTTAAATCCTAATGTGTTTGAATATTTTGAAAAAACTGTTCTTGAAATTAAAAAAATTTTAAAGAACGAAGATCTAATGTTAAAATCTTATGAATTAATATATAATTATTTAGCGACAGATATATTGGGATATATTAGTTTGAAAAATATTGATTTTAACAAAATATCAATTAGCCCGGTTAATTTTGCTAAATTGATTAATTTGATTGTTGAAGATAAAATTTCTTCTCGTGGAGCAAAAATAATTTTGGAAAAAATAATTGAAGAAGATAATGATCCAGAAATTGTTATGAAAGAAGAGGGGCTTGAGCAAGTTTCGAATGATGAAGAATTGAGAAAATTTGTTTTAGATGTTTTAGAAGAAAATGTTAAATCAGTTCAAGAATATATGGCAGGTAAAGTAACTGTTTTACAATTTTTGATTGGTAAAGCTATGGCAAAAGCAAAGGGGGCTGGTAATCCAGCCAAGATAAAGGAAATTATTGAAAAAGAATTAAATAAATAGATGTTTTAATTTAAAACCAGCTGAAACTTTTGCGTTTTGACTGGTTTTTTAATTTCAATTTAGGACTTGTATTTTGGCTGTTTTTCTGGTATAATAATGAATAGAAAGATACAATTTTGTTAGTTTTTTATATCATTTATTAAATATCAAAATATGAAAAATTTAAAGAGTTATTTATTAGAATTGGTTGAAGTAGTAGCGATTGCACTACTAATTGTTATTCCAATAAGAATGTATTTAATTACTCCTTTTTTTGTTCGCGGACAAAGCATGGAGCCTAATTTTGAAGACGGAGATTATTTGATAATTGATAAATTAAGTTTTAGAATTACAGAACCGAAAAGGGGCGATATTGTTGTTTTTAAGGCGCCACTTGACGCGAAAAGTTTTTACATTAAAAGAATTATTGGGATGCCAGGCGAAACTGTGAAAGTAGCAAATGGAGAAGTAACAGTAACAAATGGTGAGCATGTTGATGGCTGAAAATTAAATGAAAAATATTTAGAGAATCATTATAACACGCCAGGTAATATACAGATTAAGTTAAATGTCGGAGAATATTTTGTTATGGGTGATAACCGAGAGGCATCATACGATTCGCGAGAATGGGGTAGCTTGAGAGCGGATAAGATTGTTGGCCGAGTATGATTAAGGCTAGCACCGGTCAATAAAGCAAAAGCTTTTTTTGGAGCACAATACAATTAAGTAATTTTTAAAAATTTTATATGGCTAAAAAGGGAATAAGATTTGTTGATATTAAAGAAAAATTAAATCACAAAACTGATTCAAAAAGAAGTACTAAAACAAATAAAAATATTGTTTTAAAAACGGTTTCAAAAACAAAAGATGTTTTTGGGCATAATCTTAAGTTGTGGAAGCTGCTCGAAAGTAAGATTGAAAAAATTTTAGAATTTTATCAATACTCAAGAATTGAAACTCCGGTTGTTGAATATGTAGAATTGGTTTTGGGGGGAATATTAAAAGGTGAAAGCGAAAACAAAAAGCAATTTTTTATGGTTGAGAAGTCGGGAGAGAAATCAATTTTGTTAAGGCCGGAATTGTTTTCGGGAATGATACGAAGCTATTTTGAGAATAAGATGCAAAATCAAAATCAACCAGTTAAACTTTATTCTTTTGGGCAAGTTTTTTTGGATAAAGCCGAAAATGCTTTTAGCCAATTTCATCAATTAAGTTTGGAGGCTATTGGAGATGCTAGCCCTATTGTGGAAATTGAAATGCTAATGACTATTCAAAAATTATTGGAAGATTTCAAAATTAATAATATTTCTTTTGAGATTAATAATATAGGGTGCGAACATTGCCGAGATTTGTATGTTAAGGAAATTAAAAAATTCTTTAAGGAGAAGAAAACTAAATTGTGCAGTAAGTGCAAGAAAGCATTGCAAGATAATCCATGAGATATTCTTGGATGTCATGAGGAAAAATGTAAGGCATTAAGATCTGGGCTTGATAGTTTCGAAGATTTTTGGTGCAATGACTGTAAAAACCATTTCTTAACGATAATTGAATATTTAGATTTTTTGCGTATACCTTATGAAATTAATAACAAGCTAAGAGGATTTAATCCATTTGAAAACAAGTTTGTGTTTAAGGTTAATTATATCGAGGGTGAAAAGAAGCGCAATATTGCAAGCGGTTTCAGGCACGACGACTTACTAAAAACAATTAGTACGAATGGTCGTTATGGTGTTGGTGCAAACATTGATGTGAATTATTTGTTTAAGGCGATAAGAGATTTAAAAATTGAAAAGGAGAATAAAGATTTTGTTGTATTTTTGGTTCAAATTGGCGATACAGCAAAAAGAAAAGCCTTTGAGATAGTTGAGGACTTAAGAAAAGAAAATATCTTTGTAAAAACTAATTTAAGCAAAGATAGTTTGAGAACTCAAATATCTGTCGCAGAAAAAGAGAAGGTTAACTGTATTTTAGTTATTGGGCAAGAGGAAGTTATGCGAGGCGAGGTGATTATTCGTGATTTTCAATCGGGCTTGCAAGAAAGTGTTTCTTTTGCTAAACTAATACCAAATTTAGTTAAAAGACGAAATCAAATTAATTAATTAATAAATATAAAAGAAATTAAAATGGCTATCAAAATTACTAAAAAAGACAAGGAATCAACTTCAGCTTTTCTTTATAGAGTAAGTCAAGTTATTCAAAAAAGTGGTGTATTAATAGAAGCTAATAAGCATCAAGCACCTAAGAAACAAAATAACGAAAGGGGTAAGAAATTGTCAGCTTTGCATAAGATAAGAGTTAAAAAAGAAATAGAACATAAGAAAAAGATGGGTATTTCTTTAAAAAAGTAAATTATGAAATTTGAATGTTTTGTTTTTGATGAAGTGGAAATTTCGAAAGAAGAGAGAAAAGCAATTAATAAAGTTGTTCAAGAAATTTTTGAGAGCAAATGATTGAAAAAGGAATTGAAAAATCAAAATATTTTAGAGGTTTCTTTTTCTTTAATATTGCTTGAAAATGTTGAAGCAAAAAAAATAAATTTCTATTTTAGAAATAAAAACAAGATTCCAGATATTTTATCTTTTCCGTTCGAAGAGAAAGAAGGTAAGAAAAGTATTTTAGGAGATATAATTATTACTCCTAAAATGTTAAAGAGAAATTATAAAGCAATCGAAGAGGGGTATCAAAAATTATTAATTCATGGATTGCTTCATTTGCTAGGATTTGACCATATACAAGATCGTGATTTTAAAAAAATGAATAATTTGGAAAATCTGATCTTGCAAGAATTAAATAATTAAATAAAATTAATATTTATGAAAAATGCCTTTTTGTCACTAGATATTGGTACAAATAATATATATGCGGTTTTGTTTAAATGTGAACAAAAGCCCCAGGTATTGTTTTCAATAAAAAGACCATCTAGTGGTGTTAGAAAAGGTATGATTCAAAATGTTAATGAAGTTGTAAATAACGTAAGCGATTTATTAGAAGAAATTGAACAGGCTACGGCAACAAATATATCTCAATTGGTTATTGGTGTTGGTGGAGCAGGTATCAATATGAATAATAGCCGCGGAATTGCTTTAATTTCCGGAAGAAATAATTCGGTTGATAAAGAAACTATTTTACGAGCTCAAAATTCTTCAAAGGCTTTGTTTTTGCCACCAGGCAGAACAACATTACATGCCATTCCTCAGAAATATATTATTGATGGAAATGATTTTGATGTGGAGCCATTAAACATGACAGGAATTAGATTAGAAGTTGAAAGCGCTATTATTGATACTGATTTGATGGTTATGAATCATATCGCCCAAATTTCGGATAGCGTTGGTATAAAAGCATCAAATATTTTTGCTGGTCCATTGTCCGGTTCTTTTTCAACATTGACTAAAAAAGAAAAAGATTTGGGTGTGGTTGGTATTGATTTGGGAGCAAATACAACTACAATTACTGTATTTGAAGAAGGGAAATTAATTTTGATGAAAGTTTTACCAATTGGATGCGGTAAGATTAGCGATGATATTTGTTTGTGGCTTACAATTCCTCAAGATGATGGAGAAAAAATTAAAATTGCGGTTGGAGATGCCTACCCTGATAAAGTTGATAACAAGGAAACTGTTAGTTTGGCTGACTTTTGTTCAAACGAAGACAAAAGTTTTAGAAAAAAGGATTTAGCTATAGTTGTTTCGGCAAGATTAGAACAAATATTTGATTTGGTTAATAAAGAATTAAAGCAGATTAATAAATATGCAAGTTTGCCAGGAGGAGTTGTTCTATATGGTGGAGGCTCAATGACAAGGCATATTGTTGATTTAGCAAGAGATTGTTTAAAATTACCAGCAAGAATTGCTCAACCCGAATTTGGTGGTTTTATAAACGATGATCCTGGTTTTGCTGTTGCTCTCGGAAATATTAAGTTCTTTTTTGAAGATAAAAATGATGGTGAGTTTTGCAACGATAATAAAGGAGGTAATTTACTAAGTAAGATTTTAAAAATGTTTGAAATAAAACTTTAATAAACAATTATTTAATGATTAATTATGGCAAATTCTACAGCGAATAATGAAAATGAAAATGAAGTAGTACGTACGTCGAATGTGACAAGTGCTAAACCAAAAGTCAAGATCAAAATAATTGGTGTTGGCGGAGCTGGTGGTAATATTTTAACCCGTATGTATAAGAAGAAAGCCGAGGGGGTTGATTTTGTAGCAGTAAACACTGATACTCAGGGTTTACATTTTACAAAGGCTGATGAAAAGGTTAATATTGGTTTAAATATTACTCGCGGACTTGGAGCTGGAATGGATCCGGAAATTGGAAGACAATCGGCTGAAGAAAGTTCTAAAGAGATTGCAGAGATGTTGGGGAAGCCAGATTTAATTTTTATTGCTTCTGGTTTGGGCGGAGGTACTGGTAGTGGAGCAGCCCCAGTTATTTCTAAGATTGCTAAAGAGACGGGGGCAATTGTCGTTGCTGTTGTGACAAAACCTTTTTTCTTTGAAGGACCAAAGAGAATGGAGATCGCAAATGAATCATGAGAAAAACTATATCAAAATGTTGATTCAATGATTACAATTAATAATGATAGAATTTTTAATGTAATTGATAAAGATACGCCGATACTTGATGCTTTTAAGCAAATCGATGAAATATTAAAACAAGGTGTACAAGGAATTTCTGATTTGATTAATTTTCCAGGATTGATTAATTTGGATTTTGCTAATTTGAGAACCATTTTGAAAAATTCGGGAGAATCAATTATTGGTATTGGTAAGGCAATTGGAAAAGATAGAGCGCCAAAGGCGGCAAAGATGGCGATTGAGTCTCCTTTATTAGATCTTTCAATTAATGGAGCTTCACGTATTCTGTTTAATATTAGCGGACAAAATGATTTATCTTTATCTGAAATAACTGAAGCGGCAAGAATTATTACAGATAGCGCTGCAAAAGATGCTAAAATAATTTTTGGAGCATCGTATGATAACGAATTGAAGAATGGCGAAATAAAAATTACAGTTATTGCTGGCGGATTTAGTTCAAAAGACCCAGAAGCTGAAAAATTAATAACAAATGATCAATTTATTTCATTTTATAAAAAAGATAGTGATGATTTTTATAATCTAAATCAAAAATTAGATGAGGATGAGGAAGAAGTTGTTGAAAAAAAGAAAATTGAAATAAATAAAGACGAAGAAGATAAAGATTTTGAAGAAAATGAAGAAGAAAAAATTGAAGATGATACTGATATCCCTCCTTTTTTGAGAAAATTTAAGAAAATGAAATAGGGAAATTGGATTTAAAAATATTTTTCATTTTTTGATAAAAAACTCTAAAAAACAAGTAAAAGTCAACCATTTTAAGGGGTTGACTTTTTTTGTGGATTATATATAATATTATTACTCACTAATCTAAGGTGGGAAAGGTCTAAATTTTAAAAATTAAAGAAAGCATTATGAAAAAAATATCGAAAAATAGCCAAAAGAAAGTTAAAAAAGTTGTTTCGAAAAAAATAGAAACAAAAAAAGATAAAGGTGAGAAGAAAGAAAACAAAAAATTACTATTACACATTAAAAATATTAAAACCAGAGATGGTTTATTAAATAAATTTGATGTTCAAAAAATTCGTAATGCTATTTTTAAAGCTTTTACAACCACAAATGAAGGAGGTGAAGATGTTATTGATAAAGTTTTGGAAAAAACATTATTTATTTTAAACAAAAGATTCGGTAAAGATGAAATTCCGGGAGTTGAAAGTATTCAAGATATTGTTGAAGAAAGTTTGATGTTATTGAATTGCACCGAAACAGCTAAAAATTATATTTTATATCGTGAACAAAGAAGAAGAGTAAGGGAAAGTAAACTTGCTACTGATGAATCAGTTGATATTGTTGATGAATATTTAAAAGAGTTAGATTGAGAGGTAAAAGAAAATAGTAATACAACATATTCTTTGCAAAGCATGAATAATTATATTGCTAATTATGTTTCTAAAAAATATTGATTGAATAAAATATATCCACCAGAAATTAGAAAGGCAAGCAGAGATAATTTTTTTCACATTCATGACTTGGGTACAATCGGCGCTTACTGTTGTGGTTGAGATTTATATGATTTATTGAAAAAGGGGTTTGGTGGAGTTCCAAGTAAAATACAATCGAAACCAGCTAAACATTTTAGAACGGCTTTAGGTCAAGTTGTAAATTATTTTTATACATTGCAAGGAGAAGTTGCAGGAGCTCAAGCTTTTTCTAACTTCGATACTTATCTTGCTCCTTTTATTCGCTATGACCGTTTGAACGAAAATGAAATAAAACAAGCGTTACAGGAATTTATTTTTAATTGTAATGTGCCGACAAGGGTAGGATTTCAATGTTTATCGGAAGATACTGAAATTTTGACTTGCGAGGGATGAAAAAATTATGAAGAGGTAAATGAAGGTGATAAAATTAAGACTTTTAACTTGGATAAACAAACAATCGAAGAAAAAGAAATCACATATATTTTTAGGAAAAAATATACAGGAGAAATGTATAATTTGAAGAATAGAATCCAGGATCAATTGATTTCGCCTAAACACAGGGTTGTTAGAAAGGTTTTTAATTCTAATAAATATGTATTAGAGCCGATAGAAGATGTTTTGAAGATAAAATCTCCTATTGTTATCCCTGTTTCGGCTAAAAATATGTCAAAAGATATTAAAATTAGCGATGAGCAGATTAAATTAATGGCTTGAATCATTAGCGAGGGTACGATCGAGAGACCAACCAAATACCGCTGTTGTTATAGAGTTTCTATATACCAATCTAAGATAAAAAATCAGAAGAATTATGAGGAAATCAAATCTTTATTAAAGAAATTTAAATTAAATTATTCTGAATATACTTCAGCTTCATTAGGGGATGAAGTTAATAGGCTTAGATTAGATGCTAAAAGTTCTAAAACAATTCATAGCTGGTTTGGAACTAAGGACAACGTTCATTTTATTCCAGACGCATTGCTTAATATGAGCGAAAGACAGTCAAGATTGTTTATTGATACATATTTGAAGGGGGATGGCTTTGAAGGTTGTAAAATTACAGTTACAGATACTGAATTATTAGATGCTTTGCAAATTTTATGCGTGAATGCAGGTTATGGTTTTACGGTGTTAAAAAGAAAACCAACTATTGGAACTAAAGACTTGTTTGTTTTAAGATTAATTAAACACCAGGAAACATATATTGATAAAATTGAAAAGGTTAAGTATAGCGGAGTTATATGATCGGTTCATACTGATAATGAAACTGTTATTGCAAGAAGAAAAGGCAAGGTGTTTATAACCGGCAACACACCTTTTACTAATGTCACTTTAGATTTAAAATGCCCAGGCCATTTAAAAGATATGCCAGTTGTTATTGGCGGAGAATTACAGAAAGAAAAGTATGGAGAATTCCAGATGGAAATGGATGCTTTTAATAAAATATTATGTCAAGTTTATACTGAAGGAGATGCGTCAGGTAGAGTGTTTACATTTCCAATACCGACCTATAACATAACTAAAGATTTTGAATGAGATAATCCGGCTTTTGACGGTATATGGCAGATGACAGCTAAATATGGTTTACCTTATTTTTCTAACTTTATTAATTCAGAGATGTCGCCGGAAGATGCCAGATCGATGTGTATTGATAAGGAAGAAGAGTTGTTAATTAGAAAAGATGGAATAATTAGAAAAGAAAAGATAGGTAATTTGATTGATAGCCTGAATGTTGAATTTGATTCTGAAGGTTGATCAGATTGTGATTCTAATATCGAAGCTTTGTCTTTTAATCCGAATAATTACAAAACAGAATGATCAAAAATTACAAGTTTTCTTAGAAAAGAAAAAGATGTTGTTTATGAAATTGTAAATTCTGATGGAAAAAAAGCTAGCGTATCGGCTGATCACTTAATGGCGGTGTATGATCGTAATGGCATTGATTACAAAAAAGCGAAAGATTTGACGCTAAATGATTTGCTAATTACAACGAGAAAAACCAGCGATATATTAAATAACAAAGATGTTAATTTCGGTCGGTATTTATTGGATGAAGATTTTGCTTTCTTTTTGGGAATTTTTGTTGCTGATGGTGTATATATTCGTGATTCTAGAAAACAATTTTCCTCTTATGGAAAACCAAAAGGAATTCAAATTTCTTTTAATAAGAATCAAAAAGATTTAATTGAAAAAGTTACAAATATTATCAAGAATAAATTTGATAAAGATTTGAAAATTGTTTTTGATAAAAGATTTGAGAACACGGTAAATGGAATATTTAATAGTCGCTCGATTTGCGAAGAATTAGAAAATAGCGGTCTTTGTAAATATCATAATGTTCCGCAAATATTATTTAATGCCAAGAAAGAGATAATAGAATCTTTCTTAGAAGGATTTTTTGCTGGCGATGGTTATTCCTTGGGGCAAGAAATTCATATTAATGACCAGAAACTAGCAAAAGAATTAGTTTGGCTTTATACTTTAATTGGCATTCCGGTTACATATAATGAAAAAGAAAACAGTCAGATAATTAGAATTCAACATGTTGGTGGCAGAGGGTCAGAACAAAATTTAGTTATCAACGACACGTTGTATAATAGAGTTCCTAATTATACTGTTGTTAAATTCAAAAAACAACCATTTTATAATAATACATGTTTGGTTTGCAAAACATCAATAGAAAAACAGGGTGCCTTTACAGATGAATCTTGAAAAATATTAACGAGCGATATGTCAGTTGTTAAGATTAAATCAATAAATGTTATTGACAAACCCAAGAATGTTTTTTATGATATCGAACTTGAGAGAAATCATTATTTTGTTCACTCGATGGGGCAGATAACACACAATTGTTGTCGCTTAAGGTTGGATAACAGAGAGCTCTATAAAAGAGGAGGTGGCCTGTTTGGCTCTAACCCTAAAACAGGTAGCTTGGGTGTTGTAACTTTGAATTTGCCTAGAATAGCATATGTTTCTAAGACTAAAAAAGATTTGTTTAAAAATCTGAGGAAATATATGGATCTGGCAAAAGATTCTTTGGAAATTAAAAGAAAAACAGTTGAAAACTTAACGGAAAAAGGCCTGTATCCTTATAGTCGATATTATCTACAAGATGTTAAAACTATGAGAGGATCGTATTGAGCAAACCATTTTTCTACTATCGGTTTAGTTGGAGGACATGAAATGGCTTTGAACTTTATTGATGAAGGGATAGATACAAAGGCTGGTCAAAAATTTGTACAAGAAGTTTTGGATTATATGAGAGGTGTATTGATTGAATATCAAAAGGATGGAGGGTTATATAATTTAGAAGCAACTCCAGCCGAAGGCACAAGCTATCGTTTAGCAAGAATTGATAAAAAAGATTTTCCTGACATTCTTACCTCTGGAAATGAAAAAACCCCGTATTATACAAATTCAACTCAAATGCCGGTTAATTATTCAGATGATTTATTCGAAGTTTTGGATGTGCAGGATGATTTTCAAACTAAATATACTGGTGGTACGGTGCTTCATGGTTTTATCGGAGAAGAAATTATGGATTATGGGTCAATTAAATCATTGTTGAAAAAAGTGTTTACTGGGTATAAATTGCCATATTTAACAATTACTCCGACATTTAGTGTCTGTCCGGTTCATGGATATATTGCAGGTGAGCATCATGTATGTCCTAAGTGTGTTGTTGAACAGAAGTGCGAAGTATATTCGAGAGTTGTTGGATATATTCGTCCAGTTTTAAATTGGCATGATGGCAAGAAACAAGAGTTTTTTGATAGAGTTACATTTAATTATGCCAAAGGGATTAATGCTGCGCCCAAGAATAAGAGTATTAGCAAAAAGAAATAAAAAAGAATTATGCTATTAGGTGGTTTACAAAAAATGACATTGATAGATTATCCTTCTAAAGTTGCAGCGATTGTTTTTACAATCGGCTGCAATTTTAGATGTAGTTTTTGCTATAATACCAGACTGGTAGATCCTAAGCTATTTTCGGATAGCGACGTTATTACAGAGGAAGAGTTTTTTTCTTTTTTGAAATCAAGGGTTGGCAAACTGGATGCCGTTGTTATTACTGGAGGGGAGCCGACTTTACACAAAGATCTGGAAAGTTTTATTTTGAAAATTAAAGAAATGGGATTTTTAGTTAAATTAGATACTAATGGTACAAATCCAGAAGTTATTAGAAAGTTATTAGATAAAAATCTTGTTGATTATATTGCGATGGATATTAAAAATGATTTATTGGGATGAAATTACGAAAAGATTGTTAAAGTTGGTGTTGATATGAGTTTATTATTAGAAAGTATAAAAATGATTATGAATTCTGATATCGATTATGAATTTAGGACAACGATTGCTCCAGGGATTAGTAAGGAAAATATTTTAAACATTGCTCGTCATATTCACGGGGCTAAAAAATATTATTTACAAAAATTTCAAGATATGGATGTTTTGGATAATTCATGTAAAGAAGTAAATTGGTTAAGTGAAGATGAGCTAGATGATATTGCTAAAGAGGTGCGGGCTTTTGTTGGGGAATGTAAAGTAAGATAATATTATGAAGAACCAAACATTAATGTATATCTTTAGATTTTTTGTTTGCTGTTTGGTTGGTTTTTATTTTCTTCTGAATATTCGAGATAGTTTAGTTAAAATTTTTATTATAGCTTGAATTGTTTTTTTGTTTTGCTATTATTGAAGGTTTGTTAAAAAAATGCTAAATCCTTTTGCATATTATTTAGTTGTTATGATTGTTGCTATTTTTATAGCAACTGTTTTTTATAATAAACAAAATTATATTGTTAAAAGAAATTATGATTTAATCCCTAGGAGTTATGATATTTTGATCTTAAGGGATACGGTAATCAATGATGGTTTTAATGCGTCATTAGGTAAGATTGTTTCAAATGATTTAAAAAATAAATTAGTTTTAGTAAGGACTGAAGCAGTAGATGAATTTAAGATTGGAGATGTTATTAGGGTTAATACTAGTTTGAAAGAAAATAAAAGTAAGGCCAATTATTTTGACGCTATGTTTTTTGGCAAAGTTCATTATCAGATTAATTTTGTTGAGGTAGAAAAGGTCGGTAAGATTGAATTTAATTTGTTTTTGAAATTTATTTCTTGGTTAAGAGACGCTGTTGATATCAATATTAAGGAAATAGTGGGGGTAAAAAATCATAATTTAGTGTCAATGTGAATTTTAGGAAAAACAAAGGTCAATGATACTGAGTTAAATAATTTATTTAAGAGTTTAGGAATAAGCCATATATTAGTAATTTCTGGGACTCATTTGTCGATATTATTTAATTTAGTAAGTTATATGGTGATATTTTTGATTGGTAATTATTGGTTAGGGATTGCTTTGTTGTTTTTGTTTCTTTGTGTCTTCTTGTTTTTAACGGGGGCCCCTAGTTCGATTTTAAGAGCGACTTTGTTTTGAGTTGTAATAATGATAGGGAGAATTTATGGTAAAATTATTAATTATACTAATGTTTTGTTATTGGTTCTATTAATTTTCTTTGTCATTAATCCGAATATTGTTGTTTTTGATTTAGGGTTTCATTTGAGTTTTTTGTCAATTGTTGCTCTAATTTATATTCTGCCAATTATTAATTTTTTTATTAAAAGTGATAATACGAAGTTTAATTTTATTTTAAGCGTGTTTAATTCTACCCTGGCGGTTACGATTTTATTGTTTCCTTATTTAGTTTATTTTTTCTCGAATTTTAATGTTTTGAGTGTTTTGTTTAATATTATTTTAATTCCTTTTTCAGGAGCCATATTAAGCTTGGCTTTTGCTTCTTTGGTTGTTAGTTTCGGCTCTATATTTTTTGCTAAGATTCTGGGTTATTTTGTTTATCTATTGATTAATGTGTTTTTGTTTGTTTTGAATATGTTTAATACAATTAACTTAAGGGTGGGAGGTGTTTTGTTTGAATCAGTATATTTTATTATTTCTTTTTATGCTATATTAATAATATTAGTTATTGATTTTTATATTAAAAACAAAAAATTAACTTTGAATTTATAATGTTAAATGGAAAAATAAATAAAATATTTATCGTTGTTTTGTTTTTAGCCAATATTTATGTTTGACATATGATTTTTGAATTTTATTTTTTAAAACCAAGTGTTAATTTTTTAAATGTGTTTCAAGGGGATAGCGCTTTAATTATTAATAGGTCAGGGAACTTTTTGATAGATGCGGGTAGGAGAAATTATGTTTTAGGGCCTTTATCGCTAATGCTTCCTTTTTTTGAGCGTACAATTGATGTTGCTTTTGTAACCCATCCGGATAGTGATCATTTCGAAGGGCTTAACTATATATTAGAAAATTATAAAGTAAGAGTTGTTGTTTTAAATGATTTTTGGAACGACGGGAAGAGTTATCAAAAAATGTTGAGTAGTATCGCTAATAAAAATGTAAAAGTTGTTTTGGGGGTCAAGGGGTTGATGATTAAGGCAGATAGTTTTGATGGAGAAATACTATATCCAAAGTTTGAAGAAATATTTACTAATAAAACTAACGAGAAATCACAAGTTATGTTAATAAATGCTTTGGAAAAGAAATGGTTGTTTACGGGTGATATTACCAGCAAGATTTTCGATGGGATTTTAGATGATGTGGGTGATTTTAGCGTTGATGTTTTGAAGACACCTCATCATGGTGGTAAAAACACAATAAATGATAGGGTGCTTTCGGTTATTAATCCTAAAGAGGTTGTTATTTCGGTTGGAGATAATAGTTATGGGCATCCTAGTTTGGAAACTTTGGATTTGTTAGAAAAATTTAAAATTAAGATATCAAGGACGGATATATTGGGCAATATTGTGTTCCAATAGAGCAGATAGGGCTTGCTTATTATCGAAAATTTTGTTAAAATATCTATATATAATTAATCAAATATCATGGATTTAAAAGAAATCGATTCCTTAAAGATGAGACTTGAAAATGAATTAAATCAAATAAATAACCCAAAAACATTGGAAGATTTTAGGGTAAAATATTTGGCTAGAAAGGGGGAGTTGAACGATTTGTTTGAAAATTTAAAGAAATTAAGCGTTGAAGAAAAAAGAATTTTCGGTCCAAAGCTAAATGAATTTAAAAAAGAGTTAGAAGCTTTGTTTGTTTCAAAGAAAAATGATTTTGATTATAAAAACGATGATTCTTTTTTTGATTACACTTTGCCGGGAATTAAAAAAGATGTTGGCTCTCTTCATCCTACGACTTTGGTTTTAAGGCATATGCTTAAGGTTTTTAAATCTTTTGGCTTTGAAGTTGCAGAAGCAAATGAAATAGAAAGTGAATATTATAACTTTGACAGTTTAAATATTGAAAAAGACCATCCGGCTCGCGATATGTGAGACACTTTTTGATTTGATAATAAATATGTTTTGCCAGTTAACGGCTCAAAAGAAAAAATTAAATCAGAGAATTTGTTATTAAGAACTCATACTAGTCCGGTACAGATGAGATATATGGAAAAGAATAATCCACCATTTAGAATTGTTGTACCTGGGAAAGTTTTTAGATATGAAGCAACGGATGCAAGGCATGAATTTCAATTACATCAATTAGAAGGATTGATGGTTGGTGACGATATTAGCTTATGTAATTTCAAATCTATTATTACTGATATGATTCGTGAGATTGTTGGAAATCAAAATTTGAAAGTAAGATTAAGACCAAGCTATTTTCCTTTTGTTTCTCCTGGGCTTGAAGTTGATGTGGAGTGTTTTAAGTGCCATGGTAAAAGTAAAGATGGTAAGTGTTCTTTGTGTTCTGGAACTGGTTTTATCGAGATGATGGGAGCTGGTATGGTCCATCCCAATTTATATAAATTTGCTAAGTGAGATAAGTATAACTATCAAGGATTTGCTTTTGGATTGGGAGTTGAAAGATTTGCGATGCTTAAATATCAAATTCCAGACGTAAGATTGTTTAATTCAGGAGATTTAAGATTTACTAAACAATTCTAATAATTTATTAAATTAGTTGTATGCTCTATTCATATAATTTATTGCAAAGCTATATAAAACAAAAATTACCGAGTGCGAGTCAAATAAATGATGCTTTTCATCGTTGTTTAGGCGATATTAGTTTTAGTAAAGTAAAAAATGACTATATCTTTGATGTTGAATTAACACCAAATAGAGTAGGAGCTTTATCGGGACATAAGCATATGGCATTAGAAATTTGTGCTATGTTTGGTTTAGATGCCAAAGAAGATGGTGCTTATAAATTAAAGAAAGTAAAGACACCCAAAATAATGAGTGTTAAAAATGATGCGAAGAAATCTTGCGAATGCTATTTCGGAATTGTTTTGGATAATGTAAATGTAAAAGAATCGCCAGAATTTATAAAAGATGCTTTACAGAATTGTGGTATGAGATCAATTAATAATGTAGTTGATATTACTAATTATGTTATGTTGGAATTGGGTCAACCAATGCATGCTTTTGATTATGAAAAAATAGCTGGCAAAAAGATTGTTGTTAGAAATGCTAAAAAAGGAGAGAAAATAACAGTTTTAACTGGAGACAAATATATATTAGATGAAAATATAATGGTTATTGCTGATGGAGAAAAGCCAATGGCAATAGCGGGTATTAAAGGCGGAATGGACGCAGAGATTGATGAAAAAACAAAAACAATTGTGCTTGAGAGCGCGAATTTTAAAAATACTGTTATTTATAAAACATCTAAGAATTTAAATTTGATAACCGATGCTTCTATTAGATTTAGCCATACTATTTCTTCAGATGTTACTCGAAAAGCACTAGCAAGAGCAGTTGAATTATTGGAAAAATATGCGGATGCAAAAGTTGCTAGCAATGAGTTGCTAACCAGTGATGTTTCAGAAAAAATGAATACAGTACCTTTTAATTTAGAAAGAGTTGAAAAATTAATTGGACAGAAGATTGATAGCAAAGAAATTGAAAATATTTTGTTGAAATTGGGGTATAAGGTAAAAAAGATATCTAGTAAGTTATGGAATGTTTCTGTTCCGTTGTATCGTTTAAATGTTTTGATCTTTGAAGATATTGTTGATGATGTTGCTAGAATTTATGGTTTGGATAATTTAGAATCAGTACCACCAAGAGTTGATTTATTTGCGGTTAAGCCTAATGGTTTTTATGATTTTAAAGATATGGTCAAAGATTTGGCTGTTACCATGGGTTTGAACGAAGTATACAATTACAGTTTTATTAATGATAATGATTTGAAGTTGTTGCCAGAAGATATGCAGGATAAAGTGTTTGGCCCGAAGAACTATATGAGTTTGAATTACAAATACATGAGTCCAGCTTCTTTTGTTTCGTTGATTAAAAATGTGGCAACTAATTTATCATACTTTGACCGCGAAAGGATTTTTCAAATTGATAATACTTATTTGAATAATAACGATGTTATTGAAGAGAAGACTTGCTTTAGTTTTGCCTTATATGATGCTAATAAAAAAAGAAAAGAATTGGATTTATTATTAGAAGGCAAGGGGGTAATTGAAACAATGCTAGAAAGATTAGCAGTAAGTAAATCGCAATATTATTTTGCTAATGAAGTTGGAAAAAGTAATAGCTTTGATAAGGTATTTAAGTCAATTATATTTCTATGTAATCAAGGGGGTGATGCTATCGGATACTTGGGAATATTAAATGATAAAACAAAGAATGATTACAAAATTAAAAATGATCAGAAAAATCCTTTAGTTGTTATTGCGAATTTTGATTTAGAAAAATTATATAAATTGGTTGATTTTGCTTTTGATTTTCGACCAATACCTAAATACCCATCTAGCATAAAAGATATTTCGGTTTTGGTTGATAAAAAGGAATTGGTGCAAGATGTAATGGTTAGTATGTTGAATTTGAATATTAATGATTTAAAGGATATTGATTTATTTGATGTTTATGAAATGGAGGAAGGGTTTAAGAAGAGCTTGTCATTTCATTTAATTTTTAGAAATGACGAAAGAACATTAGAGTTTGATGAAATTGAAAATTATTTAAATTCAATAAAACAACATTTAATAAAACAAGGATATATTATTCGCTAAATTTAATATTATGCAAATTAAAATTAATAAACAATCGGTGGCAAAAAAAGAAGAGAAGCCAGTTGCAATCAAAAAAGAAGAGAAAAATAAAAAAGTTGAGAAAATTGATAAAAATGAATTAGTTGAAAAAAGCAATGGATACTCAGCTAAAGATATTTATGTTTTGGAGGGGCTGGATCCGGTTAGAAAAAGACCGGGCATGTATATTGGTTCAACTGGAGTTTCTGGTTTGCATCATTTAGTTTGAGAGGTGTTTGACAACTCAATTGACGAAGCATTGGGTGGTTTTTGTGATAATATTAAAATCGAATTATTAGAGAACAATAGGGTTAGTATTTTAGATAATGGTCGTGGTATTCCAGTTGATTATCATAGTCAATCTAAAAAATCAGCATTAGAAACTGTTTTAACAACTTTGCATGCTGGAGGTAAATTCGGAGGAGATTCATATAAAATATCTGGAGGTTTGCATGGTGTTGGTGTCTCAGTTGTTAATGCTTTATCAAGCTATTTAAAGGCAGAGGTTTACAGGGAGGGCTTTTTGTATTCTCAGGAATATAGTAAGGGAAAACCAACTTCGGATGTTTTGAAAGTTAAGAGTAAAGATAAAATTGAACATGGAACAAGAATAACTTTTGAACCAGATCCTACGATTATGCAGGAAATTGATTTTAATTGAAAAACAATATTAGACCATATTAGAGAGCAAGCTTATTTGGTTAAAAAAATTAAAATTGATTTGAGTGATAGAAGAAAGAAGGATGATTTAAAAGATTATACATTCTATTTTGAAAATGGTATTGTTGCGTTTTTGAATTATTTGATAAAAGACCATGAAACAAAGTCAATTCAAAAAAATATATTTTATGCAAGTGATACACAAAATGAAATTGAAGTAGAAATTGCTTTATCATATGTTGATGAAATAGAAACATCGGAAATGGCATTTGCTAATAATATTCATACGCCAGAAGGAGGTATGCATTTAACTGGTTTTCGCTCAGCTTTGACCAGAGTTTTAAATGATTATTTGAAAAAGACTTATGCCAAGGAAAATTTATCTTTAACTGGAGAGGATGTACGTGAAGGTTTGATGGTTATTATTTCTGTTAAAATACGTGAGCCACAATTTGAAGGGCAGACAAAGGCCAAATTAGGAAATCCAGAGGCAAGGGTCGCTGTTGATCAGGTTATGTCTAAAGCATTTCGTGATTTTCTTGAAAAAAATCCTGAAGATGTTAAAAGAATTTTAGAGAAGTGTTTGGTATCGGCAAAAGCAAGGTCAGCGGCTAAATTGGCTCGCGAAAATGTATTACGCAAGAGCGTTATGGAACATACCACTTTGCCAGGTAAATTAGCAGACTGTATTTCTCGAAAAGCTGAAAATTCAGAATTATTCATCGTCGAGGGCGATAGTGCTGGTGGATCGGCAAAACAAGGAAGAGATCGTCATACTCAGGCAATATTACCTTTGAAAGGTAAAATATTAAATGTTGAAAAAGCAAGATTAGACCGTATGATGACATCTGAAGAAATCAAGGCAATTATTTTAGCTTTAGGTACTTCAATATCAGAAGATTTTAATTTAGATAAATTAAGATATCATAAGATTGTATTGATGTCTGATGCTGACGTTGACGGAGCGCATATTAGAACTTTGTTGTTAACTTTGTTTTATAGGTACTTTTTACCTGTTATTGAAAAAGGCTATTTATATGCTGCTCAGCCTCCATTGTATCGAGTTCAAAAAGGAAAGGCTTTTAGATATGCTTATTCTGACGAAGAGAAAGATAGAAAAATAGAAGAAATTTTGAAAGCCAAAGAAGATAAAAAAGATTTAAAAGAAAAGAAAGAAGAGGAAGTTATGGAAGAAGAAGGTGAAGAGGGAGAGCAAAAACACAAGGGAGTTATTGTTCAGAGATATAAAGGTTTGGGCGAAATGAATCCGGAACAATTATGGGAAACAACTATGGATCCAAAGGCAAGAATACTTAAGCAAATTACAATTGACGATGCTAAAGAAGCCGATAGATTATTTGATATTTTGATGGGAGAAGAAAGAATGCCAAGAAAGAAATTTATTCAAGTTTATGCTAAAAAAGTTAAGAATTTGGATGTTTAAAACCTAATAAATTTTTTGATATTATGGACACGAAAGAAATTAATCATTTATTGGAACTTTCTAGATTAGAAATTTCTGATGAACAAAAAAATAATTTGCAAAATGATTTGGTTAATATATTAAAATATGTTGATCAATTGTCAGAAGTAAATACCGAAAATGTTGAACCAATGACTGGTGGGACTTTTAATGTTAATGAATATCGAAAGGATGATTTTAAAAATGTTGAGTTTAGTCGTGAAGATGTTTTGAAGGTTGCGCCAAAGAAAGATGGAGATATGTTCGAAGTGCCTAAAGTTTTTAATAATTAAAGTTTTTATATGAGCGATATACAAGATAAAATTCGAAAAGGAGAAATACATTATGCAGAATATGTTAAGGGGGCTTTAGATAAAATTGAAGAGAAGAATAAAGAAATTAATGCCTTTGTTTCTATTGATAGAGATGTATTAAATAAATTGGGTGATATTGAAGAAAATATTTTGAATAATAAAGAGAGGGCCTTAGAAGGTTTAATTTTTGGTATCAAAGATAATATTTTAGTTAAAGGTATGAAGGCAACAGCTGGATCTAAAATGCTAAAAGATTATGAAGCGGTTTACGATGCAACAGTTGTTAAAAAAATAAAAGAAAATGGAGGATTAATTATTGGCAAGACTAATATGGATGAATTTGCAATGGGGTCTTCGAATGAAACTTCTTTTTTTGGTAATGTTAAGAATCCTCATGATGTAAGTAAGGTTCCGGGAGGATCATCGGGGGGATCAGTTGCTAGTGTTGCTAGCGGTATGGTTGATGTTGCTTTAGGATCGGATACAGCCGGGTCTATAAGACAGCCAGCTAGCTTCTGCGGGGTCGTTGGGTTTAAACCGACATATGGAGCTGTTTCTCGATTCGGGCTAATGGCGATGAGTTCTTCTTTAGATGTTATTGGTCCGATTGCAAGAAATGTTTCTGAATGTGAAAGAGTGTTTAATACTATTTGTGGTAAAGATGATTTGGACTCAACAAGTATTGATATTAATTTAGAAAGTAGAGAGTATGGATTGGAAGACTTGAAGAAAATTACTGTTGGAGTGCCAAAGGAATATTTTGTTGATGGGTTGGATAAAGATGTTAAAGAAAATGTTAGTAATTTTATTGATAAATTAAAAGATTTAGGAGTTAATGTAAAAGAGATAAGCTTGCCTCATACTAAGTATGCCATTGCTTGTTACTATATTATCATGCCAGCAGAAGTAAGTTCTAATTTAGCAAGATATGATAATGTTCGTTATGGAGGTAAGGTTGAAGAATTGGGAGTTGATAATTTAAGAGACTTGTATTTTAAATCAAGAGGGGATGGTTTTGGAATGGAAGTCAAGAGAAGAATTTTATTGGGTACCTATGTTTTGTCTAAAGGTTTTTATGATGCGTATTATACCAAAGCTCAAAAAGTTAGAAGATTGATAAAAGAAGATTTTGATAAAGCTTTTGTTGATGTTGATGTTATAATCACACCAACATGTCCGGATAAGGCTTTTGGGTTTGGTGAAAAAAGCAAGGATCCGGTATCAATGTATTTATCGGATATTTTTACTGTACCAATGAATTTGGCAGGGATACCGGCGATTAGTTTGCCTTTGGCTAAATCTTCAGGGTTGCCAATTGGAATTCAATTTGTAATGCAAGAAAAATGCGATAGCAAATTATTAAAATTAAGTAAGGTTTTTGAAGAATTAATAAAATATAATTAAAAAATATGGGTGGATTTGAAAATGTATTAACTTTTGCGGATTTGAAAGTAGCGGCTACTATTGTTGCCCCGATATTTTTAAGGGATACATTTTTAAATTTCTTGTTTGGGGTAAGAGTTTTAGGGATTGTTTTAATTTTTGTTTTTGTTTTTTTAATTTTGTTTTTAAAATTGAAATTGAAAAAAATGAAAGCTAAGAAAGAGGTTAAGGTTGGATTAAGCGGTATTGAAAAAGAATCATTATTGTATGATACAAAAATCAATGCAATGTCTAAAAAAATTAATGAATATATTTCTTTTGAAAATATTTTGTATTGGAAGTTGGCTTTAGCTGAAATCGATAGCTATTTCAATAATGTTATGATTGAGATTGGGTTTAAGGGGGGAGATATGTCGGAAAGACTATGTAAGATGCCGGTTGAATATTTATCTAATTTAGAAGAGATAAAATATACCCACCAGAAGATTTCAGAGATTTTAAATGATAATAACTACCTATTGACTAAGGAAGAAACAGAGGGGATGATAAGTGTATATATGAAGGGGATAGAGGAGTTAAAGAAAATGTAAGGTATTGACAAATCAATACATTTGTGTTATATTGTATTTACATAAAAAACCAGTGAAAACTTGGTTTTTTGTTTTGCACCTTAACACTTTTTAATC
>CAZCTX010000004.1:0-16212 GCA_964502205.1 uncultured Candidatus Saccharibacteria bacterium
TCATGGAAGATAAAATTGAAAAAATAAAAGAAATTGTAAAAAAAGAGTTGGGCTTTTGCTCGGCTCATGATTTTGATCATGTGATGAGGGTTTATAACCTTGCTATTAAAATAGCAGAAAATGAAGATGTTGATATGGAAGTAATCAAGGTAGCGTCATTGTTGCATGACATTGGCGGTAAAAGGGAACTGGACGATCCAACTGGACAAACAGATCATGCTGAGGAAGGCATGAAAATGGCAGAACCAATTCTTAGAGATTTGGGATTTTCTGAAGAAAAAATAAAACATATTCAAGATTGTATTTTGACCCATAGATTTAGAACAGAAAATAAACCAAAAACAATGGAAGCAAAAATTGTTTTTGATGCCGACAAACTAGAAACCGTTGGAGCGATTGGTTTGGCGAGGGCGTTCACTTGGGTTGGCAGAAACAATGCCCATATATATAGAAAAGTAGATATAAATGAATATGCAAAAGAAAATCAAGGAGGCAAGCTTGATGGAAGAATACAAGACAAAACAAAACATAGCCCACAGATTAATTGAGAAACAAAGGATAAATATATTTTAGATTATTTATATACTGATAAGGCAAAAGCAATAGCTAAGGAGAGAAAGATTTTTATTGAACAATTTTTTGAAAGATTGGAAAAGGAAATAAATGGTGAAATATAAAAATTGTTAAAATAAATGCCCCACACAACCTAGTTGTGTGGGGTGGGTGATTTGCGAATGTCAGTGCTTTAGCTGGATTGTTTGTTTCCGTAGTTTCTGTCATATTCCTCTGCGGGAATTCCGCGCAACTTTAAAAAATCTTGTTGCTCTTTGCGCATTTTTTCTCTGAAAAAATCTCTGAAAAGCTTGGTGAGTTCTGGTGTGATGGTATAATTTTTTTCTAGCTTTTTTCTGTTCTTGGTGTAGTATGATGGTGAAAGCGAGATTTCTTTTTGTTCATTTTGGGTGAATCGATAATGATATTGTTGTATTGTTGCCGAAATTTTTTTGATGAGTTATGGAATATAATTCGACTGCTTATCTTTTTGGAGATGTATTCGCATATTTTTGTGATTTCTGAGAAATTGGTGGAAACTTTGGCTATTCTTTCCTGTCTAATCTTGGATTTTGCCATCAGTGTGTTCATAATTAAACTTTCAGTGTAAACAAAATAAGTTTCAATCATACTTTTAACCTTTCTACTGTTTTTTTAAAAACAGCTAAAATATTTTATTTTTAATGTTCAAAATTAAGTATGGTTATTGTAGCATATATTGTTTTAACTGTTAACAACAAACAAGTTTATATAAAAAGAAAAAGCTCGCCTAGCAGAGCTTCTTGGCACTCTAGGCGAGCATGGGCATGCTTTCAACAATGAAAGCGGGTTGGTGCGGTTTTGCGACAAAAAATGAGGATTTTTATCGCTACTCCTACTCACACCAATTAAAAGAGCATAATCGGCGGACTGTCGGGGGTCCGGCTAGCTTCCCCAGTCCCTCTATTTTTAGCTTGGAAGGAGAGAGTCTCCTCAAATAGCCTAACAAGACTAATAGACTTCTCCTAATGCAGAATGGATATTGTGATACCGATATCAACCCGGAAGAACATTATTATTCTACCACAATATGCAATAATGTCAAGTTGCGTTTTTTTGAAAAAATATATATGATATACATATAAAATTAAGAAATAACTATGCCAGATTTTTTAAGTTATAAAAAAATTGATAGCAAATTACCAAATCCAACTTATCAAACAAAAGGATCAGTTGCCTTTGATTTGTATTCTAGAATAGATACAGTAATTAAACCTCATGAAATTGTATTAGTACCAACTAATTTAATTGTCAAAATACCAAAAGATCATTTCTTAATGATTGCCTCAAGATCTTCAACACCAATTAAGAAAAATCTTTTTTGTGCTAATGGTATTGGCATTATTGATCAAGATTATCATGGCAATGAAGATGAAATAAAAGTTGAATTCTATAATTTTAGTAATAAATTAGTTAAAATTGAAAAAGGAGAAAGAATTGCGCAAGCATTATTAGTTAAAATCAGTACACCAAAACTTAAATTACAAAAATTTAATAAAAAACAATCAAGAGGGGGCTTTGGAAGTACTAAATAATTTTACTGATTTTTTGCTATATACTACACCAAATGGTAACGTAAAAGTTGAGATATTTTTAAAAAATATCTTTGAGAGTGGGGAGTTGAAAGAAATTTCAGTTAGTTCCATTTTGGAACATACTGCAAAAGATGGTAAGATTTATAAGACAAAGTTTTATAATTTTGAAAGAGAATGGAATCGAGGTTGATATGATGATAAAGACAATCTTATGAAGAAAGTCAGAAGAGAATTTAAGGCTTATGCGAATTTAGGAGATATAAAAATATATGTTGGAAATGATTCAAAAGAAAAAAATTTAAATAAAATAATTAAAAAATATGAAAATATATAAAATAATATTAATTTTGATTGTTTTCTTTTCGGTTTCGTTTAGTACTTTTGCAGCTTCGGCCGAGCATCAAGTTATGGGTGGCTTTTGACAAGAGATATTAATATTAGGAGAAGTACATTCAAAATTAGAAAATGATTCTTGGTTAATAAAAACTATTTTTGTTTTTCCTCAAACAAGAAAGATTTTTGTGTTCAAAAATATGAAAATCAGGGTAAATAATTTAGAAAAATATTGAATTAAATCTGGTGAATTTGGATTAAATGATCTAGAACCTATTGGTGTTGGTCAAAAATATCTTTTATCTTTGTCAAAATCAAAAGAAATTAAAGGTTATGATATACAATATAATCCAATTAAAGTGGTAGGTGATAATTATTGAGATATGGACGTGGTAGCAAGTTCAAATCAGCAAAAGAAGTTTTCTGCTAGCTGGCAAGTTTTTATTAATTCTGGAGGTAAAGAAACAATCTTTTCTGGTGATGTGAATAATGTTTATTGGGGGGAAAATGTAATTTTTTCGGAAGATTGTCCTTCATGCGAGCAAGATTGATTAATCGAATTGCGAAATGAAGAAATAAATAATATAAATGATAAAAAAGAAAACTATATCTTCTTTTCAGTCTTATCGGTTTTAGCAATAATAATTGTAATAAAAAAATTAAAAAAATAATATGTTTACAAAAATATATTTTACAGCCTTAGCTGTGTTTTTGGCAATAGATGCTATTTGATTAGGATTTATAGCTAAAGGGTTTTATCAAAAACAGATAGGAACTTTAATGAAACCAAATATTAATTGAATATCTGCTTTTTTGGTTTATGCTTTGTTTATTTTAGGACTTGTAATTCTTGTTTTAATGCCAGGAATTGGTAAAAAAACAATTTGAGAAGTTGCTTTGTTAGGTTCATTATTAGGTTTGGTTGCTTACGGGGTATATGATTTAACAAATTTAGCAACATTAAAGAATTGAACATTAACAATGACAATTGTTGATATGGCCTGAGGAGCAACTGTTGGTTTTTTGGTTAGTATTATTACATATGTTATTGCTAATAAATTCTTTTAAAACCACATAGTATTGACTTTTTTCGATAAATCATGTAATATATGCATTGTATTCCCATATTTTATATAAAAATCATGTAATACAATGTTTTTATTACAATAAAACCAATAAAATGAATGAAAAATTGTTAAATGCCGTTAGAAGGCAAAAACAAAAAAAAGAAGAATTTGATATTTCAAAGTTTATACCTCGCAATCAACTGTCTTTAAAGGATGATTTGTTGAGGCATAGTTTAATTAAAATTGTTACTGGACCTCGTAGAGCTGGTAAATCAACTTTCTTATTGCAATTATTGCAAGGAGTTGACTTTATGTATGCTAATTTTGATGACGATGATTTGGTTAAAAATATTGATAATAAAAATGATTTTACTGATGCTTTAGAAGAGGTATATGGGAAAATCAATACTATTTTGTTTGATGAGATACAAAATTTACCTAATTGAGACTTGTATTTGAATAAATTGGAACGGGAGGGTTATAATGTTTATATTACAGGATCTAACTCTAATTTATTAAGTACTGAATTTGCCAGTTCTTTAACGGGTAGATATATTACTGCGGAAATATTACCTTTTAGTTATTCTGAATATTTAAAAACAGATGATAATGCCAATTTTGATTATTTTATTAAATATGGTGGTTTTCCAGAAGTTATTGTGAATAAAACTAATCTAGATTTGTATATAAGCAGTCTAATGTCTTCAATATTGTATAAAGATATCGTAAGAAGATACAGAATAAAAGATCCACAAAAAATAGAAAATATAATAAGTTATTTAATTTCTAATACGGGCAATATTTTAAATTATTCTAAAATATTATCTTTAACTTCGGTAAAAGACGCTAGGACTGTTAAAAAATATTTAAATTATGTTTCGAGCAGTTATTTATTCTTTTTCTTATCAGGGTTTAGCTTTAAAACTTTTAATCATTTGACTTCGGGTAAAAAAACATACGTTGTTGATAATGGTATTTTATCATATAACAATGTGTTTAATTCTTCTAGCAATGGTTTATTTTTTGAAAACTTGGTATTCACCGAATTAATAAAAAAAGGCTTTACGCCTAATTCTTATTTGTTTTATTATAAGACTAAAAATAATTATGAGGTGGATTTCGTGATAAAAGATATTCATAAAGTTGGCTGGTTATTACAAGTATGTTATGATATTTCTAGCAAAAAAACAGAAGAGAGGGAGATAAAAGCCTTGATTCAAGCTAGTGATGAATTAAAATGCGATAATTTATTAATTATTACTAAAGATACTGATAAAACTGAAAGAATAGGAGATAAAACAATTAAATTTATTTCTTTTGTTAAATGGACAATGTCTTTTGATAAAAATACTAAGATATAGAATATATCAAAAGGATCAATTTTCGGATTGAACTATATAGAATAAATATCTTGTGTTCAAAGATTTAATTAATGGACGATATTTCATTGTATTATAAACAGTTAAGGGCATTTGATTTTTTTGAAAAAATCATTTAATATATTAATATTAATAAAATTAAAAAAAAGACATGAAAAAAAGTTTTTTAATTTATGGTTTAATTGCATTAGGAGCAATAGCTACTATTGCGTTATTACCAAAAGGTAAGAGTGTTGGGCAATTAGTTGAAAACCAATTATCCAGTGTTTCTTGCGACAAAATTTGTTCACATTTAAAAGATGTTTGTAATGAAGATTTAATTGCATCTGAAGATTGTCCAACTGTTTGCGGGACATGAAGTGATGAAATTAAACAAATGTTTTTAACAATGAATGATTGTGAATTTTTAAAAGCTCAGATTGAAGGCCAGGCTCAAGTATTGGCAGAAGAAATGGTTAATAAAAACAATCCAAACGCAACTAAATGCGATCAGGCTTGTAATAATTATGTAACTCGATGTTTAAGCTTAGTGCCTAATGCTTCGGCTGAATTATTCGAACAAGGGTTTGATTCTTGCAAAGGAGAATGTGCAACATGAGCAGTTTCTAAGATAGAATGTATGATTAAGGCAAATACTTGTGAAGCTTTTACTGATACTTGTGGATTATAACAAAAAAACCCTCGAATAAAGCTCGAGGGTTTTTTATTGATTTAAAATGAAAAATATATTATACTTTGGGTATATTAAAAGATATATATGGATTTGAAGATTGAAAAAAATTATTGGAAAAAGGGGGTTAAAATAGTATTTGGCATAGATGAAGTTGGACGTGGGCCATTAGCGGGACCAGTAGTTGCTTGCTGTGTTTGTATTTCCAAAGATTGTAAATTGCCAAAAGAATTATTAGAACTCGTGAATGATTCTAAAAAATTAAATCATAAAAAAAGAGATTTAGTTGTAAAAGAAATTAAAAAAATTAAAGGAATTAATTTTAATATTATTAAAATCACTGAAAAAGAAATTGATAAAATTAATATTTTAAATGCAACTCTAAAGGCTTTTAAAAAATCAGTTATTAATTTAGAAAAGAAATTAAAATGTAAATCAGATATTGTTTTAATTGATGGTAATAAGATAATACCGGATTTCAAAGATCATAAGCAAATGGCAATAATTAAGGGAGATTCAAAGATATTTTCTATTGCACTAGCCTCAATTATTGCAAAAGAATATCGGGATAATATTATGAATAAATATTCTTTAATATATCCTAAATATTTTTTTGAAGAAAATAAAGGTTATGGAACTAAAAAACAAGTTGAAGCAATTAAAAAACATGGCATTTGCGATATTCATAGAAAAAGCTTTATTAAAAAAATTTTAAATCATGAATAAACTATTAGTAGTTATTGGACCAACAGCAGTTGGTAAATCAGATTTAGCTATACTACTAGCTAAGAAATACAATGGAGAGATAATATCAGCTGATAGCCGACAGGTTTATCGTGGATTGGATTTAGGAACTGGAAAAGTTTTTAAAGATGAGGGCTCTGATGAATTTTTATCAGAAGGGGTTTTGCATTATGGCATTGATATTGTTGATGCTTACGAGCAATACAATATATCTGATTTTCAAAAATATTGTAATACAAAAATGAAAGAAATATGAAATAAAGGCAAATTACCAATTCTTTGTGGTGGTTCTCCCTTGTATGTTATTAGTGTTTTGGAGGGATGAAAATTTCCTAAAACAAAACCGAATTTAAAATTAAGAGAAGAATTAGAAAACAAGGAAAAAGAAGAATTGTTTTTAATGTTAGAAAAAATTGATAAAAAAAGAGCGGGAAGTATTGATAAATGCAATAAAAGAAGATTAGTTAGAGCATTAGAAATTGCTTTAGAAGGTAGTGAGGTTGGGGTTTTAGAAAAGAAGCCTTTGAAGTGTGAAATTATAACCTTAGGAATTAAAAAGAGCAGAGAAGATATTAAGGAATTAATTCGGCGAAGACTAGATAAAAGAATTAAAGAAGGAATGATAAAAGAAATCGAAGAGTTGAAAGCCAATGGAATTAGTTCCAAAAGGCTGGATGACTTAGGCCTTGAGTATCGATATGTTAATCTTTATCTAGAAGGGAAATTAAATTTAGAAGAAATGAAAGAGCAATTAAATAATAAGATATGTCAATTTGCCAAAAGGCAAATGACTTGGTTTAAAAAATTTGAAAATGTTAATTGGATAGATAATGATATACTTGAGGCAGATAAAATTTTAAAAAAATTTAAAATGTTTTAAAATGTTTTACTGTGATCATCATAAAACTTCAGCCGAAGTTGATATAAAAACAATCAAAATATTGAAATTTGTTTTTGTAATTAATTTTTTGTTAACAGTTTTGGAAATATTTTTTGGGTATATAGCCAAAAGCACAGCTTTAATTGGTGATGGGCTACATAACCTAGGGGATTCATTATCAATTATGCTATTAATTATTGCTTTTATTATGAGTAGCCGAATTGCTAATAAAAAATATTCATATGGATTTAAGAGATCAGAGGTATTAGGTAGTTTGATTAATTTGTTTATTTTATTTTTGTCAGCCATTTATTTATTATTCGAAGGTTTTAGCAAGATGTTTAATCCCAGCCAGATTGATGGCGAGTTAGTTATGGTTGTTGCTTTTATCGCATTAGTGGTAAATGCTTGCACTGCTTTTTTGTTATTTAAAAATGCTAAATCAAATACAGGAATAAAAATTGTTTTTATTCATAATTTTTCAGATGTTATTGTTTCTTTGAGTGTTATACTTTCTGGTATGTTTGCTTTAATGCTTGGTTGATATTTTGTTGATAGTGTTATTGCCATTATGATGGCGGGATATTTATTAATTCAAGTGGTTTCTAACTTACCGGGTATTTTTAATATATTAATGAATGCATCGCCGGATAATTTATCAATTGACGATATCAAATCAAAGATTATGGAAGTTAAGGGAGTTGTTGACGTACATCATATTCACTTATGGAGTATAAGCGAAAAAGAAATTGGGTTTGATTGCCATGTTGTATCCGAAAATTTAGATATATTGCTGGAAATTAAAAAGATTTTGAAAGAAGATTATAATATTTTTCATAGTAATATTCAAATTGAGAAATGTAGTTGCGAAGAAGAAGGGGTTTTTTAATTGACAAGGTGTTGAAAAAAGCGTATGTTTTTCTGGGCTTGCTTTTTTTTGATAATTTCCATATACTTTACTTACAATAAAAAGTAAGAAAATAGCCATGGATTTTGCCCACTTACATGTACATACGCATTTTAGTTTATTGGATGGATTATCAAAGATTGATGATCTTGTTTTGCGTGCAAAAGAATTAGAATTGCCAGCAATTGCAATTACTGATCATGGTAATATGTATGGTGCAGTTGAATTTTATGAAAAATGTAAGAAAGCAGGGATCAAACCAATTATTGGTTGTGAACTATATGTTGCACCAAGAAGATTGGACCAAAAAGAAGGGCAAATTGATTCTAAAAATTATCATTTAACGGCTTTATGCAAGAATGCTAATGGGTATAAGAATTTAATTCAGCTAGTTAGTATTTCGGGATTGGATGGATTCTATTACAAACCAAGAATTGATAAAGAAATTTTGAAAAAATACAAAGATGATATTGTATTTTTATCTGGTTGTTTGAAAGGTGAGATTGCGCAAGCTTTAATTAACAGCGGAATGGAAGTGGCCGAAGAAAAATTAAAAGAATATGTTGATATTTTAGGAAAAGAAGATTTTTATTTAGAATTACAACATCATCCTAATTATGCAACTCAATTAAAAGTTAATGAAGGATTAAGAGAATTGGGCAAGAAGTATGGTTTGAAAACTGTACTTACTTGTGATTCCCATTATTTAAGAACTGAAGATAGAGATACGCATGAAGTATTATTAGCAATACAAACAGGAGTAACAATGAATGATAATGACAGAATGTCATTAAGAGATTTTGATTTATCTTTGAAAGACCCAAAGGAGCTATATGAACATTACAAAGATGAACCAGAAATATTAAAAAATTCTATTGAGATTGCGGATAAATGTAATTTTGATTTTGATTTTAAATCTTTGAATTATCCGAAGGCTTCTTTTAAAGGGGTTGAAAACAATGAAGAATTTTTGAAAAAAATTGTTTATGAGAGTTTGCCTAATTTTTATGATATAAAAGATCAAAAAATTATTGATAGAATAGAATATGAATTATCAATTATTAAACAATCAGGATACATTGACTATATCTTAATTGTTTGAGATATTGTTAAATTTTGTGTTGAGAATAAAATACCATGTAACGCTAGAGGATCAGCAGCGGGTAGTATTGTTTGCTATTTATTAAGGATTTCTAATGTTGATCCAATTAAATTTGATTTGTATTTTGAAAGATTTTTAAACCCGGAAAGAGTATCACCTCCAGATATTGATTTGGATGTATCCGATAAAGATAGGTCAGCGGTAATTGGATATATTACTCATCGATTTGGCGAGAAGAATGTTGCTCAGGTAGCAACCTTTGGTATTATGAAATCACGTTTAGCCGTACGCGATGTAACTCGAGCTTTGGGATTACCTTATAGCTTAGGTGATCAGATTGCAAAGATAATGCCAATGAATATGAAAATTGAAGAAGCATTAGAAGCAATACCAGAATTAAAAGAAATATATTTATCTAATTTAGATGCTAAATTAGTAATCGATGTTTCTAAAAAATTAGAAGGAGTGGCAAGGCATTTATCAACTCATGCAGCGGGGGTTGTTGTTGCACCAACAGAATTAGTTAATTATGTACCACTACAACATTCAAGTCGTAAGGAGGGCGAAGTTGTTGTACAATATTCTAAAGACTATGTTGAGAAATTAGGATTATTGAAGTTTGATATATTAGGGCTTGCTAATTTAAATATTATTAAGCAAAGTTTGAGAGTTATCAAAAAAATTCATGGCAAAGATATTGATATTAATAAAATTGATGCTGATGATCCTAATCCATATAAAATATTAAGAAAGGGAGATACAATTGGTGTCTTTCAATTAGAATCAGAAGGGATGAAGAAATTATTAAAAGAATTAAAGGTAAGTAATATTGAAGAGGTATCCGCTGTTATTGCTTTGTATCGTCCTGGACCAATGCAATTTATTCCTTTGTACATTGGTAATAAATTAGGATTATCTAAAATTGAATATATTGATGATCGATTAGCACCAATTATTGATACTACTTATGGGGTTATGATTTACCAAGAGCAATTAATGAGACTGGCGAATGAGCTGGCTGGGTTTACACTAGGTCAAGCGGATATTTTGCGCAAAGCTATTGGTAAGAAAAAAATTGATTTGTTGATGGAGCAAAAACAAAAATTAATTGATGGGTTAGTTGCACATGGCTGAAAAGAAAATATGGCAAGAAAATTATGGGAATGGATTGAGCCATTTGCAAGTTATGGTTTTAATAAATCTCATACCGCAGCCTATGCTCGAGTTGCTTTTCAAACAGCTTGGCTTAAAACATATTATCCAACAATTTTCTTGGCATCTCTTATGACTTCGAATATGGGAGATTTTGATAAGATATCAGCGGAAATCGAAGAATGTAAAAAATTAAATATTAAAGTCATGCCACCAAGCGTTAACTATTCTTTTGTTGAATTTGGTGTTGATAAGGATAACAAAAATGTAATATTCTATGGGTTAGCTGGAATTAAGAATTTAGGTGAAGCAGTATCGGTTGCTGTTGTAGAAGAAAGAACTTTAAATGGAGAATACAAAGACTTAGAAGATTTTTTAAATCGAGTCCCAAGCATTGTTATTAATAAAAAAACAATGGAGAATTTAGTTAAGTCAGGAGCAATGGATTGTTTTGGAAAAAGATCCAAGCTATTTAAGATACTTTCAGAGATATTAGATTATCATCAGAGGAAGCAGGCGGAAAAAAATACCAAGCAAGTAAGTTTGTTTGGCTCAAGTAGTAGTTCCGGGAATACAATTATGGGGGAGAAGATTTTTAAAGATTTAGATGTAAAAGATGATAGTATAAGCGAATTAGAAATGCTGGCTTGAGAAAAAGAATTATTAGGGGTATATATGTCAGATCATCCTTTGAATAAATTAAGGCAAAAAGGAAGTGATGATGTTTATGAAGTTTCTTTGTTGAATAACAGAATGTTAGGGCAGAAAGTTAAGGTGTTTGGTATGGTGTCTAAGATTCGTAAAATATTAACTAAGAATGGGGATCAGATGATGTTTGTTTCTTTGAGCGATGCGGAAAAGGAATTAGATACGGTTATCTTTCCGAAAACATTAGTGAATATATCAAAGAAGAATAATTGTCAATTATGTGAGAATAAAGTTGTTGTTATTGAAGGCAAGGTGGATATACGGAATGATAGTTTGCAGTTAATCTGTGATAATTTCTATGAAGTAAAGGAGGGATAAGGAAAAAGCCTGTTAAAGGGCTTTTTCTGTTGACACAAATTGTTTTTTTGCTTATAATATACATGAAAATTAAAAGTTAAATATATATTATGAAAAAAATATTTTGTATTTTATTATTCGTGTTTTTATTGGTCGGATTTAATTTTGTAAAGGCGGAAAGCTCTTGTCCGTTTGATCAAGAAATGGAGCTTGGAACTGAGAATTCTAAAGTTGGAATTCTTCAAAGTTTTATGTTGAGCACTTTGAAGATTTATTCCGGGCCAGTTACAAATTACTTTGGGCCACTCACAATGGCTTCGGTTAAGAAATTCCAAGAGAGTTCTGGTCTGTTACAAACGGGTAAAGTTGATTTGGTAACAGCAAATGCTTTATGCAAAATATATTTATCATATAAAACAAGTGAACCATTAAATACTAAAAGTGGAGAATGTTTTTTGAAAACTCTTGGTATTCAAAGAGGTTACTTTGAAAGTGAAAATGAAGAAGTTAAAAATTTACAAATATATTTAAATCAAAAAGGACATTATCCGGAAAATATTACTTCTGGGTATTTTGGAATTAAAACCGAATTAGCTTTAAAATCTTTTCAAAAAGCTAATAACATTTCTCAATCAGGAATAGTTGATGATGTTACTTTTAAAGCTATCTGCGGATATGAAAATTCTCAATCAAATTATTGTCCTTTTATTACAAATAATTTAAGTGTTGGATATTTCGAAGAAGCTAACAATGAAGTTAAGGCTTTGCAAATGGTTTTAAGTAAATTAAATGTTTTGGAAGAAAAATATATTACTGGGTACTTTGGAAAAATTACAGAAACAGCGGTTAAGAATATGCAAGCAAAAGGAGGGTTGGCATCAACCGGAGTTTTAGATTTAAATACAAGACAAGCATTATGCAAGTTAGTTAATTTACCGATGAAGGATGGTGACAGCAGTCCATATGAATCAAGTACTAGTAATGTTGATATTACAATTTCTGATATCCAAGTTTTACCATCGGAAATCGATGTTAATACTAAAACATCAATTGTAATTAAAATTAAAAATATTGGTGGAGAGAATACAAAAGCAATAAAAGGCTCTTTGTATGTTAATGATAAAGAAATTAATAAATCAAACATTGTGGCAATGAAGCCAAATGATGAAGTTATTGCCATTGTTCAGAATTGAACTTGCGATCAAAAAGGAATTTATGCTTTAAAAGTTTTTATTGATAGTGATAATGAATTAATCGAGAAGAATAAATTTAATAATGTTTTAGTTGTGCCAGTTAATTGTGGAAAGGTTGATCAGAAAGATCATAAATATGTTTGTAATTCAGTTACTCAAAAATGTGAAATTGATAATGTAAACGGCAAAATGCTATTAAGCGAATGCCAAAAACAATGTGTTGCAAGTAGCGAATTGCCGGACTTAACAATTGAAAAATTTGTAGCAGATAAGACTTTGTTAAAACAAAATGAAGTTGCTAATATTACTATTGTTGAGAAAAATATTGGTAAGAGTAAGGCAGATTATCATAAAGCCAATTTGATTATTAATGGTACAGATAATAAAACTGACTGAGGACCATTAGATCCAGGGTCAAGCAATACTTTTAATCAGATTACTTTTAAATGTACTACACCAGGAACCTACACATTAAAAATACATACTGATTCAGAAAATACAATTAAAGAAATAAATGAAAACAATAATATTTCGTCTTTGGTTATTAAATGCGCTGATAAAGATGGTAAGGTGCCAGAAAATTCTGGTACTGGTGGTAGTGGTGGTACGGGTGGATCAGGCGGAAGTGGGGGTGATACAGGAGGTGATACTGGTGGAGGAACAGGCGGTGGAACAGAAACTTCTAAACCAAAAGGACAAAGAACAAATGTTGGAACTGAAACTGGTCCTCAACAATCAGGCGGAATAAAATTATCTTGATTTAGCGCAACTCCAAACGATTGCTATAACTGTCCGCAAAAGAGATGCGGAGGTAATACTGGTAGCGCTCAATATTGCGGAGGAAACTTCTCATGAGATAAGAATAAATATGGAGAGAACGTTGTTATTGGTTGTCCAGGTAGTGCTTGTGTTGAAAGCGGTACCGGAAATAGCTTACCATTTTATCGAGAAAGTCCTCATAAGATGAGAATTTCATACAATATATACAATTACAATAATTTGTATAAGCCTAATATGCCGACAAATTGTGAAATTGATTTAGGGGAAGGCACAAAGCATGATTGTTCATTCACTGGTTTTGCATATAACGGTAAAGATGTTGGTGGTGAGAATGATAGTTTTATTGAATTTTATCATTCATTTGTAAATCCAACTGATAAACCAATTACTGTATGTCCAAGTATTACAATTACTGATCCAACGATGGGAGATAAGTTGGTTGCTAAACTAACTAATGCTTTTTGTGATAGTTTTTGTAATGAGGGAAATGAAGACATTACTAAATGTTTAGTTATCTATCCAGAGGGTTGAGCATTTCAAGCAAAGGATAAAGGCGGTAATCCTAGCGCATATCATCCGGAATGATTAAGCGCTTCACCAAATCCAGGTAAAGTCGGGGAAACAATTACATTTTTGTATAAGAATTCTGGAATTAAAGCTGGGTATAAGGCTTGATGCCGTATGGATTTTGGGGACCATACCAGTGAAACTTTTGAGTGTGAATCCCAAGGTAATATTACTCATGTTTATAAAGCTCCAGGAGAATATGCTGCTAAGATATCGGTTGATGAAGCGATTGATTTTCTTAATTGTGGTTTTAAAGATGTGGTAGTTACAATTACAGCTTCAGATGGTAAGGATCCAGTAGATACTCCAAAGAAATATAGCTGTAAGAGTGATCAATGCGTTTTGGATGAAAAAGGAATTTATGATAATGATAAGTGCGATGGAAAATGTAAAAAAACTGATACCGGCAGCGGAAGTACTTGTAATGAAGAATGATGTTATGTTTGCGATCCAAAGCAAGAATTATTTGGACAATGTATGTTCTTGAATAAGAAAGAGTATGTTTTAGAGAAGTATAAAAATCTTACAAGGTTTACGGGAATTTTAGATTGTCGCGGAAAGAATTCTCCTTGTTTTTCAAAGTATAGATGTGATAAAAGTACTAATTCGTGTAAATACGTTTCTAAAAATGAAACAGTGGATGTTTATGAAAGCTATGCGGAGTGTTCTGAGAAGTGTGGTGGATTAGCTTTTCCCAATACAGATACAGGAGTTAGCAAGCAGGTTGAGACTCAAAATCCAGCTAACTGATTTACGTCTTTGATTGATGGAATATTTAATAACAAAAATACTGATTTGCAATACAAGCCAGTTGAGAAGAAATATTCATGTGAGAATGGAACTTGCAAAGAGACAACTAAGAGCACAGGAGTATCGTTAGACAAATGTATGAGCACATGTTTTGGAGTTACTAATTTATTTAATAACTTGAACTTAAATAGCGGAACATATAATTTAAATAGTGTAACGACAACGACCAAGAGTTTGAATTTCTCGAGTTCAAGTTTCAATTTTAGTACTACAAATACTGGAGTTGCTAGTAATACCACTACTCGATACAAATGCGATATGACTTTGCAAAAATGTGTTTCTGACTCTAAAGGGGCTTGAACGGATTTAAATAAATGTAATAGTAATTGTACATATACTTTTGTAACTAGCGGATCAATTAGCTTTAATTCTTTGAGCTCTAGCGGTTTTGTTGCAACAACTAAGGCAGTAAGATACAAATACAATAGTTCAACAGGTAAATGTGTTGAGGCGACTAGCTTAGATACAAATACATATGCAAGCAAAACTGAATGTGAAAAGGCAAATGCATACAATTCAATAAATAGTATTAATTTAAATTCTATTAATAATAATTTTAATTTACAATTTAATCCTTAGTGTTATGATAAAAAAAATATATGTATTATTAATTTTAATTATTTGTTTTGGCTTTGCTAATTTTGCTTTAGCTGATAATGGTGTTTGTCCTTTTGATCGAGAAATGATTTTGGGTAGCGAGAATAGCTCCGTTAAAGAGTTGCAAAAATTTTTAGCATTAGATAAAGAAGTATATACTGGTCCGGCAACTGGATATTTTGGGCCAATGACTCAAAAAGGAGTTATGGCTTTCCAGCAGAAGGCAGGGCTCTTGCCTAATGGTAGGGTTGATTTGGCAACCGCAACTGTGTTATGTCAGATATATTTGTCATATAAAGTATCGGAACCAATTAATAGTAGTGAGACTTTAGATGTTTCAAGTTCTTGTTTTTTGAGAACTTTGAATTTAGAAGTTGGATATTTTGATAACCCAACGGACGAAGTAATGCAACTGCAAAGATGATTGGCAGATAATGGTTTTTATCCTGAAAAAGTTTTTACTGGATATTTTGGGCCAATGACTAAACGGGCAGTACAAAGATTTCAAAAATCTCAAGGGATTATTCAAACTGGTATTGTTGGAGTTAAAACAACCGAAGCAATATGTGGTGGCTCAAGTAGTAACTATGTTTCTAGCAGTTCATCTGGAATTACTGATTTAAGTATTTCAGC
This sequence comes from uncultured Candidatus Saccharibacteria bacterium, assembly GCA_964502205.1. Lineage (GTDB taxonomy): Bacteria > Patescibacteriota > Minisyncoccia > UBA6257 > JAKLIH01 > JAKLIH01. Next base: position 15,946 of record CAZCTX010000004.1, read on the forward strand.
GGTTGATGTTAGTGAGCCGGTAATTGATGTTGGGACAAAAACTAAAATTAGGGTCGGAGAAAAAAATATATCAAGTACTACATCTGGCGAGCATACAACTTCTTTGTTTATTAACGAAAGGGAAGTTAAAAGCAATGCTATTCCTAAATTAAATCCAGGGAAAGATGTTTTATCAATTGATTATGACTGAACATGTCCGGAAAAAGGAATATATATTGTTAAAATTTTTGTTGATAGCAAAAATGATTTAATTGAAGATAATAAATT
>CAZCTX010000004.1:16312-30264 GCA_964502205.1 uncultured Candidatus Saccharibacteria bacterium
ATTCTGGTGAATCTGATGATTCTTCTGATCAACAACAGAGTGGTGATCAAACGGGTGATAAACCAGATATAGTAGTATCAGTAAGTCCAGCAAAAATGAGTAGTGGTAAGAATACCATAGATCTTGGTATTAAAAATAATAGTCAAAAAGATATTGATAAACCTTTTGAATTATTAATAGAACTGGTTGATGCTAATGGTAAGGTAGTAGATAGTAAAAAGGGAGAGATTGCCAGTTTGAAAGCTGGGCAAGGCTTATCAGGTAATCCTTTTAAGAGTCAAGTTGATTGTGATTTTAATAATGCCTATAAATATGTTTTTAAAGCAGATAATTCTAATGTAATAAGTGAACAATCAGAAAGCAATAATACAGCTGAATCAATATGCGGCGATATTAAATCGGGAACTGGGAATAATGGTGGATCTGGCAGTGGCAGTGAGAAACAATTAACTGGTCCATGCTATAGTGGTAATGCTGAAATACAAATTAAAGAAGCAAAAGCTCAAATAATAAAAGATAATACTGGCAAGGACTTGGCTAATAACTATATTGTAAGTTATAATATTGCTAATGTTAAAAGTAATAAGGCCGAAGGAGTAAAAGTTTCTTTATATAATGGATCTAATTTTATTAAAAGTTCTAATATTTCTAGTTTGTATGGTTGCAAGTCTTATAACAGTACTATGGTATATACTTGTCAGGGAGATGAAAAAAGTATTAATTTAAAAGTAGAATATGATAGTACCAAATCAGTATCTCAAACTATTTCAGTTGATTGTAAAACTGGTCAAACAGCAACGGGAATACCTTATTGTGAGATAGATAAAGCTATTAATTCTAGTGGAGAAGTAAGAATTTCTCCAGGTGAAAATATTAATTATACTTTGAAAGTTACTGGTGCTACAGTACCAGATAGTGTAGTTCATAGTTGAACAGGAGCAACCATGACGGCTACTAAAATAAAAGCCTATAAAAGTTTTAGTGGATATTCAGTTGGGCGTTATCCGGTATCAGGAGTTAAAGTAACAGTGATTAATACTAGTGATGGCAAATCAGAATTAGGTGATGTTTTGTGTCCTGATGTTACCGTGGTAATTACTAATAATTCTTCTGGCAGTGATAAAGTACCTAATCTAAGTACTGATACTAAATGTATTACTAATTTAGATTTAAATGGGAGTATGAATGGCGATTTATGTTTTACAAATTATATTACTGATTTAAATAATATTTGTTCGGCTATTAATTGAAATGATCCTACCATGACTGTTACTACTAGTTCAAAAAATCCGATGAAATATACTTGATCACAAAATGGTTCAGTACTTAGTGGTAAAACTTCTAAGACGGCTTGTGTTAGTAGATCACAATTTAAAAATTTATCCATAGGTGAAAGTGAAGCTTTAATATCTACAGCACTATGTGATTATAATGGAGAGACATACTCACAAACAGTGAAATGTTATGTTAATGCTTATAAAAGTAGTTCAGGAAGTGGTTCAGGAAGTTTAACAGCTTCATGCTCTAGTAGTGCTTCTTCTGTAAAAACAAATCAAACAGTTACATTTTATGCCAGTGCAAATAAATATGGATTTAGTTCGGGCAAATGTAGTTCATTAAAATATTATTGGAATAATAGTTCTAATTATTCTAGCTCTTCAAGCTATAATACTTCTTTTAGTTCTAGTGGTAGTAAAACAGTACCAGTAAAAATTGTATGTAGTGATGATAGTTCAATTTATGCTTCAGCTAATTGTAATGTTAGTGTTACTGATGGATCTACCGGTGGTTATAATCCTAGTCCATCTGATCCACCAGTTAAATCTGGTAGTTTAAGTGCGGTTTGCAAATGTGGAAGTACTGGATGCAATGTTACGATTACTGGTTCAAGTACTGATTATAACGATTATACTTGTACATGAACTATTAATGGAGCGATTAAAAGCTATGTTTCAACTTGTAAAGGTATTAATGCTTCTAGTATTAGTTCTGGTAGTGTAAAAGTATTGGAAGATTCAACAGGGAAAAGTGTATCAGCTTCGTGTAGTGTAAATTAGTAATTTTTAGTAAAAACAGCCCTTTTAGGGCTGTTTTTGACAATTAATTACAAATATGATAAAATACGTTATAAGTTAAACCGGATGATTGCTCCTAACAAATTTTTTAAAATTTTTGGCTATTTTTTAAAAAAGCTTTCTTTAATAAGCAATTTTTGCTTTATTTAGGGGAGGAAAGTCCGAGCTCTCTTTTGGTTAAGTTTCTTAGCCATCAAAACATTAATGGTTAATATCCATCGTGTTATCTTAAATATCTTAATTGGCAACGATTAAGATCTTGATAATATAGAGGTGCGAACAGTGACGGATTAATTTGCAAAAATTAATCATTCCAATTTATTGGAATATGGCAGTAGTAATACTGCCGGTGAAACGGCTAAATCCTTAATGGGAGCAAGAGAATGATTCCAAAAGAATCGGTATCTCGCTTGATATATATTGGTAACAATATATACAGATAAATAATCATCGCTTTCTTTTTGAAAGTACAGAACTCGGCTTATAGGTTTAACTTTAAAAAGGACTCTTACGAGTCCTTTTTTGTTTTTTGTTGTTGACTATTTTGCAGTTATTTAGTAGAATACAGGTATACTAATACAATTATTAAATTATTTCTATGTTAAGAAAAGTTGTGAGGTTGTTTGTTATATTATTTGTTTTGGGGTTGATTTCAATATTAAGCTATAATTATTATTACTATTATAAATCCTTAAGAATCAATAAAGATGTATATACTGAACTAAAGGCAGTTGTAGCTAACTTTGATAAAAGTTTGAAGGCTCTAAATGATAATGATATTTCTGGGTTTTTGAATAGTAATTATCAATTAGTTAGACATTCTAATTATTTAAAAACAAAGAATCATAAGATATATACTAATATTTTCGTGAAGATTAATATGTTAGATGGTTCTTTTTTTTCTAATGAGGTGAGTGAGGCATTATTGTGATTTAATGATTTAAATACAAGGTTGAACAATTTCTATGTTTTGAATAATGAGTTTTTTAATTCCGATATTTTAGTTAAAAATCCTGAAAAGGCAATGGCTAATATTAAAAATATTAAGTCAACGATTTTAGAATTTAATACTTTTTTGAATTTAAAGAATCCAAGGGTTTTGGATATGATTGAAGACCAGAAAATGGATAATAAATATTTTGAAGATTTAGAAAAAGAAATTCAATTAAGTTATAAATTCTATGAAACAATCGATAATTTTATGGGAGCTAAGAAATTGTCAAAGTTTTTGGTTTTAATTCAGAATAGCTCAAATATGAACCAAAGCGGAGGTAAATGAGCCTATTATACGACTTTAACTTGTGATAAGTATAAATGCAAATTAGATGAAATTGATTTTGTATCAAATTTAACATCAGCGATGGTTGATAAATTAATACCGCCAGAAGAGATAAGAACTAAAAAGAGTATTTGGGTTTTTGAAGATTTAGGTTGGTTTTTTGATTTTAATGAATCGGCAAGTTTGGCATTGAAATATTACCCAACTAAAACTCAATTTGATGGAGTAATTGCTTTTGATATTAATATTTTTGAAAAAGTGTTTAAAAATATTGACTCAATTGATTTTTCAGTAGATGAAGAAAAAACAATTATTAATGAAAATAATGTTGTTGAATTTTTGATTGATTTGACTTTGTTTAAGAATAACAAAGAGTTAGCTTTGAATTCTGAAAAATTATCTTTGTTTTGGAATTCTTTTGACCGAGCTTTTGGAAAAGAATATTCTAATTCAAATGGAATTAAGAATTTAATGTATATGGTTTATGAATCATTAGGGAATAAAAATATTCAACTATATTCTTCTAAAAATATTATCCAATCTTTGAAAGATTTAGATTACAATAATAATTTAAAAACAATTAGCAAATCTGAATTTTTTAGTTTAAGCAAGAGTAATATTTTAGATAAGGTTATGGATAAGAATGTTAATTTTAAAGTTAATTTGAAAGTTGATATTGATGAGGAAAACAATATTAAAAATGTAGCAGTTGTTTCGGTTAGCAATACTAATCCAAGTAAAATTAGAGACCAGGTTATTTCATATTTTCAATTCTATTTGAATAAGGGTTCAAGTTTAATAAGTACTAATTTTCCAAGCAAGATGGGGGCTTCTAAAAATTCAACTGTGGATTACGAAAAGCATGGATTTGTAACGGATAAAAAAATTGATACTATTAATACTAAGACGGCTTATTTAGCAAGTGATGATGTCAGGGTTTACGAAGATGGTAATTTTTTGATTGTTGGTGGCTGAAATGTTAGTTCTTCAGGCCAGAATAAAAAAATTGAAATTGATTGAAAAAGCAATTACAAGATAGAAGATGGTGTCTACAAATTATTTGTTCAAAAGCAACCAAATGTTGACTATATTTTAAGTTTGGAGATAAGCTATCCAAGTAATATAAATGGAAAAAATACAATTAATAAGAGTGTTAATATTGATGAAGATAAATTAATTGAAATAAAAATTGATTAATATGAATTTATTAAATATAAAATCTAAAACCGTCGAAAAGTCAGCAATGATTATTGGTTTTTTTACTTTGATTAGTAGCGTATTAGGGATATTGCGAAATACATTACTAGCTAGTTATTTGGGCTCAGGGCGTAATATTGATATTTATTATGCATCTTTTAGAATTCCTGATTTTATTTTTAATATATTTATTATGGGGGCAGTTACGGCCGGATTAATTCCTTTATTTTCTAAATATATTCATACTAAAAAAGAAGAGGCAAATGATTTTATAAATTCAGTTATTCATATTATTTTGTTTTTTAGTGTTGCTTTTGCTTTAGTTTTGTCAATTTTTGCTGTACCAGTTGTTAATTGGTTATTTGGTGGAATGGATCTCGCTTCAAGAATGATGGTAGTTAAAATTACAAGAATTATTATGTTGCAACCGATTATTTTGGGACTTTCAGCTATTTTAGGAAATGTTTTGTTGGTATATGATTTTGTTTTGTCTTTTGCGTTAGCGCCTTTGCTATATAATTTGGGAATTATTTTTGGAATTGTTTTTTTGTATCCTAAATTTGGATTGATTGGTTTAGGTTATGGGGTTGTTTTGGGAGCAATATTCAATTTATTAGTTAAATTTGTGCCAATAAAATTAACGGGGATTAGAATATCAATGTTTTCTTTTTCTAAGATAAGAAAATATGCTAATGAATTTGCTTCTTTAATTTTGCCAAGAACATTGAGTGTTATTAATATTCAAATCTTTTTATTTGTTGTTAACTATTTTGCTTCTTTTTTGCAAGATGGAAGATTAGGAATTTTTAATTTAGCTAATTCATTTCAGGATTTACCACAAACAATTTTTGCAACTTCAATTGCAATGGCAGCTTTTCCGGTTTTATCTAAAATGTATCATCAAGAAGATTTATTAGGGATGAAAAGGCTATATGTTAAAAGCTTAAATCAAATTAATTTTATTATGTTGCTGATTGCTTCTGGTTTATTTGTTTTAAAATATCCTTTGGTTAAAGCCTTGTTGTTTTATGGCCGGTTTGATATTTCGGGAATTAAGATAACTTCAGATATATTACAAATTATGTCGATTGGTTTGGTTTTTGCAGCTTTGTTATTGTTGAATTTAGATACACTTTTTGCTTTAGGCGACATGAAAACGCCTTTGATAGCTAGTTTTGTTGCCTATGGTATTGGGTCAGTTTTAGTTGCTATTTGGTATAAGCAATTTGATGTTTTTGGTATTGCATCAGCTATGATCATTGCTAATTTTATTTATTTCTTGATTATGATGCTGAAGATTATTAGTCGATTAGATTTGGATAGTAGGTTTTTGTTTATTAAGTTTTTGAAGAATTTGTCAATTGCAATTTTATCTGGTATAATAGGGTTGTTAAGCTATAATTATTTAAACCAATTGAGTATTAGTCGGTTTGGTTTTATTTGTTTTGGCTTGGTAATTCCAAGTTTAATCATTTTTGGAGTCTATTTATTACTTGCTAAATTAATGAAGTTTGAAGAAATAAATGATTTTTGGAAGATATTATTTAATAAGATTAAAAGAAAATAATGGAAAATATACGTAATTTTGTTATTATTGCTCATATTGATCATGGTAAGTCAACTTTGGCAGATAGATTTTTGGAAATCACTAATACAATATCAAAGTCTAAATTAGATAGTCAATTCTTAGATAAGATGTCTTTGGAAAAAGAAAAAGGAATTACTATTAAGATGCATCCATGTCAAATGAAGTATAGTACTAATGGTAAAGAATATGTTTTGAATTTAATTGATACGCCGGGTCATGCTGATTTTAATTATGAAGTTTCTCGAGCTTTGAAAGCAGTAGAAGGAGCTATTTTGTTAGTTGATGTTACACAGGGTGTGCAAGCGCAGACATTAGCAAATTTATATTTAGCTCAGAAGCAGGGTTTGAAAATTATTGGTTGTTTGAATAAGATTGATTTAACTTCTTTTAATAAAGAAGAAGTTAGAAAAGATGTTTCAAACATGTTAAATATTGATGAAGATGATATTTTGATGATTTCGGCCAAAACTGGTGATGGGGTTAAAGAGTTGTTGGAAAAAGTTGTTGATGTTGTTGAAAGTCCTAAAGAAGAATGTGAAAAACCTTTAAGAGCTTTGATATTTGATTCGCAATTTGATTCTTTTCGAGGAGTTCTTGCTTATGTTCGTGTGTTTGAGGGGGAAGTTAAAACCAATGATGATATTTATTTAATAATGCATCAAGAGAAATCAAAAGTAATTGAATGTGGGATTTTTAAACCAGATTTGGTTGTTACTAATACTTTGAAAGCCGGAGAGATTGGCTGGATTGCAACTGGTCTAAAAGATCCGGGGGTTGTAAAAGTTGGAGATACAATTACTTTGAGAAAATTTGCTGAAGAAGGCAATGTTGAAGCTTTATCGGGATACAAAGAGCCTCAACCAATGGTGTTTTCTGGTTTTTATCCGGAGAGCAATGATGAATTTGAAAATTTTGCTAAGTCATTAGCAAAGTTGAAATTGAATGACGCTTCTTTCACTTATGAACCAGAAGCCAATGAGGCATTGGGCCGAGGATTTCGTTTAGGTTTTTTAGGAATTTTACATTATGAAATTATTACTCTAAGACTTCAAAGAGAATATGGGTTGAATTTAATTACAACCATTCCAATGGTACCTTATAAAATTGTATTAAATACGGGAGAAGAAATATTTGTTAAAAAACCAACTGATTTTCCAGAGAATGGCAAGATAAAATTAATTAAAGAGCCTTTTGTTGAATTGAAAATATTAACACCAAGTAAATATTTGAATTCTATTATTAGTTTAATGCCTACTTTTAGAGCAATGCAGACTCATTTAGAAACTTTGCAAAGTGATTTAATATTAATTACTTATGAATTACCTTTATCAGAATTGATTTTAGACTTGTATGATAGTTTGAAATCGGCAAGTCAAGGATTTGCTTCAATGATTTATGATATTTTAGATTACAGAGAAACTGATGTTCAGAAATTAGATGTTTTAATACATCATGAAAAGGAAGAAAGTTTGTCTTTTATTGTACCAAGCGAAAGAGTTGATCGAGAGGCCAAAAGATTAACCTCAAAATTAAAAGAAATTATTCCGCCTCAAAATTTTGCTTTAGCTATTCAGGTTGCTCGTGATGGGGTGATTATTTCTCGAGAAACAATTCCAGCTTTGAAAAAAGATGTTACTGGATATTTGTATGGAGGTGATCGAACACGAAAGATGAAATTATGGAAGAAGCAACAAAAAGGCAAGAAGAGATTATCAGCAATGGGTAGTGTAAATATTCCGCCAGAAGTTTACCATAAATTGTTTTTAAATAAAAAAGATTAAAATTCAATATGTTTAAAAAGAAAATATTTAAAATTTGTTTAATAATTGTTTTGGTTGCTTTGTTTTGCTATGTTATTTACATGGTAGTTTTTCAAAAAATTAATAAAAGAAAAAGGGCTTTAGAGATGCAACTTAATATGGTTAATAACGAAATTGAATATTTGAAAAAAGAGAATAATGAATTGAAAGAAGGTATTTCAAAATCTACACAAGAGGAGTATTTAGAAAAAGAAGCAAGATTGAATTTTGGGTTTAAAAAAGAAGGCGAAACGGCTGTTATCTTAAGTAATACAACTACAACTAAGAACGAGGATAGTGTAAATAAAAATTCTAGCTTATGAGATAAGATAAAAGAATGGTGGGTTAAGTTGTAGTTTAGCGCGAGTGTGGTTCAGTGGCAGAATGTAACCTTCCCAAGGTTGAGACGGGAGTTCGATTCTCCTCACTCGCTCTTGTTGCCGGGGTAGCTGAGTTGGTTCAAGCAGCTGTTTCGTAAATAGCAGACCGCGAGTTCGAATCTCGCCCCCGGCTCATAATAATTTTAAAAAATATATTATGGAAAACGAAATTTATGATTTAATAATTTTAGGCGCAGGGCCAGCTGGAGTGACGGCGGCTATTTATGCGGAGAGATACAATTTAAAATCAACAATGGTTGGAGAGATATTTGGTGGTACAGTAATGTATCCACATAAGATTAATAATTTTCCTTCTTATGCTGAAATTTCGGGAATTGAATTAATTAATAATTTTAGAAAACACATTGAATCGATGAATTACAAGGTCATTGAAGATTTAATTGTTAAAGTTAACAAAGAATCAGATTTGTTTTCTGTCTATTTAAGAAATGGAAAGATTTTGAAAGGAAAGAATATATTGATTACTTTAGGAACTTTTAGGAGGAAGCTAAATGCTAAAGGTGAAGATAAGTTTGTTGGCAAGGGGGTACATTATTGTGCTATTTGCGATGCTGTTTTCTATAAAGGAAAAGATGTTGCTGTTGTTGGTAGTGGAGATGGGGCATCAATGGCAGTTTTGTTATTAGCGGAGACATGTAATAAAGTGTATCAAATTATTCGGACAGATGAATTGAAAACAGCGCCAGATACAATTGAAAAATTAGAAAAATTGAATAATTATTCTTTGATTAAGAATAATGAGATTTTGGAAATTAGTGGAGATAATTTTGTTAAATCAATTAATTTAAAGGAAGAATTTGAGGGGAAAAATGAAATCTCTTTGGATGGGGTTTTTATTGAAATTGGTGGAGCACCAAATTCAGCTATTATATCTGATCTAAACATTGAAACAGATGAAAAGGGATATATTAAGGTTGATAATTTCATGAGAACAAATGTTGATGGAGTTTGAGCAGCTGGAGATATTACTAATATTCATGGAGATTTTAAGCAAATTATTAATGCTTGTAGCCAGGGAGCTGTTGCGACTCATGACATGTATAAAAAGAATAAATAGGATAATTAAGAGCTCTCAAATTATTGAGGGCTTTTTTGTCGTTGTATTGAAATGTTTTTTAAATTATGGTATAATTAAGTAAAATTGATAAATTAATATGTGAAAAATATATTGTCAAAAAACAGTAAAATCACATGAAAACACTAGTCCTTTTTAGTGCAGTTTTTTAATTTAAAATAAATTTAAAATATGAAAAAAGATAATATATCAAAAGAAGATAAAGTATTGGAAATTAATAGACATTCTTTGGCTCATATAATGGCTTTTGCGTTAAAAAGAATGTATAAAAATGTTAGTTATGGGATTGGGCCAAGTAATGAAGTCGGTTTCTATTATGATGTTTTGACTAAAAAACCTGTTAGCGAAGAGGATTTAGGTTTAATTGAAAATGAAATGAAAAAGATAATTAATGAAGAATTACCTTTTTCTAAAAAAGAATTAAAAATTTCAGATGCAATTAAATTGTTTAAGGAATTAAAACAGGATTTTAAAGTTGAATTATTAAATGATTTAAAAGATTATGGTACAACTGATCAAAATGAAATACTATTAATTAAAGATAAAAAACAGAAGAAGGGAGAGAAAGTTTCCTTGGTGAGTATATATATTTTAGGAAAAATTAAGAAAGATATTAGTTTGAAAGATTTAATTAAAAATGAAGATATTTTTATTGATTTATGTCGTGGACCGCATATTAAAAATACTAAGGAAATTAATTTAGAATCTTTTAAGATTTCACGTGTAGCCGGAGCTTACTGAAGAGGTAGCGAGAAAAACAAAATGTTAACTCGGGTTTACGGTATTGCTTTTAATGATAAATATGACTTAGAAGAGTATTTAAAATTAATGGAAGAAGCTGAAAAAAGAGATCATCGAAAATTAGGTAAGGAATTAGATTTGTTTTCAATTGATGACTATGTTGGACCAGGGCTTGTTTTGTGACATCCGAAATTATCTTTAGTTCGCGAAGAAATTGAATTGTATTGAAGAGCTGAGCATAGAAAAAGAGGCTATCAATACATTTATACTCCACATGTTGGCTTAGATAATTTATGGGCTACTTCAGGGCACTTAGAAACTTTTAAAGACGGAATGTATCCAGGAATGGCAATGGAAACTAAAGATAAAAACGAAAAGGCAATATATTATGTGAAGCCAATGAGTTGTCCATTTCATGTTAGAGTATACAAATCAAGATTGCATAGTTACCAAGAGTTACCAATAAGATATTGTGAATTGGGGAGTGTTTATCGTTATGAAGATTCAGGTGTACTTCATGGTATGTTAAGAGTACGTGGGTTTACTCAAGATGATGCTCATATTATTTGCGCAGAAGAACAATTTGTTGAAGAAATAAATAGAATTTTAGATTTTGCTTTAGATATTAACAAATCTTTTGGTTTTGATAAATTGAATGTCTATTTATCTGTTCGTGATCAAAAGAACAAAGATAAATATATTGGCGAGAAAAGAGTTTGAAATTTAGCTGAAAATACTTTGGAAGAAGTTTTGAAATCAAGAGATATATTGTATAAAAAAGATGTTGGTGGAGCTAAATTTTATGGACCAGCAATTGATTTGAAAGCAGTTGATGCAATGGGTAGGGAATGACAAGGAACCACAATACAATTAGATATGAATTTGCCAACTAGATTTGGAATGAAATATATTGGTAGCGATGGCAAAGAGCATACACCGATTATGTTACATCGTACTTTGTTAGGCTCAATGGAGAGATTTGTTGGGACATTAATTGAGCAATATGCTGGTGCCTTTCCTTTATGACTTGCGCCAACACAGGTAATGATAATCCCTATTAGCGAGAAGAATATTGAATATGCTAATTTGGTTAGAAATGCTTTGGCTGTTAAAAAAATTAGGGTTGAAGTTAATCAAGATAATGAGACATTAGGGAAGAAAATACGTATTGCTGAGATGCAAAAAATTCCATACATTGTCGTTGTGGGATTGAAAGAAGAAGAGCATAAAATCATTTCTGTTCGCGAGAGAAAAGTCGGAGATATTGGTAATTTTTCGGTTAATGATTTTGTGACTAGACTGGAAGAAGAAATTAAAGAAAAAATTATCAAAGAGAATTAAAAATATATTAATTTTAAGATATGAAATACGATCATAATAAAAATGATAAAAAGTGACAAGCCTTTTGAGCAAAGAATAAATATCAATATTGAAAAGCGAGTGATAATTCTAAAAAACCAAAGAAATATATTTTGGATATGTTTCCATATCCTTCTGGTTTAGGCTTGCACGTTGGTCATGTTGAGGGTTATACCGCCACTGATATTTTATCACGTTATTATCGTAATAAAGGTTTTAATGTTTTGCATCCAATGGGATGAGATGCTTTTGGTTTGCCAGCGGAAGTTTATGCTTTGAAACATAATATTCATCCGAAGGAAGCGGTGAAGAGGAATGTTAAATTCTTTAGATCGCAATTAGAAATGTTGGGTTTTTCATATGATTGAAACAGATTGGTTGATACAACTGATCCAGAATATTTTAAATGAACGCAATGAATATTTTTAAAATTGTATGAAAATGGATTAGCTTATGAATCAGAAATGCCGGTTAATTTTTGTCCTAATTGTCAGGCAGTTTTAGCGGATGAAGAAGTTAATGGGGGAAAATGTTTTCGTTGTGGCGAAAATGTTGAAAGAAAAAATGTAAAACAATGAATGTTGAAAATTACTGAATATGCGGAAAGACTGTTAAATGATTTAGATGAAACTGGATTACCTGAAAAAATTAAGACAATGCAGAGAAATTGAATTGGTAGATCAGAAGGTTATGAATTTTCTTTTAAATTGGATGGGAAGAAAGAAGAGTTAAAAGTTTTTACTACTAGACTTGATACTTTGTTTGGTGTTACTTTTGTGGTTGTTTCGCCTGAGCATCCGATTTTGAAAGATATTGTTAGCGAAGATTGCAAAAAAGATGTTTTTGAATATGTTAAAAAAGCTTCACAAAAAAGTGATTTAGAAAGAATGACAGGAAGCAAAGAAAAAACAGGTGTGTTTACTGGATGTTATGCAATTAATCCAGCTAATTTTGATAAAGTTCAGGTTTGAGTTTCGGATTATGTTTTAATGACTTATGGTACTGGAGCTGTTATGGCTGTACCAGGACATGATGAAAGAGACTATGAATTTGCTAAGAAATTTAATTTAGATGTTAAAGTTGTTATTAAAGCAATTGATAAAAAAACTGATGAGATGTACGATGGTGAAGGGGTTTTAGTTAATTCTGGTCCTTTTACTAATACTGAAACTCAAATTGCTCGAGACAAGATCGCAATATTTATTGGGGCTAAGAAAAAGATTAATTACAAAATGAGAGATTGGGTTTTTTCACGCCAGAGATTTTGAGGTGAGCCGGTTCCAATAATTAAGTGTAGTAAGTGTGGTAATGTGCCTTTAAAAGAAAAAGATTTGCCGTTGATGTTGCCGAATGTTAAATCATACAAACCAGCAGATAATGGTTTATCACCGTTGGAAAATATTAAATCTTGAGTTGAAGTTAAGTGTCCTAAATGCGGAGGTAAAGCTAGAAGAGAGACTAATACAATGCCTCAATGAGCTGGGTCATGCTGATACTTTTTGAGATTTTTGGATCCAAAGAATAAAAAAATGTTTGTTGATCCTAAAAAAGAGAAATATTGAATGCCCGTTGATATATATATTGGGGGAGCAGAACACGCTGTTACTCATTTGATTTATTCTAGATTTTGACATAAGTTTCTATATGATTTAAAATTAGTTTCTTTGAAAGAACCTTATCAAAAATTAATTAATGTTGGCTTGGTGTTAGGGGAGAATGGAGAGAAGATGTCTAAATCTTTAGGCAATGTTGTTAGTCCGGATGAAATAACCAAAGAACATGGGGCTGATACTTTGAGGATGTATGAAATGTTTATGGGGGCTTTTGAAGATATGAAGCCTTGAAGTACTGATAATGTTATGGGGATAAAGAGATTTTTGGAAAGAGTTTGAAATTTGTATGTTAACTATATGGACGACAAGAAAAATGATGATAAGAATAAAGAAGCATTGCATGCTTTGGAAATTTTAAGACATAGAACAATTAAAAAAGTTTCTTGTGATATTGAAGGAGTTAAGTTCAATACAGCTATTAGTGCGATGATGGAATATGTTAATGGGTTGTATGAATTCCATAATGAAGGACATAGAATACCAAAAGAACATTTTAAAACTTTGGCCATACTATTATCTCCTTTTGCACCACATATTTGTGAAGAAATTTGAAGTACGTTTTTGAAGAATAAAAAATCAATACAATTAGAAAAATGGCCAGAATACAAAGAAGATATGTTGGTCGAGAAAACTATTTCTTTGGTGGTCCAAGTTAATGGTAAATTAAGAGATGTTATTGAAGTAGCAAAGGATTTGGAGCAAGAAGAAGTTACTAAGATTGCTTTGAATTCTGTTAAAATTCAAAATTATTTAATAAATGGTACGCCGATTAAGAAGGTCGTGTTTGTGAAAAACAAAATGATAAATTTTGTTGTATAGTTAAAA
>CAZCTX010000005.1:0-28858 GCA_964502205.1 uncultured Candidatus Saccharibacteria bacterium
TAATAATCTTGCACAATTATCCAACCTAGAATTACTTAGATTTATTGGCACTACTAATAATAATATCGATAATAATTGGTGGAAAAACTTAAAAAAATTAAAAGAGATTGATGTAATCTCAGAATGTCACGAAGACAAAGTTTTAGATGATATTTTACCCATCATTGGTAATATACCTAGCGTTGAAAAAGTATGATTTTCATTAGGGACTGAAATGTTAACTAAATACCACAAATATAACGAGCTTTGTACCTGAATCAATACCTGATCAAATGTTAAAACAATTGATTTGGGGGATAGCGAGGTTGTAATAACGCAAGATAAAAAATTTATTCCAACGGAACCATGGCGTTATAATAAAACACAATATGACAACTGTGAAGAATGGCTAGAGGGATATAAAAATAAAGACTCTGGTAATAATCATGGTTAATTAGTATTTATAATTAAATCCATTCTTATTTTAATCTTTTCTCAATCAAAAGTTCTAAAAGCGTTCAGTAATGGGAGCTAGGTATCCCTGACTTTGGTCAGGGGTTTTTTGTTTACTGGCAGATTACATCAGAAACGGGCATTCTAAAAATAATTTGACAAATATATGAAATATGGTATATTATTAATAAATCTAAGTTCGGGAGGAATACATGAAAAGGTCTTTTTGTTCTTTATTTGTTATTTTAACGATATTTTCGTTATGTTTAGGGTGTGTTAAAAAAACATCCAAGCCAAGTTCTTTAAAACCAGAAACAATCCAGAAAAACGAAGTGTCTAAAACATCAGACCTAGTGGAATTAAAAATTCCAAATAAGTATTGGGTAAGTGGATGGGATTTTAGTTCTATTGTTGTTAAAAATGATGTTGATGTTGATGACTCAATGGATTTATCTCCTTTTACAAAGATAGAGATAAAACCAGACGAATCTTTAGAAAAGGAAGCAATCAGTTTGATATTGGATAGGGAGTATTCGAAACTACTCAATATCAAATTTTATAAGCTGACGAATAAAACCGATGTTATTAAAATCTGGGCAAAGAAGCCCGGAAATTATGGCAAAGTATTTGTTTCCTTCGAAGATGGAAGAAAAATACCAAAAGATATAAATCTTTTTACTAAGGAAGAATACGGGCTCCGTAGTATGAAAAATGTTGTTGAATTTATACTAATACCAGAGAAGGTGAGAAGATATCCTGACGGCATGATAGCATATACTTATAAAGATGATATCAATATTTATCATCGCCTTCAGCCCGCTGCTTCAATAGAAGTTGGCAGTAAGGTTAAGAGTATACAAATTCCCAGAGAATTGCTTAAAAAAATTAATGTCAATTATGTTGAATTTCAAGGCAAAAAAGATCTCAATTTTTTTGGAAACAACTTTGGCTCATACGGATGGATAATTATAAATCTAGAAAATGGAAAAACTTTTCTAAAAGAAATCTATTGCAATGAACCATTAGCGTAATCGGGTGAGTCTGATAAAACCACCAAAAAATAAAGGGAACCAGTCTCTAAAGACCAGGCCCTTTTTTAATTGTTATATATTAAATTTGCTTCTTTTTTAATTCTCTCTCAATCCAACGTTCTAAAAGCGTTCAGGAATGGGAGCTATATACCCCGGACTTTTATCAGGGGTTTTTTGTTGCAAAAAAAGACAATCTGTGGTATAATAACTTTAATTAAAATTTGTTCTTTATGGAGGAAAAAATGGGATCAATGTTATTGGCCGAAGGAAAGACCAAAAGAATTTGGTCGACAGAAGTTTCAAACCAGGTCATAATAGAATCGAAAGATGACATTACTGCTGGCAATGGGATTAAACACGATGTCGCTATGGGTAAAGCGGCTTCGTCTAATCGCACTACATCAAACGTCTTTAGGGCGTTGGAATCTTGCGGAGTTCGAACGGCATTTCTTAAAGAAATTGATGAGACTCGATTTCTTGCAAAAAAATGCGAAATGATTTTATTTGAAATTGTAGTACGACGTGAGGCACATGGCTCTTATGTGAAAAGACACCCAGAATTTTCAAAAGGCCATGTCTTTTCTCAACTTGTCGTGGAGTATTTTCTTAAAACATCAGGCAATAAATGGAACAGGACAGATATCCCAGAAGACGATCCTTTAATGATGTTTGATGAATCATTTGAGTATGCATCTTTATATATACCAAGCAAGCCGATTTATCAACAAGAACCGTTTTTAGTTGTCGACGACTTTCCTTTGAGAGGAGCGCCAGAGACAATTAAGCAAATTGCCGAAATTGCTAGAAAAGTTTTTCTCATTTTAGAAAAATTTTGGCAGCTTGCTGGCAAACGTCTAGTTGATTTTAAACTTGAATTTGGTATTGATTCGGAGAGTAATCTTGTCCTGGCTGATGTTGTTGACAGTGATTCTTGGAGAATTGTTGACAATGGCAATTATTTTGACAAACAGCTGTATCGTGAAGGTACTTCTTTAACGGTTGTTATGGAAAAATATCAGCTGACAGCAAAGTTAACTGATAATTTTGTCTTGCCTCGGCAACAAATCATTCTCTGGAAAGCTTCGGAAAAAGACGATCTGTCTTCTTTCGATGGGGCAATGGGAGATTTGTTTTATTTGCGAAAAGAAGAAGTATATTCGCTTCACAAGCAATCAACCCAAGCTATTCAGAAACTTACAAATTTGCTTCAAGAGGTCCCGGATTCTGTTGTAATTGTTTATTGTGGAAGGAGCAATGGTGCGGGTCCAACTTTATCAGCCCATTGTACTGTACCGGTAATCACGGTTCCTGCAGGTTGGGAAAAATTTCCCGAAGATGTTTGGTCTTCATTAAGAGGGCCAAGTAATGTTCCTGTTATGACAGTTCTTGATCCAGGGAACGCTATCCTCGCGGCACTTCAAATTTTGGCTACACGAAACCCATTGATCTATGCAAAGCTTCGCATTGATCAAGAAAAACGTTTTTGCAATATTCTTACGTTTTAATTAATAATCGTATAATATTGTAAAAAGGGCATCGACTCAGTTGGTGCCCCTTTTTTATTATAAAACCAAGACGCGTTAACAAAAAGAAATAATTATTGGTTTCGATAATAAATTAATTTTAATAAATCAGGGTTTATTTTGATCTTTTCCCAATCCAAAGTTATAAAGGCGTTCAGGATTGGGAGATAAGTTATGAAACGCTATCTTTTAAAGAGACAGCTTTCTATACAAGCCAGGTAATATAATTGATATATTGTTGCATTTTGGTACTCGAGGAAGATAGTCAGTGGTAACATTTTCAATACTTAGCACTAAAACGAATATGATGGTTAAGTTTAGTACCCAATCTGTTGAATTTTAATTATATTTATGTTATGTTTTATATATATTAAATTAAAATATATTTATGGCAAATTATGCTTTTATAGATGTCCAAAATACAGATAGTACTACCAAACAACTTTTAGGCTTCTATATTGATTGAATGCTATTATGCAATTTTTTGAAAGAGATTAAGCGTTGTGATAAAGTATTTTTTTATACCGGGGTAGATGAAAAGGATATTGAGACAATAAATTTATTAAAAGAATTAGAAAGCGCTGAGTGTCAGATAAGGTCAAAGATATTTTATGTTTATAAAAATAGAGATAAAGACGTCAAAGTTATTTGTCCAAAATGTAATAACCAGTTTATAGAGCATATCGATATGGGATATAATCACAAATCTAATTGCGATGTTGATTTGACGGTAGATGCTATGCAATTATTAGGCCAAGACAACACATTTTATTTATTTACAGGAGATGGCGATTTTGAATATTTGATTAAAACGGCCATAAAGAATAAAACCAAAGTTATAATGGTTTCCAACACTAGAAAAATTAAAATTGGCCCAAGATATTTTACGTCTAGATTTTCTACAAAATTAAGAAAATTAATCAATGATTACCCTGGTATGGTTATATTTCAAGATATCAATAATTACAGGCGTAAAATAGAAAAAACTGATTAAATAGGAAAAGGTCGCGAAGCGCGACCTTTTCTAATGTTATTTAAATATTATCATATTTTATAAAAAGATGCAATAGCCCCGTCATCTAATTTCATCTTAGTGGAGACATAGCGTTTTTTCTATTTCATTCCTAAGTTCTAAGGGCGCTCAGGATTGGGAGTTAGATACCCCCGACTTTTAGTCAGGTGTTTTTGTGTTTGCAAAGTATTTTACGTTGTGATAAAATATACATATAAAAAATAAACGTAGAATATGAAAATACGCAAGAACTCAATCGCATTTTGCGGAGCTAATTGAGGAGATGAAGGCAAAGGGAAGATAGTTGATCAAATTAGTGACGCCAAAGTCTTCTTTCGAGATAATGGTGGAAGTAATGCCGGTCATACCGTCGAATTAGATAATGGCGAGAAAATAAAATTACATCATTTGCCATCTGGCATTTCAAAAGTAAACAGTACGGTTGTTCTAGGAAAAAACATGGTTATTCATCCTAAGGAATTAGTTCACGAGATAAGCGAAGCTACTAAATTTTTTAACAATGAAATTGCTGATATCAAAATAGATGAAAATGCTTTGCTATGTTTAGATACTCATCGTGCTTTTGAACAAGCATTGAAAGAAAGAAAAAATGGATGTCTGGGCTCAACTGGCAGAGGGATTGGTCCTGCCTATGTTGACCAAATAAATAGATTTCCATTAACAATGAAAGATTTGCTCAATTGAAATGAAAATAAAATTAAAGAACACTATAATCTATATAAATGTTTAGTTTCTGGTTTTAATAAGGATATTTCAAAATCAGAAATTTATTTTGGAGATTCAAAAGAAAAATTTGTAGTTGGTGATGAAGAAGAGTTTGTTAATAATTTAAAAACACAAGTTGAATTTTTAAAACAATATATTGAAGATATTTATGATTTTTTAAAAACAAGTTGAGAAGACGAATCAATTACTTTCATATTTGAAAAAGCCCAAGGGGTAGGATTGGATTTGCGTTGAGGCGTTTATCCCGATGTTACCTCGTCAAATACTTGTTTTGACGGATTTAAAGCTTCGACTTACGGAATAGTTGATCCATTGGAAATTGAAAAGAGGGTTGGAGTTGATAAAGGAACTTATGCTAGTAGCGTTGGCACTCGAAAACTTCCAACACAAATGCCCGAAGAAGAAGCCAATCTCTTTAGAGAATATGGTCATGAATATGGTGCTACAACTGGCAGGCCCAGAGATATGATATACAAAGATTTGGTTTCTCTGCGCTTCTATATTAAAAATGGTGATATCAATTCTTTGGCCATGACTCATTTGGACAGTGTTTTTCCTAATATTCCCGTTAAAATTTGTACTGAATATCAAATAAATGGTAAAAAAGTTGAATATCGTCCAGACCAAGAATTTTTAAATAAAGTAACGCCAATATATGTTGAATTGCCAACATGAGATAGGGAGAAAATTCAACAAGCTAAAACTTTTAATGATATGCCAAAAGAAGCTCAAGATTTTGTTCGTTTTGTTGAAAGAGAAATTAATATACCAGTCAGCTATTTAACTAATGGCCCTCAAAGAAGCCAGGTTATTAAAATGTATTAAGCATATATTATGGACGAAATTAAAAAAATCAGAAAACCTTCTTTGAAAGAAGCTAAAAGAAAAGAAGAAAATGCTTTGGTTATAATCGCAATAAGAGATATTCTTTTTGAAATTATTAAAAAATCTCAAAATGATGAAAGGGAAGAAGCTAAGGTTTGAAAATCAATTAATTTTTCAGACAATTCTGTTTTGGTCGGTATAGCCAAGGCTGTTTTTAAAAAACTGCCAAAAGACGTATTAAAGCCAACCAAGGAAGATATAAAAGAAGCAATAAAAAAATGAATTAAAGATCAACCAAAAAATTGGAATAAAGACCCAGATAAAGAGATTACTAAAATACTTGGCGAAGAATGATTAAAGCGAATTCTTGAAGAAAAGGGAAACAATTTTTTTCATTTTTTCGAAGAGAATATAGATAATATTAAAAAAGCCATTGAAAAATTTGGGATTGCTAAGTTTGTTAATACAATAAATATTTCTTGAAACTCAGTTACAAAACATTTGCTTAGCTTAGACAGAAACTGATATAATAATTATATAACGCCAAATGATAAATTATATGATAGAAATGTTTTAGGTGAAGCTCATTACTTAAGAAATGAAGGCCTTTCTTATTCAGGAGCAGCTGACGTAATGCGAAAAGGGGTTAAGCAAGATACTTTAAGGTATCGCCTGAAAAAAGATTCATTAGCAAATTCGCCAGATAAGATAGAATTAAGAAAAATTTTTCTTAATATTATTAAAGATAAAAATTGACTTTCTCAGCCAGAAACAGAAAAGTTTAATAAATTAGATATTTCTGACAGTAAGCGCATTCTATCTTTTATAGAAGATATTTATAAAATATATGTAAATATTTCAAAAGAAAAAACAAAAGACGAAAATAATTTTAAAATTGCGATTAAAAAATGATTAGCCACAATTGATTTTGAAAATAATCCTGGTTATGCGTCTCGCGAACTTGATATTGAAAATATTATTGGTCTTGATTTTTTGACGGAACGAAAGGGGAAACAATCAAAAGCAGATTTGAAGATGCTAATAGAAAAACATATCGAAAAGATAAAAATAATTATTGGCAAATATAACCTTGAAACATTTTCTAGATATTCAGAAATTAATTCCGATACTTTATCAGAACTGTTATTTAAAATAGATCCTAAATGGCATCCAACAATTTCTGAAAAACCACGTATTCCTAAGCAAATTGAACAAAAAATATTAAGTTTAAGAAAAGTTGGCCTTTCTTTTCAAAAAATAGCAAACAAATTATTAGAAGAAGATCAATATAAAATATCTTCTGAAGGCGTAAGAAGCTCTTGAATAAAAAATAATTCTAAAGAATAAAAATGAAATTTCAGGAAGAATATGCAAAATTAAATAAAGAACAAAAATTGGCCGTCGATACAATCGAAGGGCCAGTTATGGTTGTTGCTGGCCCAGGCACAGGCAAGACTCAAATTTTAACATTAAGGATTGCTAATATTTTAAATAAAACAGATATTGATGCTGATAACATATTAGCCTTAACTTTTACTGAGTCAGGCGCAACTTCAATGAAAAGGCGTCTCATCAATATTATTGGCAATGATGCTTATCGGGTAAATATTAATACTTTTCATGGTTTTTGTAACGATATAATTCAAAATTACCCTGAAAGTTTTTCAAAAATAGCTGGTTTTAGTAATATCGATGAAGTAAAACAAATAGAGATTCTTAAAAACGTACTAGATAACATTGAATTAAAAGAATTAATTACAGTATCTGATAGGTATTTTTATGTTAAAAATATTAAGCATAAAATCGAAGAGCTTAAAAAAGAAGGCTTTTCGTATTTAGAATTTCGAAAATTAGCTGAGCAAGCCAAAATTGATTTTGAAAATAATAGCGATAACTATAA
This sequence comes from uncultured Candidatus Saccharibacteria bacterium, assembly GCA_964502205.1. Classification (GTDB taxonomy): domain Bacteria; phylum Patescibacteriota; class Minisyncoccia; order UBA6257; family JAKLIH01; genus JAKLIH01. The sequence goes on from CAZCTX010000005.1 coordinate 7,471, forward strand.
TGATAAAACTGGAGAAATTAAAGTAGTTCCAGGTAGATTTTATACTGTTATTAAAAAAAACATAGAGCTAAGCTATATTTTTGAGAAATACCAAGAGAGATTAAGATCTCTAAAATATTATGATTATTCGGATATGATAATCGAAGTTTTAAATGCTTTCCAAGAAAATAGGGAGCTTCTTGTTACTGTTCAAGAACAGTACCAATATTTATTGATAGACGAATACCAAGATACTAATGCTAGCCAAAACAAAATAATTGAATTAATTGCCCAGTATCATGATTATCCCAATATTTTTATTGTTGGCGATCCCAAACAAGCAATCTTCCGTTTTCAAGGAGCAAGCTTATATAATTTTGATTATTTTAAAAAGCTATATCCCTCTGCCATTGTTATTGATTTAATAAATAACTATCGTTCAAGCCAATTGATTTTGGACTCAGCCCATTCTCTTATTAAAAGAGACATCCAGCTTAAGAGTTGTTCTAAAATTGAAAATTCAAAAATTAAAATATTTTCTCTTCCTGATCCAAAAGGGGAAGCCTATTTTGTTAGCAAGAAAATTTCTTGCTTGATTGATTCTGGTATTAACGCTAATGACATTGCTGTACTGTATCGTAATCATAAAGATTCAGACGAATTAGTTGAAATTTTAGAAAAAATGAGAATACCTTTTAGCATCAAGAAGAAGATTAATATTTTGAATGACGAAGATGTGTTAAAATTATTATTGATTTTAAACACTATCTATAATTATGGCAATGACGAATTTTTATTCAAATGTATGCACATTGATTTTCTTAATATCGACCCTTTAGATATATATAAAATTATTAGTTTTTGTAATCAGCAAAAAATCAATGGCTATGATTTTTTTGAGAAAAATGTTGATATAAAACTGAATTCAATTGAAGCAATTCAAAAATTAATGGATAATTTAAAGCAATGAAAAAAATTATCAAAAAACGAATTGTTTATTAATTTTTTTGATAAATTGATAAAAGACATTAACTTTTATGAATATATTCAAAAAAGCGACAATGTCGTTGATAAGCTAGATAAATTAGATGGCTTGTTTGATCAGATTAAAAAGATAACTCAAATGGAAGATAACTTTAGTCTAGATAGCTTCATAAAATATTTAGATATCATTGAAGAAAATTCAATTGATATTAATAAGGATTCTATTTTAGGTGATTTAAGTGGCGTTAAACTTATGACTGCCCATCATGCCAAAGGATTGGAATTCGATTATGTTTTTATAATTAATGCTAACGAAAATAAGTGAGAGGGTAAAATTGTGCGAGACAATCTTAAGCTCTTACCCCAAGTATATAATTCTAGTGTAGAGCAAGAAGAGAGCGAAGAAATTAATCTGTTTTTTGTATGTTTAACTCGAGCTAAAAAAGAAATATACATTACTTATAGCGAGAATGATTCAAATGGTAAAAATCTAATACCTAGCATTTTTGTTAATGAAATAAAAGAAGAGTTTAAAGAATTAGAAGCTATTAATAATTTTGAAGAATTTAAAAAAGAACATTTTAGTTTTATTTCAAAACCAAGCAAGAAATATACAATTCAAGATAAAGAATTGGTAAAAGAAATATTTACTAAAAATGGACTATCAGTAACGGCCTTTAATAATTATTTAGAATGTCCATGAAAATATTTTTATCGTAATTTGTTTAGACTCCCTTCGATTCAAACTAAACCACTAATAAAGGGTGATGCTATTCATTTGGCATTACGAGATTTCTTTGTTCGTCACAAAGAAGAGGGCAGGCCGGAAAAAGATTTCCTTATAAATAGTTTTATGTTCCATCTTAAGAAGTTTCCATTATCAAATAATGATTTTGATCAGATTTCTGCTCAAGGCATTGAAATTCTTTCAAAATACTATGACTACTATCCGGTATTTCATGAAAACACTCTTACAGAGCTTTCGATTTCGGGCATTAATTTAGATAGTGATATTAGAATAACCGGTAAATTAGACAAAATTGAAATATATAATAACAATCATGTTGCTGTTGTTGATTACAAAACTGGAAAATCAAAGAGCGAAAACGAGATACTTGGCAAAACAAAAAATTCTGATGAGAATTACTACAACCAATTAAAATTCTATGGCTTATTATTGAAATATTATCAAAACGGCAAATACATTATGGATAAAGCGGTTTTAGATTTTGTTGAAGCCAGTGATAAAAAAGAGCCAGTTAAAAGAGAGTTTGAAATACCAAATGAAGCCATTGATTTATTGGAAAAAGATGTAATAAAGGTAGGACATGAGATTTTGAATCTTGAGTTTTGAGATAAATACTGCGACGATAAAGATTGCGAATTTTGTAAATTAAGAAAAATGATGGATTAAAAAGGATACAACGTATCCTTTTTAATTTGAAAAGAATTAAAAATAATGATACAATATATTAATAAAAGATTAAAAATAAAATATGAATAAAAAGATTATATATACAATTTTGGTTTTGATTCTGGGTATAATTATTGTTTTTGCCTATAATTCTTATATTAACAGAAAGGAAATTAATAATGATACTAAAAGCTCAACCTCATTAATCGGTGGAGACAAAGATAAATATGGTTGTTTGGTTGGTGCTGGCTATCAATGATGCCCAAGCAAAGGAGAATGCCAAAGATTATGAGAAGGCAACTGTCCAGCTGATTTTATTAAAACAGTAACATTTGTTGATACTAAAGATGGAAAAGTAATATATTATGAAGAGCCGGGCAAGCCAGCACTTGTTAAAACATATATCTTTGATGGTAAATGCAAAATAAATAATACTTTATGTTCTGAATATCAAATTGATAACGGGAAAAATGGTAAAATCGAAGGTATTAGTCTTGACAGCGAAATATTAATAACTAAATTAGAATTTTAATTATGGGCAGACATAAAAAGCAAAAAAATTCAAATTTTATTTGATGGATTATATTTATTGTTTTTTGTTTTGTAGTTTTTTTAATTCAAAAAGAATTTGGTAATTTTTTCAAAAAAGAAACAACCACAACTTTAGTTTCGACGACAACAACAACCATTAATGTAATAAAATATCAAATAAAGGAAATTAAAGAAGAAGATAAAAACTATATTATAAATATATCGTATCCATATTTTAACATTTCTTTTATTGATAAAAATTTATCTAATTTTATTGATAGCTCAATTAGTAATTTTAAAAATTATGCCGAGCCACCTTTGTCTTCAAGCTATAAAAATACTTTAGACATAATCTTTGATCCATATTTAACTTCAAATAATATAGTTAGCATTCGATTTATTGATGCTGTATATACTGGCGGTGCTCACGGTAATCAGCAAATAGTTACTAAAAATTTTGACCTTAAAACTGGCCGTGAAATACAGCTTAAACATTTGTTTAAAAATGATGATTATTTAAATTATATCTCCAAAAAAGCAATTGAAAAACTAACGAACGATAATATTAGTGAAAAGAACTGAATTAATGAAGGAGCTGGGCCTAAATATACCAATTTTGAAAATTTTACTTTTAGCAAAGACCATAATTCTCTAATGTTTCACTTTAGTCCTTATCAAGTGGCCCCATATTCAGAGGGGATTATCATTTTTGAAGTTTCTACTGAGGAATTAAAAGAATACCTGCGTTAGCTTTGTTGACATTAATTAATTTTTATTTTATAATATTAATAATAAAAACTAAAAAAACATTATGGACAATCAACAAATTGATTTTACAAATTTACCGGAAGGTTTTAATGTCGATATGGGCATTGATTGATATATCGGTGAATTAATAAAACAAAAACCAGATTTCAAAGATTTAGACGAAGAAGTTATTGAGCAAATTAAAGAAGACTTAAAACCAAGAGTTGAGAGTTATATCAATATGTCAATTCTTAAAAATATCCCTGAATCTAAGCTAGAGGAATTTGAAAAACTATTAGATGAAAATGAGCAATCAAAAATTCAAGAATTTTGTAATAAAAATATTCCTAATATGAACCAAGTCGTAGCTATGGCTTTAATTAGTTTCCGTGATAGCTACATTGGTAGTAATTATTAATAGTTTTAAATCTTTATTATGGCTATTAAAAAAGATAAACCTCAATGAGAAAAAGAAGGGGATTTTAAAAAAAGTGAATTTAAATCTCAATTCGCGCCTCTCATCGAAAGGATAAGAAAAGCCTTTCAGTCTTTTCCTAAAAAGATAAAAGAAAAGTATGGAGAAGAAGAGATATTAGAGATTGTAAAACAAGCCTATCTTACTGATAAGCAGGAGTTTAAAGTTAATAAAGGAGAAACACTAAGTGATGAGTCAAAAGAAAAATTAAAAATTGTTAATTTTTTTGAAAAAAAACTTAACGCTGAAGACGGCGAAGTCTCCGGTTTAATTTTATCTGGTATTGATTTCGTTCAAAAAGAAAAAGACAATTCAAAATCAATAAAAGATGCGCGCAAGAATCTTAAAATGAGTAATGTTGAGATGGATTACAAGACAGGGAAAACACAATTAAGCAAAGAAAAAGAGGATATTAAGGATATAGGCTATGATGCTTTGCACGAAGATAGGGTTTATTCCGAGTTGTTAATTAAAATAGTTGCCCCTAAGGAACTCGCTAATAACCTTAAGAAGTTATGGGATAATTACATTAAAGAATCTGACCCAAAGACTAAACAGGATTCCTATCGTATGTTTATCGATGAATACAATAAATATACCAATGTTTTAGAAAAAGTTTTGGGCAAATTTTATGAAAAAGATGTTAAGTTAAATGGACCGTTAGAAGAGGAGATATATGATAATTTAAAATATATATCCAAGAATAAAAAAACATTACAACAACTAGTAGCTGAATATAAAAAACGACAGCCAGATAAGTTTTATGATGAAAAAACTGAAAAAATGTCCGAAGATTTAGAAAACACATATATATTGAATGATATATTCATGAAAGCATTCAAATATATTGAAATGAAAAATCGTTCCAAAGAGGCCTATCTTAAGGATAAGGATTTTAATGTTGATAGCTATCAGTTAAAAGAATTTGAGCAAAAAACAAAGCCAACTACAAAACCTAAGGATCCGGAAAAACTACCAAAGCAACCCAAACAACCGGAAAAGCCAAGAGAACCTGAGCAACCAGAAACCCCTCCACAGAAGCCAGAGGAGGAGGGGAAAAAGCCAGAAGAACAACCAGACCAAACACCTTCTCAAATAACAGTAGAAGGCAAGATAAGAATCAAAACAGCTTTCATATCTTATTCTGAAAAATTAGCCAAAGACTATGCGCGTGATATGGCTGATAGAAAAATGTCCGAAGGATATAAAGAAACAAAGCCAATGGGATTTTTTGCAAAATTAGGTAATGGTATAAAGCGTATTTGAAAATATGGCATGTTCCGAGAATATTATCGCCAAAAAGAAGTTGCAAAATTCAACAAAGGAATTATTGATAAAGGAAATCTTTTTGTTGATGAGGATTTGACTAGCAATTCGCAATCTAATTTAAATGGAGCAATTATCGAGCGTTTAATCTCAATTGATGATTTATCTGAAGCAACTCATCAAGGCGAAAAGGCAAGATATTTAGAAGATCCAGTAACGAAGGGAAAAGTAATTGAAATTATTAAAAGTTATGCCTTAGGCATAATCGGTGATACAGAGTTTATTGATTTGCAAAAAAGATTATCTGAAGAATTAAAAAATGAAAATCCTGATATTTTCGAAGATACGGTTATAGATGCCAATAATTTATTAGAAACAGCCAAGGGTTTAAAGATTGCTTTTGAGCATGATAAAGGTTTAAAAAACGTTGACATTGATTTAGACATTATCATCGGCAATATGAAAGCTGGCGTTCGCACTGAACAAAAATTAAGTGGTGTTGACCGTCTAGTTGATAAAATGCAAAAGACTAAAGTCGGGAAGTTTGTTAATGAGACAACCCTTGCTAGCGCGCTTTCAATATTCCAGGGTATTGGTAATTCCATCGGTTCTCTATTCCTATACAACAAAGTGGCTGCTGTTGCTTCTCTCGGTGGAACCGCTCTATTATCCGGTATTTTAGGAGGAGTTAGAAAAAGGAATTACTGGGATGACAAAAGAATACAGCATACAAGAGACGTTGCTAGCGGTAGAGAAATTGATAAAAAAGACAAACAAAGATTAATCTTAGAAAGATATCGTGTTGATACTTTGTCAGCCCCGGAAACAATTAAAAAATTTGATGAAGTTTTAAAAGCTTTGAAAGAAAACGAAACAAAAGATACGATACCTTTAGATAAAGCATCGGAATATATTGGTCTCCTTGCTTTGGTTGAGGCTAGGATTAATTTATCCGACGATCGTTTAATTGATTTAGTCGCCTATTCCAGCCCTAATATGGTTGATAAAGAAAGAACACAATTAGACATCAAGCGATCTAGTTTGAAAAAAGATTTAAGAAAATTGGCCGGAAAGAAAGGTTGAACTTTTGGCGGTACTACTTTTGATGAATATTACAAAATGCACCTAGAGGCTAATCAGAATAAAATTTTAGAAGACGATAATGGTGTTAATCAAAAGAATAAAGAATTCTCTAGATTTAAATTAAAAGAGGGAGGCAAGGCTTTTGTTCGAAGTGCTGTGACTGGTCTTGTCATTGGTGTTGCTGCTCAAGAAATTATTGCCGCTGTAAATCCTAATCAGCAAGGTGCGATTGAATCCTGATTTGGACGTATTGATGAAAACGCTACTAGCAAAACATTGCTTAAAGAATTTACCGACTATGTTGGCGACAGATTTAGCGGAGGTACATTTGCCGGCCATACTGAAGTTATTGATTTTAATTCAAGGAATAGAATTGTTCCTATTGGCGAAGGCCGGGAATTAAAACTTGGACAAGATGGTAATTATGACCTTTACAACAACGGCAAGTTAGTTAGTGAAGATATTATATCTTTTGAAAAGAATGGTAATATCATTGATAATACTAAAGTTTGAAATGAGCATAGAATATTTATTGATGATGCATCAATAAATACCATATCTCCCGAGGCAAGTAAGGTGTTAGTTTCTTCAAATGATATTGCTAAAAGTAATCCTGATATGGTTGATGTTGCTGGTAAAAGAGACTGGATTAGAAATGAAACCCGAGGTATTTATGATTTAAATGAATCAAGATTGAATTTAGATGTTAGCAAGTCAGGCGATCCAGTTATTGATGTGTCAAATATGACAAGTAAAGGATCTTTTGATGTTGGCAAAGAAGTTGATCTAATTCAAGCCATTAAAGACGGTAATGCTAAAATTTTAGTTTCAATGTCCAAAGAAAGCTCTGGCCGAGTATTTGAATTGCCTCTAACAGCAAAACAATTAACTATTGCTGACAATAGTGTCGTTAGTCCTTTATTTGATGTTGTTGGTAATAAACCAGTATTTAATGGCGGTACAATTGAAGTTGCTGTTAAGAATGGAGATATCTGGCAAATTCTTTCAACTCATGAAGGTTCTAATATTATTAACAATTTGAGTGTTAATACTCGTGTACCCGAAATAGTAAGACAAATGTCAATTAAGGTTGTTCCTGAGGCTGCAAAAGATTTGCCTTACATATTTCCTCCCTTCATTCCAATACTTCCTGATAAACCACTAACCGGAGTTAAAAAAGTTACATCAGGTTCTGTTAATGCAATTCCGATAAGAATTGAAATTGACACAAGGGCTGAAACTAAAAAAGAAATGTCTGGAAGAGAGGCAGGGTATGAATTGGCTAAAATGGCAAAAACAGAAGGTATAGAAATATCTAAACTATCAAGAGAAGACTATGTTACGTATGCAAAAATGAAAGCAATGCCAATTACAGACAGTGAAATACGGGCATCTTCTGATCTAAGAGAGGCTACAACAAAAGAAGAATTTGTTAAGATTCAAGAAAGTAAAATCCGGGAAATCAACAAAGACAGTCGTGATAGTATGAATAATTTTAAAGAAGAAATTAGTAAGAAATTTAAAGCGAATGATAAAATCTTTAAAAAAGACATATCTATCGTTAATGCAACCAAAGATTGATTGTACTTTGATATTAATGGCGGTAACAAAGAAACAGGGAATATATCAAATAAATCATATTTTTCCTTTAAAAACCTTGCTTCTTTTGATCCTAAAGATTTTGTTGAATTTGCAGAATTCTTGCGAGAAAAGGGTGCGCAAATTCAAATTAAAATCGTCAACAGCTTAGAAAAAGGAGTTATGCTTAATGATCAAGTTGTTATGTATGGTAAAGAATCAGAAAAAGCTCTTGATTTAGCTGAAGAATTTTTTGGAGACAAAATCAAAAAGCAAGGATTAGGAAAAGATATAAAAGAAGGAGATAAATGAGTTACTTATTCTGAATTATTAGCCAGAGAAATTAAAGACAGTATTTAAAAGAAAAGACCAGCATTAAATGCTGGTCTTTTCTTGTTTACCAAATACGTTCGGAAAATATTTTTTTAAATATGGGATTAATATTGATATTACTAATGTTGTAAATACAACATAAAATATACTTATTATTACTTGGTTATAGAAAGAAAAATATTTTACATGTATCACTTTGTTTAGCATTCAAAATATTAATACATGAAGTCCGAAGAATGTTAAAGAATTTCTGCCCAGAAATTCTAGCAATGCTTGTTTTCTAATTAATTTTGATATTGAAATTATTACATATATACCGAAGAATGCTATAACAAGCAATGATAAATAATATATTAATCCATTGTTAATCACGAGTGAATTTTTGAAAATTTTATCAAATAATGTTTTGTTATATATCGGCATGGTATTAATAATAATTGCGATAAGAAGCAATATATATTGTGTTCATTGTTTTAATTTTATTGATATAATGCCTTGTTTTATATAGTATCCAAAAGCAAAGAACAATAAATAAAATAAACCAGTATCAATTGTCCAGAATAATTGTGGGTTATATAGCGTATCACTTGCTATTACAAATCAACTACTTAATAATATCAATATTGATATTTCTAAAAATTTTCATTTTATTTTACGCAATCAATAAAAAGACATTTCTATAAAAAACAATGTTGGCAGGAATCATAAAGGTATATTGTAAAATATTTGATTTCTTGTTGCCTTTACGAACATAATTACCATATTAATAATCGTTGTTGTATCGTAAATCGGCATATTGAAATAAAATTTATAAAAAACTATTGATATTATTGAAAGCCCGGCATAGGGAATAAGTATTGCTTTTGACCTTGCTTTAAAAAATTCTTTAAAATTCAAATATTTTTTGTAATTAAATAAGTACCCTGATAAGAATATAAAAGTAGGTAAATTAAATATATAGGTGTAACTCGTAACAGATTTTCCAATTATTGTATGGCCAAACATTACGAAAACAATGCCTATTCCTTTAGCAATATCTATTCAATGTTCACGTTTTTTAGGTTCCATTGGTCCTTTTTTAGTATTTTCATATATATTAACTAATTTTTAGACAAAAATCAAATTGTTGTTGATTGATTTTTAATTTTATGTTATGATAATATTAATATTTAAATACATATTTATGGATATAACTTTTTATGGAGCTAGCCGAGAAGTAACTGGTTCTTTAATATTAGTCAAAACCGATAAATATAAGTTTATTGTTGATTGTGGTTTTTTTCAAGGAGACGAAGATGATTACTTTCGAAATAAAAAAGCTTTTGATTTTAATGTTAAAGATATTGATTTTGTTTTATTAACACATAGTCATGTCGATCATTGTGGTCGTTTACCTCTTTTAGTTAAAAGTGGTTTTAAAAATAAAATCTATGCAACTCCAGCAACAAAAGATATCTTATACTATATTCTTTTAGATGCTGTTTTGGTCATGCAAAATAATTGGAAAAAATATAGGCGCGCTCCTTTGTATACCCAAAGTGAAGTTTTGAGAACAGTTGAACAAGTTGAAACGTACGATTACTATAATACTTTTAGTCCGAATGAAGATGTTTTCGTCACTTTTAAAAATTCTGGCCATATTTTAGGTTCTAGCTTAATTGAAATAAGTATCCATGAGAATTCTAAAGTCCATAAATTAGTATTTACTGGAGACGTTGGTAATACTTTAACTCCAATTATCAAATCAACTGATTTTGTTAATGGTTGCGATACTTTAGTAATAGAATCAACTTATGGAAATAAATTACATAAAGGTATTGATCGTCGAAAAAACGATTTGTTTTCAGCAATTGATAAAACAATCAAAAGCGGTGGTTCAGTTTTAATTCCTGCTTTTTCAATTGAAAGGACTGAAGAAATTCTCTATGATTTAAATGATTTAATTAATTCTGATAAAATTAAAAACATTCCTGTTTATTTAGATAGTCCTTTATCCAAAAATATATTAAATGTTTATCGTAAATATGAGCATTTGTTTAATGATGTTGCGTTGAAAAAAATTAAATCCGGAGATGATATATTTAATTTTCCAAATTTTAATATTATTGGTGATAGCCTAGAGTCTTTAAAAGTTATTAACGATCGAAGTCCTAAGATTATACTTGCTGGATCTGGTATGCTATCTGGTGGACGAATTATTAATTATTTGCCAATATATTTAACCCAGAAAAACAATTCAATTGTTTTTATTAGTTACCAAGCTAAAAATACAATTGGTGAGAAATTAATTCAGAATAGAAAAAATGTATATGTTGAGGGAAGGAAGGTGAGGGTAAAATGTAATATATACCAGATATCTGCCTATTCATCTCATGCTGATAAAAGGAAGTTGCATAGTTTTGTGAAAAATATTAAACACCCAACCCCTAAAAATATTTTTATAAACCATGGCGATGTTGATCAGTCTCTTGGGTTTAAACATGAACTATCTAAAAAGAGTAAAGCCAAGATAACAATTCCGGAACCTAATAAAAATTATATAATCTAAGCGGCACGAAAGCCAATATTTTCCATTTGTAAAAAATGATATTTTATGGTATTATGCCTTTAGTTGATTTTAAAATTAGATAAGGAGGTTAATAAGATGGAAGAGGTAATTCAAAAAATTATTAGTGCTCTGCGAGAAAAGGGTATCGAAGTCAAAAAAAAGAAGGCAGTCTTCTATATCTACATGCCTTATGCAATTCTCAGCATGAGAGTTGCAAAAGAAGGGATAGAAATTCGAACTGCTAATAGGCAATCTCGTATGTGGATCAGTAAGGTTTTTAACAAAACCTTGCTATCCTTTTATTCTAATTCCGCTCAGCTTTCACATATGAGGGCAAGTCTAAAAGAAATGTTGAGCGAAGAGCTTACATTCCCAAAATTGATTGAAGAATTCTGTAATAATCTTGTTGACTCCACATTACAAGGCATCGTCGTGTTCAAAGGTGGTGAGATATGCGCCAGGTTGGCGGAAATTTCAGGATATACGTTCGATATATCCCTAAACAAGCCAATGGATGAGATAGATGTGCAAAGAATAAACTCTATGATTAATTTTTTCATAGAGCAGAAAATTAATCCAGGAAGGAGATTCCATCTGCTATTATAGCAGATACAATGGCGGCCGAATAGCTCGGCCGCCTAAATTTTTGTAATTTTTATTTTTTTATGATATAATTAGTATATAAAAAGATGGAAGTTTTAGTTTATTTAATACTCGTTGGTAATAAAAATTATATAATCTAATAAATATGGATACAAAATACGAACAAATTAATAATTCCTATTCAGAAGTTAGCGCCTTGATAAGCAAATTATCAAGGCTTGAAGGAGCCATTTCGCATATGTCTAAAGATGGCCAAGAATGATTTGAATGAAAGATTTTTAAAATCTTTCAGAAAGAAGAAGATATATTAATTGTTAGGAAAAAAGATCCAAAGAAAAAAGTAATAAAGGCAGACCTGAAAGAAAAAGAAATCAAGGTTTATGAAAAAATAGGGAAGGAAACATTGGAAGTGCTTCTCGAATTAAATAATATTGTTTATCCAGAAAAATAATTTTAAAACACTGCTAAAACAGCAGTGTTTTTCTATTATTGTATTTTATAATATATTATGATAAAATTTAAAAAATAACATAATACAATGAAATTTTCTTGAGCTAAAATTAAAAAACCTATTTTTATATTAGGGCCAATGGCCGATATATCAACATTGCCACTAATGAAAATGTGTAAAAAATTTGGGGCTGATGTTGTTTTCACTCCGATGGTTTCAAGCGACGCCGTTGTTCATAATAAAAAAAAGGCATTAAAAATTGTTGATTTTACTAAAAAAGAAAGGCCGGTAATTGTTCAAGTCTTTGGTTATGATGCTGATATTATTGCAAAGGCAATAGAAATAATAGTTAAAGAATTAAAACCAGATGGTATTGATATTAATCTTGGCTGCCCAGCGCCCAAAATAATTAGAAATATGTGTGGCTCTGCTTTTTTAAAAGATCATAACAAAGCTTTTGAGCTCGTTAAGAAAATCAGAGAGAGTTTTTCTGGCCAGCTTTCGGTTAAAACTCGCTTAGGCATAAAAGGTTTTGAAGTTTTACCTTTATTAAAGAAATTTGAAGAAATTGGTATTAATGCTATTACTATTCATGGTCGTACCGTTGATCAGAAATATTCTGGAAAGGCAGATTGAGATACAATTCATAAAATTGCAAAATCTTTGAAAATTCCTGTAATTCTTAATGGCGATATTACCAATTGGAATGATGCATACGCAGAAGTTAGCAAGAGCAGTATTAAGGGAATTATGATGAGTCGCGTTTGTATTCAAAAACCATGAATATTTAAAGAAATTAAAAAAAAGAAAGAGATAAAATTAAAACCGAACCAATTAGCTAGTTTTTTGAAAGAGCATATGAAATATTATTTAAAATATGACAGCAGAAAGGCGTTTATTGAAATGAGAAAATTTTATCCTGGCTATCTCAGAGGGTTGGTTAATTCCAAGGAGTTAAGAAAATTAGCAATGGAAGTAAAGAATCAAAAAGATTTTAATAATTTAATTAATAATATAAAAAAGTCAAAATGATTAAGAAATTAATAAAAATGCCTAAACAGTTGCTTTTATTGAATTTTCTATTTATCCTTATTAGTGTTATATTTTCATATTACAATGGCTTTTGTTGAATCACCGATTCATTAAGTAGTTTCGGAACTTTTAATGATTTTTTTAATTTTAGTTTGATTCTTAGCGGTATTTCTTTGGGGATTTTTACAATTTCTGTTGTTGACAAAAGCTACGACTGTTTCTGAACCAGAATATTTTTACTCTTATCATCTATTTGTCTAATCTTTATTGGTATTTTTACCGAAAGATATTTAATTCATTTAGTATTTGCCGTTGTTCTTTTTGCTGTTTTTCCTTTTGGTCTATTTTTACTAGGTCGAAGTTTAAAGGGCGTTAATTCGCGCCTCGGATTAATTACTAAAATTATTGGCATATTCTTGATTTTACTATGAGTTGGTTTCTTTATAATCTGAGAATTTGTTTTTCCCTTGGGCTTAGCAATCCCAGAAATGATTTCGCTTTTTGCCTGGATTACCTGATCATTAATTTTTATTAAAAATTTTAAAGCTAAACCAAATTATGAAAATTAAAATAGCTTGATTTGGAAAGCATTTCGGGGAAGAGCCAGTAATATCTGACAATGAAGGTTCAGGTACAATATTCTTTTCTGGTTGCAATTTACATTGTCAGTTTTGCCAAAATTGACAAATATCCCAGGATTGATTGGGTAATGACTATACTATTGATGAACTTGCTAATATTATGATTGATTTGCAAAATCAAAAATGCTTAAATATCAATCTTATAACTCCAAGCATTTGAATTGAACAAATTAAAGAAGCCATTTTATCGGCTAAAAAATTAGGGCTAACAATTCCTATTGTTTACAACACAAATGCATATGATAATATTGAAAAATTAAAAGAATTAGACGGATTGATTGATATTTATTTACCGGATTTTAAATACGCTTTTGATAATTTAGGTGAGAAATATTCAAAAGTAAAAAACTATGTATCTGTTGCAACGGAGTGTATAAAAGAAATGATTTATCAGCAACCCAATAATGTTTTTGATAATGAAGTTATGAAAAAGGGAGTTATAGTTCGCCATCTAATTTTACCTAATAACATTGAAAATACAAAAGAATGTATAAAAATGATCGATTCTTTTAGCAATGATATAATTTTGAGTCTCATGACTCAATTTAATCCGCTATATAAAAGCTCTGATTTTCCTGAAATTAACAGACCGGTTAATATTGAAGAATATAACGAAGTCATGGAATATTTATCTGACTTTGATTTTTCAGAGGTGTTTTATCAGCCTCTTGAAGAAAATGCAAAAGATTCTTTTGTTCCTGATTTTTCTAAAGAAAAACCTTTTAATTATTAATATGGATAACCATAATTCAAAACCAGTTCCAATTATTGATTGCCATGAACTAGGTACGAACGTATCTTTTGATTTTTTGAAAGATTTAATATTAGAAGCAATTGTCGAAGCAAAGGGAAATGGTAATCACTATATGCAAATTATTGTTGGTAAAGGTTTACATTCTTTAAATAACGAGCCAGTCCTAATTTATCGCGTTCGAACTATTCTTAATAATTTTGTTAGTAGTAATGTTATTAAGAACTACACTGATAATACTACTAATGGTTATCTCTTAATTTATTTTTAAAAAATTTATATGTCTGATTCTAATATTTATGACTTGGTTATTATCGGCGGTGGTCCAGCTGGAATTATGGCTGGTTTTGTTGCTTCGCAAAATATTAATAATAAAATATTAATTATTGATCGTAATAAATCTTTTGGACGTAAGCTATTATTAACTGGCAAAGGAAGATGCAATATTACTCACAATGAAGTTGATTTTAAAAAAATGATTGAGTACTATAATGATTCTGGTAAATTCCTGTATTCTGGTTTTTCTCAATTTGGAGTTAAAGAAACATTAGAATTTTTTAATAATAATGGTTTGAATTTAAAAGTCGAAAGAGGGAATAGATATTTTCCTGAAGATGGGGATAGCCAAAGCGTTGTTGATTTTTTTGAGAAAAACTTGAAAAAAGAAAATGTTGACATCTTTAGAAGTTCAAACGTCGTTAAGTTTATTGTCAAAAACAAAAAAATTATTGAAATTGAGCTGAGTGACGACAGAACGATTGTTGGTAAAAATTACATTATTGCTACTGGTGGCAAGTCCTATCCAGTTACTGGTTCAGATGGCTTTGTTTTTGATTTAATTGCCAAAATGGGTCATTCAATTGTTACCCCTAGTCCAGCACTAGTTCCGCTTGTTTGTAAAGAGGAATGAGTTAAAAAATTATCTGGCTTATCTTTAAAAAATGTTTCATTGAAAATTAAGGGTAGCAAAAAAAACATTTTTGGTGAAATGTTGTTTACGCATTTTGGCTTGTCTGGTCCAATTGTTTTAAATATTAGTAATGAAATTGTCAAACTTTTGAGTAAAGGTAGCGTTACTGTTTGTTTAGATTTAAAACCCGCTTTAAACTTAAAAGAATTAGATTTAAGACTTCAAAGAGATTTTGAAAAATATTCCAATTATGATTTCAAAAATTCTTTAAACGAATTATTGCCTCAAAGTTTAATTGAAACAATTATTAGACTTGCTCGAATTGATTTTCACAAAAAAGTTCATCAAGTTACTAAAGAGGAAAGGGTGAGGCTGGTTAAAATTTTGAAAAATCTTGAAATTGAAATTACCGGCCATCTTGGATTTGAAACAGCCATTGTTACATCTGGCGGTGTTGATACGAAGGAAGTCGATCAAAAAACAATGAAATCAAAAATTATTGATAATTTATATTTTGCCGGTGAAGTTTTAAATATTGATGGTAAGACCGGCGGATACAATTTGCAGATGTGTTGAACAACTGGATACGTTGCTGGGAAAAATTTTACAAACCCTATTGACAAGAATCAAAAAATTGTTTAAATTTTATTTAATTAATAATTAATATTAAAAAAACAAATGCAAAAAACTTTAGAAAATTTAGCGAAAGCTTTTATTGGCGAATGTCAAGCGCGTAATCGCTATACAATGTTTGCAAAGATTGCAAAGAAAGAGGGGTACGAACAAATTGCTGGTATTTTTCTTGAAACTGCTGATCAAGAAAAAGAACATGCAAAACAAATTTTTGATAGAATTCAAGAATTAAAATCAGGGGATTTGACAAAAATAGTTGTCGAGTCAGAATGTCCAATTGAAATTGGTGATACTAAGAAAAATTTAGAATTAGCAATTGCTGGCGAGAACTATGAATGAGAAATAATGTATTCTGATTTTGCTAAGACTGCTGACGAAGAGGGTTTACCTCAAGTCGCAAAATGGTTTAGGGCTGTTCTTGTTGCCGAGAATCATCATTCCGAGCGTTATCAGAAATTATTAAAAACTCTTAATGATGGTACCATATTCAACAAAGATCATGAGGTTTACTGGGTTTGTCGAGAATGTGGTTATGTTCATTTTTCTGATTCAGCCCCAGAAGAATGTCCTTCTTGCAAACATGCCAAGGCTTTTTATCAGTTAAAATGCGAAGAATATTAAAAAATTAAATTTTTAAATATGACGATTGAAGATCAAATCTATAAATGTAATGTTTGCGGTAATACTGTTAAGGTTGTTACTGCCGGTGAAGGTGAGTTAGTTTGCTGTAATAAGCCAATGGAATTAAAAACCATAGCTCATGAAGAGGAGGAAGCTGCCTTCTTGGGAGACGAAGATTTGGCTAAAATTGATGGTGATGAGTTGTCTAATATATATGCTGATGACGAAGATTCTGAATTCGATGACGAAGATGAAGAATAACTTGTATTTAAAAGAGGCGAAAGCCTCTTTTTTCTTTACTTGACTTTTATTCTCCTTTTTACTATAATTTAATTGTATATTTAAACAAATATTATGGCAAAGAAGAAAAAATTACCCAAAGAGCCGGGATTGTTTGATTCAATTCCTGAACAACCAACGCAAAAGAAAAGTCATAAAGAAAAAGGGCCACTTGGCGAGCCAGATTTTTTTAAAAATTTTATACTTAAAATTGGCGATGAGACTTTCGAATTTAAACCATGGAATTCCGAACAGAAAAAAGCAATAAAGGCAAAGGTAGACGATCTTTATGAAGCAATTTTATTATACAATAAAGCTAGGGGTTCTGGAGCAAGGTTTCCACGAGAAAAGTTTATGAAGCGGGTTGTTTCTATAATAAAAGAGTTTTTTCCAGTTTCGAATTTAAAAACTAATTTTGATCCCGAGAAAAGACTGAATGAATTAAAATCTTTAGAGCCAGATACCACTGAGAAACAACAAGCGAAAGAAAAATCATTTCTTGAATCAGTTGATATAACTCCTGAAATGCAGAAAGATAAGAAATTTATGGAAGCAATGAATAAACTTGCTAAAACTTTTTCCCAACCTAGACCAGATGAAAAATTAAAATCATTTGTTGACAGTGAGGCGAATGAAATGCGCAAAGAAAGAGAAAGGGAAATCATTGAAAAAGTTTTTAAACATTTTTTTCCAAATTATGAATATAATAAATCGGTTTTGAATAAAAAGCTATCTCCGAAGAAAGATATAATTATCAAAGAAATTCAAAACTTTGTTATAACTATAAAACAATCTTTTAATAATTTAAATAAAGAATAATATGATTAAAAAAATACGTTTAATTTTGGCTTCTGCCTTTGCTTTGCTTTGTATTCCTTTTGTTTCCTATGCTACATGTCCAGTCTGTACTGTTGCTATTGCTTCTGGGCTTGGCCTATGTAGATATATTGGCATCGACGATGTAGTATCCGGCTTATGAGTTGGAGGATTAATTTTGTCTTTATCTATGTCAATTAATACTGCCTTAGTTAAAAGAAAAAAGAATTTCAAATACTCAACCCTAGTATTATTAATTGCCAATTATTTATTGATTTTTGTTCCATTGCAATTAACCAAAGTTATTGGCCATGAATTTAATCAAATCGCAGGTATGGATAGATTAATTTTTGGGTCAATTTGTGGTACTATTTTGGTTGTTTTAAGCTCTTTGGCTAGCGATGGTATCAAAAAAAGAAATAACAACAAAGTTTTATTCCCTTATCAAAGAGTAGTTTTGCCCGTATTTGTTCTTTTAGTTTTTAGCTTAATATTTTACTTTACAATTTGTTAACAAAAAAATAAACTATATATTATGATTACCAATGGTGAAGAATTAGCAAAAAAAATAAATGATTTAAAATCTGATAATAAATATGACTTAGCTCAAGGGGAAGATCTCTCCGTTGCTATTATGAATTTAATATCTTTAGAAGAGCATTTCTTTTTTACTTATCAGAAAACAAAAGAAGATAAATATTTAGAAATGCTAAATGAAATGCGTTTAATGCGAACTCAATTAATGAAAGATTTAGTTAAGAATCCTGGCGGGGAAGTATGATGTATTTCTAAACACCTGTTAGCAACTTCAATGCGGTTAAATGAAGTCGGTACAAAGCAATTGAAAAAAGAAGAAATGGACAATGCCAAAGATTCGTTTCAAAAGGCATATGATCTTTATTCTTTGTTTTGAGCTTTGAATTTAGATGTTGTTGAGGTTTCTGATGTTAGAAAAGAAGCGCAAGAAGAAAATGAAGTTAATTTAATTGAAGACAACAAAGAAGATATTAATGCCAGTAATATTGGCCAAGTTAAACAAAAAAGAACAGGTCTTTTTGCTAAGATTGGCGACCTTGTTCAAAAAGCAATTGATTGTTGTAAAGAATAGATATGTTTAATTTTAATTTGCCTAAAAAAGAAAAAATTTCTAAAGAAAAACAAAATATTTTTGACCTTTATTCATTCTTTTTAAAAAATGAAAAAATGCCAAATGATTTTGTAGAAATATGCAATAAATTATCCGTTGTTTTAGAAGAAACGCCGGATAATATCATAATTTCTTCTGAAATTAAAAACAAAATCCAAGATGCCATACTATATATTGTTCAAAATTTGCGCAATACAGAAGAATATGGAACCGAAGCTGACAACAGAAAGAAGGAAGTTGTAATGAAGTTTGAAATTTTAGCCAAAGAATATTTTGACTCTCTTAAGAATATTGTAGACGTGCATGTTTCTATGGACGCCATAGAGAATGCCTGGCGAAATGAAAGAGGAGCGCAGTAGCTAATTGCTTTTTTCTTTCTTTTTTGTTAATCTTGATATATATAATTATTAATTTTTTAATATGCTTGATATTAAATATATAAAAGAAAATATTGAAGAAGTCAAAGATGTATGCAAATTAAAAGGTTTATCTTTGGATATAGATAAATTAGTGGATTTAGACGAGCAAAAAAGGCAATTACAAATTAAAATTGAAACAATTAGAGCTAAAAGAAACGAAATTAATGAGAGAATGAAAGATCAAAGAAATGATGATTTAATAAAGCAAAGCAAACTATTGAAAGAAGAATTAGAAAAACTAGAAAAAGACTTTGAAATTGCTAAAAATGATTTTGAATATATATATTTCCGAGTTCCCAATATTGTTTCTGCCGATACGCCTAGAGATATAAACGCTGAAGGTAATGTCGTTATCAAAACCGTTGGTAATATTCCAAAATTTAATTTTGAAATAAAGGATCATATTAAATTAGGGCTTGATTTAGACATATTAGATTTTGAAAAGGGGACAAAAGTTCATGGTTTTCGTGGTTATTATTTGAAAAACGAAGGGGTGATGTTACATATGGCGATATTAAATTATGCTTTTGAAAAGATAATTAAAAAAGGCTTTAAACCTTTTATGCCTCCTAGTTTAGTCAAAGGGTTTACTTTTTTTGGTAGTGGCTTCTTTCCTTATTTAAAAGATGAAGTCTATAAAATAGAAAACGATGAAGATGTTTATTTAGCTGGCACATCGGAATTATCTTTACTCGCCTATTTTAAGGATGACGTAATCGATAAAAAAGATTTGCCAATTAAAGTTTGTGCTTTTTCACCTTGTTTCCGTAGTGAAGCCGGAAGCTATGGTAAAGACACAAAAGGTCTGTATCGTATTCATGAATTTTTTAAAGTTGAGCAGGTTATTATTTGTGAAAACAATATTGAAAAATCACAAGAATATTTTAAGGAAATGTTTTCCGTATCTGAAGAAATATTAAAAGAATTAAAATTACCTTATCAAGTTGTTAATTTGTGTACTGGCGATATGGGGGCAGGGAAATTTTATGCCAATGACATTGAAACCTATATGCCAAGCCGTAATGGCTATGGTGAGACTCACTCTTGTTCTAATTTAACTGATTGACAGACTCGAAGATCAAACATTCGTTATACAGATGAGGGTAACAAGAAATTTTGTTTTGCTTTGAATAATACTGTTGTTGCGTCACCTCGAATCTTGATTGCTATCTTAGAAAATTATCAATTAAAAGATGGTTCTGTCAAGATTCCTAAAGTATTACAAAAATATATGCCAAAAAGAATGTCAATAATAAAAAGCAAAAAATAGCCAAATGAGCCGACAATTTAAAACAAATTATTTAAAAAAGCAAAGACAGCGTTATCTTAAACGCACTCTTTTGTTTTTGCTTTTTGTTGTTTTAGTTGGCGCGATTGTATATGTTGTTATGTTTAGTAGTTTTTTTAATATTGAAAATATTAAAATCGTTGGGGCTAAAAGAGTTCCAAGCGAACTAATCCAAAAAGAAGTTGATGCCATAATTCATGAGGAAAACCTATTATCTTTAAATAATAATTTGTTTTTTGTTAAAGATCAGAAGATAAAACAAATTCTTTTGGCGGATATTAACAATATTTATGTCACTAAGAATTTTTTTACAAAAACACTTAATGTTCATGTTGTTGAAAAAAAGCCTATTGCCAAGATAATATTGTTAACTGATGAGTCCTCGGCCTTTGTTGATTCTGTTAATGGCAATATGTATTTAGATGATTCCGGAAGAATTTTTAGGAGCACTTTAATTAATGAAGACAAAATAACAAATATTGTTATCAAAAAACAAAATAATAATTTGCCCAGTAACATCTTAGATCAAGAAAAAACAAACTATTTTTTAAATTTGATTAACCATTTAAATTCAAATCCAAACTATATTAACAATTTTGAATTTGAATATTCTTTAAACACACCGAGTGCAATTATTCTAAAGCTTAAGGGCTATTATCGAGCTTTAATTACATTAAATAAAGATATTGTTAATGCTTTTAATGCCGCCGAAGGTTTTTACGAGAAAGAGAGCAGGAATAAAAATGTAATTTCAAGCTATATCGATATGCGATATTATCCGGAAAAACTATATTATAAATAATCTTATGAAAAAATCCTTCACCCTAGTAGAATTAATGATAGTAATAGCAATCCTTGC
>CAZCTX010000006.1:0-21856 GCA_964502205.1 uncultured Candidatus Saccharibacteria bacterium
TGAATTTGCTCAAATTCTGCATGAATTATTGAGCTTTCTAAAATTATATCTGATTTTGAATTATTAATTTTTAAAAACAGTTGTTTCATCAATTTTGGAACACTCAAATAATTGGCGGTGGGCACATTGCTATTAACAATTCTTACATTATGATATCTATAAATGCCGGCATTTGGTAATATACCATTCATTAATATGTTATGTAATTTTAAAATTAATTTTTCATCTATTTTTTTATCTTTGGATAAATAATCTAACAGATAATTAAAGGCTGTTTGGTGATTTTTTGCTTCTAATATTTCCTTAACTGGTTTGTTAACATTTGCATTATTATCAAATAATATATCCTGAGTTTCGGCTTTAGTTAAGGTGCTACCTTCAATGTTGTTAGTATGGTAAGTAATGTCTAATGCCAAATCTTCGTAAATATCTTGGCGTTTCAATATGGTATTAATAATATCCAAATTCAATTTTTTAACTTTAGCAAAAATATATTCTTTTTTTGCTAAAAGTTTTGTGACGGGTATTATCTTTTGGCCAGTAATTTGTAAATATAGCTTATCAATTTTTTCTACTTGCTTTTCGCGAGGAACTGATCTGCCGTTGATTCAGCTATTTATAGTAGGAAAAGATACGCCAAAATCATTTGCTAACTGCTGTTGAGTTAGCTTCGATATCTTTGCAATAATTTTTAATTTCTCTTGAATGGTCATTTTACTAAACTTTATATTAGTGTATATTTTATCAAACTTTATAAAGTTTGTCAATATATCAAAAAACCAATGATATTTGCTACTCATTGGTTTTCTATGTATATTTTAAAATAAAAGAAAAAACAACTCGATTGCTCAAATTGTTCTTTCAAGTAGTTAAGCACTAATTCTCTGGTATTGCTACTGGAGTACTACTACTTAACTGTATATATATTAGCATATATTTTTTATTTGTCAATACTAAGGACTAGAAATCAAATTGTGACAGGTTGTCCCTAAATACAGATAATTTTTTAATATCAGAATCGTTAAA
The DNA here is from genome assembly GCA_964502205.1 of uncultured Candidatus Saccharibacteria bacterium. GTDB lineage: Bacteria > Patescibacteriota > Minisyncoccia > UBA6257 > JAKLIH01 > JAKLIH01. The sequence goes on from CAZCTX010000006.1 coordinate 1,027, forward strand.
AATAAAGCTTGATATGTCCTTCTCTGTCTCTGCTAAGTCAATGTTTTTAAAAAACTCTTCGAGCTTGCTCTGCAACTCTAATTTATTATTAATATTTAGCTTTTCTTTTAAGTAGCTATAGTTGGGTCTAGTTTTAGTCACTAGGAATATAATATCATAAACGTCTCGCCCAAGAACTCGATTGCGCTCAAATAAAGCCCTGATTTTTTGTGACAGCAATATATCTATTGGAGTTACATTAATTTTTGTTAAGACATCAAATTTTTTAATTAACTTCAGGTCTGGTTCATAAACAAAATTATGAGGAGCGGTATCTACTTGAATTAATAATTTTTCGGTATCGCAAACAGCTAAACCTAATTCTTCTAGGATATTAATAAATTTAATATTGCCACGAAACGCACCTTTATCTGATATACTATATTCTATTTTATAATTTTCTAATTCTAGCTTGCTTGTTATTAATTCCATTAATTCTTGAAATTCTTCAATTGTTAAGCTAAAATTATCAAAATCTAAATCCTCGGAAAATCTTTGATTATCATGGACTATTCTCAAGGCAGTACCCCCGATAAATGATAGCTTGGCCACGAATTTTGAATTAAAAATTATATTTAATATCTTATACTGAAGATATTCCCTAAGAATAGCCCTACTTTTGTGAGAAAGACTAGCCGGATATTCCCCCGCTATGTTTGGTAAACTAATCATGATAAATATAATTTATAAAATTATTAATGGTCTTAATGAACTTCTTATTATTGTATTTTAACAGGTAATTTTCAAGTTTCTTTCTATCAATCGTCTCTTGAATTTCTTCTATATTGAATCTTAATTCTTCAAGGTCCTTCTCAGTTGTAAAATGACGATGAAAATATAAATAATCTAAAATTGCCTTTTCTCGATCTGCAATTTTAAAAGTAAAATTTTTAAAACGCATTATTTCATAACCAAAAAATAAGCTGGGCTTAATATTGCTGTAAACAAAAACATCGGTTTTTGTTTTGAATTTATTTGTTTTGCGAGTTGATATGGATGTAACGGCAAAAGTCTGCTCTGGAATAAAATTATAATGCCTTAGAGCTGATTCCAAAGAAATATATGATGGTTCATATATCTTATTGGCAATAGAAAAAGAAGTGAATTCATTAATTTCCAAATCAGACAATATGTAAAAACCTCGGATAATTTTCTTAATATACCCCTGCTTTTGTCACTCCACTAAACGATGATTGTAAAACCTTGGAAATTCCTTTTCAATATCCTTTAATGATATAATAACATTGTTTTTAAATGTATTTGTAAAATCGATTATTGTATTCATGTTATTTCTTTAAAGTACTCTTTAGAGTACTTATTAGAAATATATCAAATATTACTGTTTTTGTCAATGCTTTAGGCTTTAAATTAAAAAATTGATTTTTATTTAAATAAACCCTTGAAAAAGTCAACAATGATGTTAATAACATTTGGCCTTGGAGATGCATCGGAGCCGCCTTTCTTTGTAGTGGAAGTTGCGTCTCCTGGGATAAGAATTGAGGGAAAAGGCTTTTCTTCCTCAGGTCTTTTTGTATTATACACGGTAATTTTAGCTTGTTTTGCTCCGTTATCTAGAAATGAATGATAGTCCTCGGCATCATTATTCAAAAGCCTAACTGTACAAGTTAAATTTTCCCAATTTTTATTTTCATATATCAAGTGTGTTGGAACGTTATAGACTGCTACAGCGAAATCTCTACTTGATTTTTTCAATACTATTCTGCTTTCGTATGTGCCTACAGCAACGCCTCTCATTAATTCAGCTTTTTCTGTCATTTCATTTATACATTCGACTCCAATCCTAACATTGTTCTCGTCAAAATTATTGCAGCGTGTATACATAAGGAAAGGAATATATGGATCGTCTAAATAAAAATTAGTTTTGTAGTTATCAAAATTTTTTAAATCAAGGAGGCATGATTGAAGTTTAAATTTTGCTGATATTTCTTTATGATTTCCTAATTCATCATTTAAAGTAAAATCAATAATACAGGTATCCATGTCACTATAGCCATAAAACTTCGGCCCTAGATTAAAAGATCCTAAGGTATAGTCTTGATTCCCCCGGTAGTCAATAGTTGTATTTGTGTTATAATCGGGATAATAGTACTGACTTATTCCTTTTTTATTTTGACATTTAAATTTATAGTTAACATTAATTTCTCTTCACTCGTGTCCCCCTTTTCCATCCGGACAATCAATATTAACGATTATAGGAAGAGATGTGTCATCTCCTTCAACATATACCTTATTTTTTACGGGAGAAACGATTTCATAACTACAGTTGTTGCCCATTGACATCCCATTTACATCGGTAAATTCTTTTTCGTATGAATCATGCTTGTAATGATTGGTATTTTTGTTTTTGATATCGTCTAAACAATCTGGATCAGCGCCTAAAAGTCGATTTCAATTTTCGTTTGGCCGACACTGATAAACATTGAAGGTAATTTTAGTTTTGTTATCAACTATTTTTATATCTTCTGGCATTATGAACTCTTGATTAAAATGTCCATCTCTAGCATGTTCTTTATTAAATAGTTCTTGGCTAATGCCCTTGTTATTTATATACTTAATTGAAAAAAATATTGGATATCATTCGTCAGTACATTTTGAAAGCTTTGCTAAAAAAGCAATTTTTTCAATTTCAGTTTTAAAATCAAAGCTTTCAAATTTAACATCGCAATAATCAGTCAATGGATTAAAACCCTGTGGTTTTATTTCTTCTTCTGGGTCATCTTTTGGCATGGACAATGGCAGATCTTCTGTGCCATGAAGTGCATTGGTTTTGATAATCCCTAACGTCTCTAAAAAACTTGTTATGGGGTTGTTATTTAATTTCACTGGGGGAATATTATTTAAATACTGATTGCTGTCTAAATTAAAACCGCTAATTAAGGGTTGATTGTTTATAGTCCCATTATTGGGCGTTATTAATTTGGTAGTAGCAGTGAATAAATTAAACCCCGATAGGCCAGAGATATTTTGACTAGTATATGTTGGTTTAGTGGTGGATACGCTATTGAGTTGCAGATTAGTTCCAAAATTAAAAGTATTTGACGAGCTATATGTTAGCTTAGTAGTGCTTGTTGTCTGATAAGATAGATTGTTGATTGGCTGCGAATAGAAATTATTACTAGTAGTAAAAGAATTGCTAGAATTTTTATTACAATCTTTCTTACACTCTGATTCGGTTCCAAAATCATTTTCAGTTTTAGTTTGTGTTTTAATGCACTGGTTGGAATTAGCATCGCATCTCCAACGATAATAATTGTTTGACATAAAATTGCCGATGTCAAAAGACGGAGAGCTATTAAAAGCGCTATTAGTTATAGCGTACAAATTATTTCAAAAAAATACAAAAAAACTTATACAAAGAATAAAATTAAATATTTTTTTCATATAGCTGCTTTAGTTTTAATTAAAATATTAATACCATATTAAATCAATAAAAACAATTAAAAACATCAAAAACAAAAGAGCACTATTAAGTGCTCTTTTTAAATATCTTTTTTAAAATTTTTGATAAAAAGATTTGTAACTGTTTCTAAGAATGCTGATTCAAGATCTTTTAATTCTTTCCCTAACGATGCCCGCTTAATATCTTCAGATGATTCTGACGATAAGCCCAGCCTGTTCGTGTCATCTTGAATCCTTTCAACTATTTGTTCAAAAAAATCTTTTCCGCATTTAGTGTCGTGTTTTATTACATATTTTATAATAACTCCGGCTTTACACCAATTACGATCTGAATCTTTAACATGAATGTCCTCAATTTTTTTGCACTCTTCTATAATTATGTTATATGTATTTTTTAACTTTTCTTTATTATCCGGTTTTTCAAAAAATTTTTCAAACATTTTTAAAAAATTCTCTTTTGTATTTTCTTTACGAAAATGAGAAAGTCAAAACTTTGAATATATACTTTTAAAATTAAAAGTTTTTTCGTCTTCCAGTATTGTTTCTTTTAGATCTGGTTTTATTTCGAGCTTTTCCACGGGTTTAATGGGTTCGCCTTTTAACTTTTTGCCTTTAATTATGTCTCCAACTTTTTCAACTAAAGCAATAGTGTCTTCTGTTACTTTTTCATGATATGCTTTTTTTTCAATATATTTATCATATGCCATATTTTATTTTAAAGCTTTTTTTAAAGACTCTAAAGCGCGATGAATTATGACTCTAGTATTAGATTCAGTGCGATTAATAATATTAGCAATTTCTTTTGATTCCAATCCTTGGATATAGTAATAAATTAATACGTCAGCATAGATTGGATTTAATTTTTTGATTGTTGACAATACTAATTGTTTTTTCTCAGAATCAGCATAATCTTGCTTTATGTCTTCATCTGATTTTAATTGAATTTCAATTACATTTTCATTTTCTTCTTCATTAGCGTCAATCGAAACTGTTATTTTTTTATTTTCTTTGCGATAAAAGTCAACTAGACAGTTTCTAGCTAAGCGATACAAAAAAGCTCTTGGGTTTTTAAGATAATCTTCGGGTCTATCACAGTTAGCTTTTCAGAATTTAAAAAAAGTTTCAGAAGTAATGTCTCCAGCAATATCAGAAGATTGAGTTCTTAAAAACAAGAAATTATATATCTCTTTTGAATGTTCGTCATATATTTTTGAAAAATTGTCTTTTGTCATATTTTATTATCAAAAAGTAGCTTTAAAACTTAAGAATAAAAAACATATACACTTATTTCTATGTGATATTTTTGTACCAATATATTAGCAAAGAAAAAGAAAAAAGTCAAAAAGAAAAAAGGGTTGAAATATCAAGGATATTATGGTAGTATTAGGGTAGTTATTTCAAATCAATTTTTCAGGAGGAAAATGAAATGAAGAAAGTTTTAGCGTTCAAGGTAACGTCCGAAAGTCACAAAGAGAAGGAAAGAGTCGAGGCTAGTTTCTTAGAGCACCTAATGAAAGGGGAAATACCAAATCGTATAGAAAACCTTTTGATAGGTTTTCCCTACCACAATAACACATGCCTTATTAAAAACGAAATTGTTGTATATTCTCAAGATGGCTCTATCTCTGACTTAGAAAAACGGGTAGCAATTGACTTTATTAAAAAGTCAATTATTGATCCCTTTATTGCACGCTACCATTTTAAAAAAGCTCAGGATATAACACTTGTAGATTTTAATCACTCTCCCGTACTTTTTAAAATTACGGGGAAAACAAGAGTTACTATTGCGCGTTTGCTGGGGTTCAATAAAGCCACTCCTCAACAAATAGAAATGAAAGAGGGAAAAAATGGAAGGCCATATATACTCGTAAAATCGTATCTCTCCAAAGAGGCCACCATCGCCTCTTTAAAAAATTGGTGTTTCGAAAATAGCGGAAAGTTCCGCTACGAGGACATCCAATAGAAAAATCTCAACCCTCCCCACAACAGCGTGGGGAGGTAATTTTTTTAAAAAATTTCTCCCTATTGAAAAATTAACATAAATGTAGTACAATAGATTTATTGAATTGCCCCCATAGCTCAGTTGGTAGAGCAGTTGCCTCTTAAGCAAATGGTCGCAGGTTCGAGTCCTGCTGGGGGCACAAAAGAAAAACACGCTTACGCGTGTTTTTTTCTATTCTAATAAACTTGAGACTGAATCATGATTTACAACTCGAAGAATTGTTTCGCTAATTAATTCTGATACGTCTATTTCTTTAGCAATACCGATTTCAACTGGATAAGAAGCTCGAGGACAGGTATTAGTAATATATATGTTTTTAATATCAGTCCCCTCTTTTATTTTATCAGCGACTTCATTTGGGCAAGCTCAGTGAGCAACACCAGCTGATACACTTCTAGCACCTTGATTTAATATTTCAGTAGCTGATCCTTTAATAGTACTAAAGGTAGAAGTCACATCATCAATAATGATTACATCTTTATTTTCGACTTCACCTAAGATTTTAAAGCCACTGACATTGTCTTTCAAATTATGGTTTCGGTTTTTATGACATATGACCCAGGTACTACCGGGAATAAAAGAACTCAATTTTTCAGCTCTTTTAGCCCCACCAGCATCAGGGGAAGCAATAACAATATCTTCAAAATTGGTGAAATCTTTTTTGATTTGTTCGGCAAATAGTTTTACTGTTTTTAAATCATCCATCGGGACATTAAAGAATCCTTGAATTTGACCAGCATGAAGATCAACACAAATTACTCTATCGGCTCCAGCTGTTTCAATTAAATTAGCCATTAACTTAGCAGTAATTGGTTCTCGGCCTTGAGTTTTTCTATCTTGGCGAGCATAGCCATAATATGGAATAACAACTGTAATTTTTTCAGCCGAAGCACGCTTCAAAGCATCAATGATAACCAATAGCTCTAACAAATTATCAGCCGGTGGATTAGTTGATTGAATTACAAATATTTCTTTGCCTCGAACATTATCTTTTATCTGAACTCTAATTTCACCATCAGAAAAATTCTCAGCATTAATTTTCCCGCAAACATTAAAACTTAATTTATTGTTTAAATGGTTACAAATTTTTTGAAATAATTCATTTGAATTACGCCCAGAAAAAATTAAAAAAGGACATTCCATATTTTTGTCTTCCATGATAAAGTTTTATTTTTATTATATTATATTTAATTTTTAATTAAAAATCAAGTTAGTGATAATAAAGCTTAAATTAGCAAATACTAAACCAAGAATAAAACCTAAAAAAACATCTAATGGCCAATGCATGCCGTTATATACTCGAGATCACATAATTAATGGAATAAGAGGGATTAATACTAAAAATCAAGGGCTGTAGATTATTAAAATAGCAACCGCAGCAACAACCCCAGTTGTATGCCCGGATGGAGATGTACTTGATTGCTCAAGTTTACCGATAGGAGTAACATCCGTTTTTGATACATAGGGTCGAGGATGATAAGTAAGCTTTTTAATAACCTTATCAACAATTATTTTAATCAATGCTAAAGCTATTGATAAATTAATAAATAATTTAAAACTTAACCCTGCATCTTGTTTAAATAAAGAAAAAAACAAAACACAAAATGTGAAAAAAAGAAATAGAAAAGTCGTATTACTGACTAACCAAGAAATAGAACTTAAAAAACTATTTCTTTTTTTATATATTTTATAGAATCATTTAAAATTTCAATTTTTCATAAAATTTTTTTAAATCAATGGTGCTTCCAGAGGGATTCGAACCCCCAACCTCATGGTCCGAAGCCATGCACTCTATCCAGTTGAGCTATGGAAGCAATAAATACAATATTAGCATAAAAAATATTATATGTAAACTTTGTTGTTTTTTAAAATAAATATGGTAATATATAGGTAGATGTTTTTAAAGAAAGGAGGGGCAAATGGATATTGAGAAATTAATTGAAGCGCTGGAAAAATACAAAAAACAAAATCCCGACGCACATGTTTACATTAAATTTGAAAATGAATTAAGAGACTTTGCTTTCATTGAGTGCCCAAGTGAAGTAATGCTCACACCGGTTTGAATTCGTTAAACACCGCCAAGCAGTATCGGCGGTGTTTTTTATTTATTCATTCCTTTGCCGTGGAATTTTCTATAAGTTTCTTTTAAGGCTTTATCAGTGATATGAGTATAAATTTGGGTAGTAGCAATGGAAGAATGCCCTAACATTGATTGTACAGAACGTAAATCAGCTCCATTTTGTAATAAATCAGTTGCAAAGCAATGCCTTAGAGTATGAGGAACTACTTTTTTAGTGATACCGGCTTTTACTGAATAGTGTTTTATAATCCGCTCAATTGAACGAGAAGTAAGGCGGGTATAGTTTTTGCTCTTAATGTTTGGCAAACCAATAAAAAGAGGCTCATCAACTATCTCCTTTCTGGCTTTTAATCAGTCAATTAAATATTTCTTAGCTCTTTCAGAAAGAAATACAACTCTGATTTTTCTGCCTTTTCCTTTCACTGGAAATTCACCAGTTTGCAAATTGACGCTATCTTTATTAAGAGAACATAATTCGGAAACACGAAGACCAGTTGAAAAAAGTAATTCTAAAATTGCTTTATCGCGAATGCCTTTTAAATCCGAAAGATCAGGCGATTCGAGCAATCGAATTAATTCATCTTCTGATATGATATTAATTTCCCGATCACCTGATTTTGGTAAATCAATTTTATCCGGTGAAATTATATCAATATCACGGCGAATTAAATACTTAAAAAAATTACGCATGGCAATGATATAGTAGCCTTGGGTATTTTTTTTACGTGAATCGCTACCATCAATTAATTCTCGGTTCAAAAACAAACGATATTCGCGTAAGGCATCATAATTAACATCTTTAGGAGTTAAAGTTTCGTAGCTTTTTCCTAAATAACTTGAAAGTCATTTTAAAAAATGTAAAATATATCGTTCATAATTATCACGAGTATTGATACTTCTGTTTTTTTCTATCTCAATAAAATTAAGATAGTCAGTTAAAAGATTTTTCAAAAACATAAAATATTTTTAAATTTTTCTATGTCGCAAAATATTATATCAGGAATTAAAAAAAAATGCAATGTTTTGGAATAATGAGAAAACCCTCGGTTGCCTTTGCAACCAAGGGTTTCAGGCCAGTCATCGCGACCGACCTTTTTCGATGAGCTCGTCAAGCTCACCGGTTTCTTTCAATTCCTTAAATATCCTGTTCCCAGGATATTCTTGGAACTTATAAAAAGATGTTATCTGCTCTTCATCCCAGCCCTGACTGGCTAGGACCATGACAGTGTGTCGAGCACTGTCAACGAACGTCTCTTGATCTAGCCTTCCGGCGAGGCCAAGAGCTAAGAACAGAACAATACCGAGTAAGAGGGCGAGTGCCCTCTCGCTCATTTTATCTAAAACTTTCTTCATTTTTTCCTCCTGAAAATTTTTTTGCTATCAATAAACAAGCTAATTCTAACTTGCTTATTGATAGCAAAAATGCTTTTAAATGTACTACATATTTAGAGAAGAAAAAAGACCTAAAATTAGGGCTCTTTTAATCTTTAAATATGATAATATTATACCATTAAAGTATTGATTTGTCAATAGTACTTGTGGAAAAGTCAAAAACCCCTGGATATAGGGGTTTTTTAATTTATATTGTTTGTTCGGGTTGAAGATATTTTTTCATTTTTTCAATAACACTGGCTGTAAAGTTTCCTGCTCCTTCGATTGGACTATAAGTATCTTCGCTATATGTTTCATAACAATGAAGTTCTTTTCCTTTATTAGCTAAGTTAACATCGATTTGAAAAATTATACCTGACCCTGGCCTAATTGCGTCAGCTGGATTTTTGATAAAAATTGTTCACTGCTTTCCGTTTTCACCCGCTGAAGTTACTAATTGCTTGCCACCTTTTGCAGACTCAAGAATAGCTTTATCAAATGCTGTTTTCATATGTAAAGCTACTTCCTTTTGATTTGTATCAATCACTTCTTGAGAAGGTTTTTCATCTTTTTTATTCTCTGCCCGTTTTTTTAATATATCAAGTAATCCCATAGAATGCGTTTAATAAATTATTAATATTATACATTTTTAAAAAAATTTGTCAATATTTTATTCCATATGAATTTTTTCAACAAATTCTTTGTATCTTTCTAAGAACAAAGGATATTTTTCAAATTCAGGATCAGTAGCAAAAAGTAATTTTGCTTCATTTTGAATATTTTTTAACATTTTTGCATCTTTTAATGCTGACATAGCTAAATCAGGAAAACCAGATTGATTTCTTCCAAACATTTCTCCAGGGCCTCTTAATTTTAAATCAATTTCAGCTAATTTGAAACCATCGTGGCAATCAACCATTGCGCCTAATCTTTCTTTAGTTGTTTTACTGTTTGATTCTGTGCACAGAAAACAATATGACTGATACATGCCTCGGCCAACACGGCCTCGGAACTGATGTAATTGTGCTAACCCAAAGCTTTCAGTCCCCATGATTAACATAATAGTTGCATTGGGAACATCGATACCAACTTCAATGACTGAAGTTGAAACCAACATATTAATTTCATTTTTATTAAATTTGTTCATTATTAATTCCTTGTCTTTGGATTTCATTTTGCCATGCAATATTTCAATCTTAAATTCAGGAAAGATTTTTTTCATTTCCTCGACTTCTTTTTTAACTGCCTTTACTTCGTAATTTAATAACTGATCAAAAGAAAAAATGTTTTTTGATTTTTCTTCTTCAGTTGATTCCTCAATACGCGGACAGATAACAAAAGCTTGTCTGCCATTTTTAATTTCTTTTCTAATGAATTCAAACATTGCTTTTTCTCTTAATTTTGGAACTATCTTAGTGATTATGGTTTTTCTGTTTTTAGGCATTTCATCTAAAATAGATAAATCCAAATCCCCATAAATTGATAAAGCTAATGTTCGAGGTATTGGTGTTGCGGTCATGGAAAGAAAATGAGGAATTAAATCTTCGTGCTTACTAATTAATTCCTTTCTTTGTTTTATGCCGAAACGATGCTGTTCATCAATGATAACAAGGCCTAAATTTTTAAAATCAATGCTTTTTTGAATCAAGGAATGGGTACCAATTACCAATCATTCAGTGCCCTCTTTGATACTTTTTAATAAATATTCTTTAGAAACCTTGCCCTCAATAAAGCCATCTTTGATTTTAACACCTTCGCCGGTCATTAAAGCTATTTTAATCTTAAAAGGCTCAAGGTATTTTATAATATTATTGTAATGTTGTTTAGCCAAAACTTCAGTTGGGGCCATAAAGGCAACTTGGAATCCTTGTCTAATACATAAAAGAGATATGGCAACAGCTATTATTGTTTTGCCAGAGCCAACATCGCCTTCAAGCAATCTATTCATTGGCGATCCAGTTTCTAAATCTTGCATTACTTCTCAAATTGCCTTTTTTTGAGAAGCCGTTAAGATAAAAGGCAAAGTAGCTAAAAATTCTTTAATTAAATCAACATTAGCTTTTATCTTTGGAGCTTTGTTTTTAGCCATCCTGTCTTTAATTCTCATTAAATGTAATTGCGTAAGCAACATTTCTTCAAAAACAAATCTGTTTCTAGCCCGAATTGCTTCCTCAGCTGTTTCCGGAAAATGAATTTTATTCAAAGCAGTATCTAAATCAAATAATTTGTTTCTTTTTTTAGTTTCATCGGGCAAATAATCAGAAAAAGAATTATTAAAACCATCAAAAATTCTTTTAATATATGTTCTTATCATTTTAGATGTAATACCGCTTGTCTCAGGATAGATAGGAATTAATCTGCCGGTATGCTTAAGGTTTGAAACATCTAAGTCTTCTTCTTGTTCTTTAGAAATAATCTCAAAAGAAGGACTTTGAAAAACAAAATGCTTGCCTTTTACTTTTGGCTTACCAGAAATTGTAAGAAGCGTGCCTTCTTTTATTTGATTTGATATGAATGGCTGGTTAAATCAAACTAAATCAGCTGAACCAGAACTATCAACAATTTTAGCTTCGGTTAAAAGCATTTTTTTTCTATAGGTTCTATAGCTTTTTATTTTTTCGATTCTACCAATAATAGTTGTCGGAAATTCAGGTACTAATTCATCAATTAATTTAATGCTTGCAAAATCTTGATAACGAAAAGGAAAATGCCATAAAAGATCTTTTATGCAAAAAACATTTAGATTTTTTAATTTTTCGGCATAGTTTATGCCAACACCAAAAAGATCTTTTATATCATCAGTTAATTTCATAGTAAAGATTAAAATATATTACATCTTTACTATATCAAATTTTTTAATTTTTGTCATTGAATATATTTTGTTTTGTGATATAATTACTTTAGTTGTTTTAATTTTAAAAAATGGGAGGAAAAGATGAATCTCATAAAAATGATAGGCCTAGCAAGGATCATTTCGAGAGCGAGAAGGCTCGAAAGAGATTCTATTCCGCTTGATATTGCGAGGCGTTCAGAAGACTGTATTGGTATGGCCACTTTTATGAGGTGGTCTTTAGAAAACCGGCCAGCCTTGAAAAAACGTAAAAAATAAGAAAGGAGTAGAAAAATGAATAAAAAAGAGCGTGAAGAGCTGCAAGAGAAAATCAATATGCTCGCCTCAAACGATCACGAATCTCTTAAGGACATCCTATCAAAAATTCTAAAAGAACTCGCTGAACATAACCATCCTTATCGACCTCCGCCAAGACTCAAATAGGCCAGAAAGGGCGACAAATGTCGCCCTTGTTTTTTTGAAAATTAATATAAAAGATAAAAGCGCCCACATCGTAGACGCTTAAATTTGGCCGAGGGGCCCTGTTTTGGGTTTGGAATAGATCTATATATATAAGCCGCTCTTCCTTTGAACGGTATAGTGTTATCTCCCAGCATGAAGGCCCGAGAGATCCTCTATACATAGAGTCTGCATTGGCATTCGCCTAGCAAACAACTCCCTCTTATGTACTAATATAATAATAGCATAGAAAGGAAAATTGTCAAATTTAAAACAACACAATAAGTTGTGTTGTTTTTTGTTTTAGAATATCAATTCTTCTAATATTTTGTCTTTTGAAACTTCTTTTTGTTCTTTGGTTTCTAAATTTTTAATAGTAATTATCCCTTTTTGTTTTTCATCTGGACCGTAGATAATTAAATATTTACAATTTTTAGAAAGAGCATATTTAATTTGATCGCCTAATTTATCGGCTTCTAAATATATTTCAGAATTAATATTGTTTTTAGTTAAAAAACTCAATAATTCTAAACAATCTGATTTCATTGATTCATCAAACAACGCAACTAAAACTGAATTTTTTTCATTTTTCAATTCTTTGTTATCAATTAATCCAAAAATTCTTTCAATTCCTATTGAGCCGCCACAAGCAGGTGTTTTATTGCCATTAAATATACTAGTTAAATTATCGTATCGGCCTCCACCAGCAACTGTTGAATCTAATTCTGGGCTATAGAATTCAAAAACAGTGTCTGTATAGTAATCAAAGCCTCTGACAAGAGTTTTACAAAAATATACATTGATGTCAGATAAAAATGGTTTAACTAAATTAATGATTTCACTTACTTGGTTAACAATATTTAAAATCTCTGGCTTGTCATTACAATACTTTTCAAACTCAATTTCATCGTTTAATGTATTTAAAATCTTTTTTGAAATTTCTTCATCAATACCTTTGCTTTTCAACTCTTCAACAACCCCTTCAAAACCAATTTTATCTTGCTTATCAAGACAAGTCATAAAGGTTTTAACATCTTGTATTCCGAAACTCTCTAAGAAATTTTTTAAAAAATCTCGCGAACTAATTTTTAACGAAAGATTAGTTAAATTAAAACATTTTAATGCTTCAGCTAATGCTAAAAATGTTTCAACTTCAACTAAATTTGAACTCGAACCAATAGTATCAATGTCGCATTGATAAAATTCACGATATCTCCCCCTTCCAGGGCGTTCAGCTCGCCAAGCTTTATCAATACAATAACGTTTAAAAACTTTTGGTAATTGATTTTGGTATTCAGTGTAGAAGCGAGACAATGGAACAGTTAAATCATAACGAAGCCCAAGGTCGCAACCTTCTTCAGACTTTTCTCCTCTTTTTTGAATTTTAAAAATTAATTTTTCATTTTCTTCATCACTAGTAAATTTTCCATTTAAAACTTCAATCCGCTCAAGAACGGGCGTATCGATTGGATCATAATTAAATTTTTCAAAAATATTTTTAATTTGATTAATAATTCTTTGTTTTTGGCGTAACTCATTTGGTAATGTATCTCTCATACCAGATGGCGGTTGTGAATTAATCATATTTGTATTTTATATTTGTATATATGGAAATAATACCATAAAAATCGAAATATTGCAAAACAATACAGGCAGTTGACAAAAATATATTTTGTGCTATAATATTAATGATAATTTTTCTCCTGAAAAAATATCGGCATCGCGAGGCTGGAGGACGAGATGTCTTAAAATCTCGTCTTCCGGAAAATTTGTTCTTTTTTATTTTTGTTCTTTGTTTCTTTTTTAAGGCCCAATCGTGGGCCTTTTACCTTGCAAAAAAACCATAAAACAAGGGCTTAAAGGCCCTTTTTTGCTTAAAAGATAAAAAGGACTTCTGAAAGTCAAAAAATCCTTTTTATCCGATAAAAAGGATTTTTCGCTTGACAAAAATTAAATAGCCTGCTAATATGTTATTAATATTAATACATGATTATGTTTATAAAACGTACAATATATGACAGTGTTTGAGAATATCTAAAAACAGATGAAATCGCACTAATAACAGGCCCGAGACAAACAGGTAAAACGACTATGCTTTTTCGCATGTACTCCAAACTAAAAAAAGAAGGAAAAACATGTTATTTTTTTAGTTTAGAAGATCCGACTTTATTGGCTAAGCTTAGCGAACACCCAGATAATCTTCTTAAAATTATTGATGGGTTAGATACGGAAAAGAAGTATGTATTTATAGATGAAATACAATATCTAGAAAATCCTTCAAACTTTCTTAAATTTAACTACGATAAATACAAAGGGAAAATAAAATTAGTAGTTACTGGATCTTCCGCCTTTTACATTGATAAAAAATTTAAAGATTCTCTTGCGGGAAGAAAAAGAATATTTTTTATGAATGTCTTTTCTTTCGAAGAATTTTTATTAACAAAAAAATTAAAAATTAAAGATTTAAAATTAAATGAAAAGAAGGAATTAATGAACGAATATCTTATTTATGGTGGCTATCCAAGAGTAGTACTAACTGAAGATTATGAAGAAAAAAAGAATATTTTACATGAAATTGCTTATGCCTATACAAAAAGAGATATTAATGACGCTGGGATTCAGAAAGATGAAATATTCTATCGCCTTTTCATATTATTATCTGATCAAATTGGAAAAACAGTCAATGTTAATGAACTAGCGAATACTTTAAATGTTTCAAAAACAATTATCAATAATTTCATTTATATTATGCGTAAATCTTTTCATATCAATTTGGTAAATCCATATTTTGGCAATTTACGAAAAGAGCTTACAAAAATGCCAAAAATATATTTTAATGATTTTGGGTTACGCAATGTATTTTTAAATAATTTTGATAAAATTGAACATCGAGATGACAAAGGCGAAATTTTAGAAAATATGATTTATAAAAAATTGCTAGAAACTAATGATGAAATATCAATAAATTATTGAAGTACGGTTGAAAAAAATGAAGTTGATTTTATTGTCGGAAATAAAATTGCATACGAAAGCAAATTTAAGACATCTAAAATCATTCCTAAAAATTATGATAAATTTATTAAAGCCTATCCTAAGATAGCATTAAAATATATTTATTATGACAGGGATGTTGAAAAAGACAATCCTGATTACATAAACTTCTTTGATTTATAATCATAACAACCAAAAACACGCCCTAAGGCGTGTTTTTCTTCTATTTCTTGTTTTCAATTACCGCTTGGGCAGCTGAAAGTTTAGCAACGGGCACACGATAAGGCGAGCAAGATACATAGGTTAATCCTAATTTATGACAGAATTTAACACTGTCTGGGTCACCACCATGTTCACCACAAATACCAATCTTTAAATCTTTTCTAACTTCTCGGCCAAGTAATACACCCATGGCAACTAATTTGCCAATACCATTTTGGTCAAGGGTTTGAAATGGGTCATTATCTAAAATCTTTTTATTTAAATAAATTTTAATAAACTTGCCAGCATCATCTCGAGAGAATCCCATACCCATTTGAGTTAAGTCATTGGTGCCAAACGAAAAGAATTCAGCTTCTTTGGCAACTTCATCAGCGGTCAAAGCAGCGCGAGGAACTTCGATCATGGTACCAATCTTGTAATCAACTTTTACTTTATATTTTTTCAAAACCTCATTGATTACTTTAATAGCAACTTCTTTTTGATCAATGAATTCTTTAACATTACCAATTAAAGGAATCATGATTTCTGGAACAACTTTAATTTTTTCCTTTTTATATATATCACAAGCAGCAGTAATAATTGCTCTGACTTGCATTTCGGTAATCTCCGGATAAGTAATACCTAAGCGACAACCGCGATGACCTAACATAGGATTTTGCTCATGAAGTTCCTGAGCCTTCTTCATAATTTTTTCATAAGGAACATCAATTATGGCTGATAACTCTTTAGCTGCTTCATTGGTTTTTGGTAAAAATTCATGTAAAGGAGGATCTAATGTTCTGATTGTAACAGGAAATCCTTTCATTTCTTTAAATAAGCCATAGAAATCTTCTTTTTGGAATGGCAGTAATTTATCCAAAGCAATGCGTCTTTCTTGTTCAGTATCGGCTAAAATCATTTCTTGCATATATGGTAATCTTTGAGGATCAAAGAACATATGCTCAGTTCGGCAAAGACCAATACCTTCAGCACCAAATTCACGAGCAACTTTAGCATCACGAGGAACATCAGCATTGGCTCTGACCTTTAATTTTGCAATCTCATCGGCTCATTTCATAAATACTTTAAATTCCCCTTCGATTTCAGGCATGATTGTATCAGCCTTGCCTAATATTACATTTCCAGTATTACCATCAAGAGTGATGTAGTCACCTTCTTTAATTGTATAAGAATTGTTATTAAATTCGGTATTAAAACATTTCTTAACCATATCAATCTTAACATCTTCACAACCAACAACACTACATTTACCCATACCACGGGCAACCACAGCTGCATGAGATGTCATACCACCTCTGGCAGTTAAGATGCCTTGGGCGACATTCATACCGTTAATGTCATCAGGAGAAGTTTCGTCACGAACCAAAACTACTTTCTCGCCAGATTCGGACAAAGCAACAGCTTCATCAGGGTCAAAAACAACTTTACCAGTACCAGCACCAGGAGAAGCCGGTAATCCTTTAGCGATGATTTCTAATTTTGCTTTTGGATCAATAATTGGATGCAACAATTGATTAATTTGATTAGGGTCAATTCGCATTAAAGCTTCGTTAATGGTAATTAATTTTTCTTTTACCATATCAACGGCAATCTTAATACCAGCGCGAATACTTCTTTTGCCACTGCGAGTTTGAAGCATGTATAAAACATTGCTTTCAATTGTAAACTCAAAATCTTGCATGTCTTTATAATGTTTTTCTAATAACGTAGTAACATCAACTAATTGTTTAAAAACCTTAGGCATATCTTTTTTAAGATTTGTTATTGTTTGGGGTGTGCGAACACCAGCAACAACATCTTCGCCTTGGGCATTAATTAAATATTCGCCATAGAATTCTTTTTTGCCAGTGGATGGGTTGCGAGTAAAACCAACACCAGTAGCGCAATCATCACCCATATTACCAAAAACCATGGCCTGAATATTGACAGCAGTACCTAAATCATCAGGAATTTTATTTATCTGACGATAGGTGATAGCACGAGGATTGTTTCAGCTTTTGAAAACAGCGTCTCTGGCAAGTTCGAGTTGAGACAAAACATTTTGAGGAAATTCTTTGCCGATTTTAGCTTTAACAATTTTTTTATATGTTAGAATCAAATCTTTTAAATCAATATATGATACTTGATAATCATATTTAATATTCTTTTTAGATTTTAATTCATTAAAATGTTCTTCAAATTCTGATTTATCAATACCAAGAACAACATCAGAAAACATCATAATAAAACGTCGATAAGAATCGTAAGCAAAGCGAGGATTGTTTGATTTCTGGGCTAAGGCTTCAACCGTAATATCATTTAAACCTAAATTCAAAATTGTATCCATCATGCCAGGCATAGAAAATTTTGACCCAGAACGAACAGAAACTAATAATGGATTTTTATTATCTCCAAATTTTTTATTACTAGCTTTTTCTAGTTTGGTAATTGCGTTTTTGAATTGCTCTTCAAATGATGAAGGCAATTTTTTATTATGTTTGTAATAGTAATTGCAAACTTCAGTTGTAATTGTAAAGCCAGGAGGAACAGGAATGCCAATATTAGTCATTTCAGCTAAACCAGCACCTTTTCCGCCAAGTGCATCTTTCATCTTGCCATTACCTTCGGCTTTGCCATTTTGAAAGCTATAAACATATTTTTCTGTTTTAGCTTTCGAACTTACTTTTTTCGTTGCCATGTAATTTTTTTAGCTTTTTATTAATTTTCGGAAAGTAATTAAATTGTAGCAAAATTTTTAAAGAAATACAAGAAATTAAAAAACCCTCCCAGTTCTATAACTGAGAGGGCAAAGAACGTTACTTCTCTTTCTTCGGCACTTCTGGCCAACAATGGCAGTCGATGCATTCGTCAACATTTCCACAAATCTCACATGGTCCCAATGAGACCCCGTGTCCGTCGCTAATTCCGGGATGACTGTGCCAATCGTGTTTTGGATCTTCTTCAAACGCTTTATCGTGACATTTCCTGCAATAAAACACTTTTTCCTCCTTTCATATTTTAGTATAGCTGAAATTATTCTACCATATTTTTAAAGAAATGCAAGAAATTAAAAAAACCTGGTTTTTAGCCAGGTTTTTTAATTAATTCTTCATAAAATCTCTTGAATCCTCTAATTCCAAAGACAATATTTGTGAAAACTTTTCTTTACCGATGGTTACTCCGTAAATAACATTTGCGCTCGACATGGTTAATCAATTGTGAGTAATCAAAAGATATTGAGTTTTAGTGCTTAAATCTTTTAATATATTGGAAAACTTTCTGGTATTTTCTTCGTCTAAAGCGGCATCGACTTCGTCTAAAACTAATAGTGGTGGTTTGCTCTGAGATACAATTGCAAAAAGTAAGGCAATTGATACTAAGCTTTTTTCACCACCAGATAATGCTTCGACACCATCGAGTTTTGTTTTAGGTAGTTTAACTTTAATTTCTAATCCTATCTTCTTTTCTTCATTGTCGTCTGATATAATCTCCTGGCCATCTTCAGTTTTCTGAACTTTTTCTTTCAATTCAACTATTTCAAGACTTCCTTTACCACCACCAAAAATTAATTCTAAATATTTATTAAAATCAGAATTAATTTCTTTAATAGAATTTCTGAATGTATCATTGATTTTGCTAGCAAGTTCTTTGATTACAAGTCTTAAATCAGCTACAGCTTTTTCAAGATCGTTTTTTTGATTTTCTAAGAATTCAATTCTCTTTTGAGTATCGTTGTATTCATCAACAATATTTTGATCAACAAAACCCAATTCATTTAATATCGCTCTTAATTTTTCAATCTTGTCGTAAAATGATTTTAAATCAATATCAGATATATTAGAATCTAATTCAAAATTATCAATGATAAATTGAAAATCCAGATTCATTGAAGAAACCTGATCCTTTAAATTCTGAATGTTGATATTGTTTTTCTCAAATTCAAGATTAAATGTTTGCTTTTTATTTTGTAAATTCATTAATTCTCTTTGCTTGTGTTCAATTGCGCTAAACATTTCTCTTTGCTTAGCTGATTCAGCTTCGATTTCATCTTCAATTTGGTTAGCTTCAGAATCTTTTTGATTAATTTGCAAGTCAAATTCTTCAATTTTGTTTTTGAAAACTAAAATCTTGTTTTTAATTTCTGATATATCAGAATTTAATTCATTGATTCTTCCGGAATTATCAATAGGTTCAATTTCAACATTCTCTTGTTTAACTTCAAGAATTTCATCAAGATTCTTCTCAATGGCAACAATGTTGCTTTTGATTTCATAAAGATCAGAGCTATTCAATATATTTTTAATTAATTGCTTAAGATTAGAAAATTTCAATTCTAAATTATCAAAACTAATAAAGCGTGGTTTTGGTTTATTTAAATTAGTATTTGGCACATTAGAAGTTTCTAATCTTTTAATAGCAAAAGCTTTTTCTTCAATTTGCCCTTCTAATTTTGCCATTTCATAGACTAGTTTTTGTTTTTCAGAATTTAATTCTTTAACAATATTTTCTATTTCTTTTTGTTTTAGATTAAGAGAAGAAATTGCATTTTTATCAACTGAGTCTGATAATCCTAATTTTGTTTTTTCGTCTTCAATTTGTGATTCTATTGCTTTAATTTCGTTGTTATATTTTTGCAATTCAATTAATATATTTTCATTGTTTTTTTGATAAACATGAAAACGATGGCCATAATATTTTTTACATAAAGAAATTAATTCGTCTTGATATTCTTGCTGTTTATCAAAGCGAGAAACATAACGCTTAAGAGAGCGGAAATGGGGTAATATTTCATTAACCAATGCATTTACCTTATCTAAGTTAATGCATGTGTTTTCAAGTTTTCTTTCAGATGCTTCTTTTTTAATTTCCAATTGACGTAAACCTAATATTTCTTCGAACATTATCTTTCTCTCGCTGGCTGATACTTTTAAGATGTTTTCAATACTTCCCTGGCTAATAATTGAAAGTCCTTTTGTGCCTAATTGCAATGAAGCTAAAAGTTCAATTAAATCTTTTTGCCGAGCATCTTTTTTATTTAAAAAATATTCAGTTTTACCATCTCGGTAAATAATTTTTTCGATCTCAAGAGTATTTGTCTCGATAATATCTTCGCGATTAATATCATCAAAAACCAACCTTACTTTGGCGCTTTGGCCAGCTGGTTTAAATTCATTACCACTGAAAATCAAATTAACATTACTGTCGGTTCTTAAATTTTTTGAACTTTGCTCGCCTAAAACTCAGCGCAAAGCATCAACAACATTCGATTTACCAGAACCATTAGGTCCAACAATAGCACTTATTCCTTTTGGAAATTGCAATATTGTTTTGTCGGCAAATGATTTAAATCCCTTAATTTCAATTTCTCTTAAATACATAATATGAGTTTAATAAATTACAAATATAATAATAACAAATTTTAGAAATATAGTAAAGA
>CAZCTX010000006.1:21956-24929 GCA_964502205.1 uncultured Candidatus Saccharibacteria bacterium
TGAGTTTAATAAATTACAAATATAATAATAACAAATTTTAGAAATATAGTAAAGAGCCATCTATTTAAAAAAACAACCAATCGGTTGTTTTTTAATGTTTTCATTTCTCTTCTTTTAAAGCATTTTCAGCGGCTTTTTCTTCGGCATCTTTTTTAGATCATCCTTCGCCAACCCCTATTTCCTTTTCATTGATTGAAACAGAAACTGTATAAAAAACTTGGTGAGCTGGGCCGGATGATTTAATTACTTTGTAGCTTGGTGCTTTTTTGTAAATCTCTTGCATCCTTTCTTGCAATAAACTTTTATGATCTTTTTGATTATTCTTTTCAAGAACTTCACTAACAAAATCTTTTAAAACATCAATGATAACGTTTTTAGCGACTTGAAAGCCTTGGTCAAGATAAATAGCACCAAACAAAGCTTCAACGGCATCAGCCAAAACATAGCACTTTAGTTTAGATTCATCTAACGTTTTATCATTTAATTGAGCTAAGAATTGCTCGACGCTCATTCTTTCTCCTTTGGAGATAAAAAGATATTTATCGAGGGAAAAAGATAAAGCAATCTTTGACAACATAAGTGAATTGACTAGGTTGGCTCTAAGAGGAGTTAAAACTCCTTCGGCAAAATCTGGATATTCAAAATATATATAGTCTGAGCTTGATAGTTGAAGAACGGCGTCACCTAAAAACTCTAAACGCTCGTTATGTTTGAATGGTCATTTCTTGTTTTCATTCAAAAAAGAACTATGAGTTAATGCCTCAAAGAAATATTCTTTTTTTCTAATTTTAATTTTGAATTTTTCTTCAAAATATTTTATTGCATCTTCTTTGCGATGCTCTCAATTTGTCATATTTTATTCTTTATTTTCTGATTCATTTGAATCAGGATTAATTTCTAACATTGTTTTGTAAACAGTGCCTAAAACACCGTTAATAAAGCTGGATGAATTTTCGCCCCCAAAATTCTTAGCCAATTCAACGGCTTCGTTGATTGCTACTTTTGGCGGAACATCACCGGTTTTATCAAAAAGCAATTCATATAACCCCATGCGCAAAACATTGCGATCAACAGTATTAATCTGGGCGATTGGCCTTTCAACGGCTGATTTTTGGATAATATCGTCTAGTTGTTCCTTGTGACTAAGAATATTTAAAACTAAGTTTTTAGGAAATTCTTTATCACTTAAATCATTGCCATAATTTTCAATATTACGGTTAATTATTTCATCAATACTTTTTTCTTGTCCTCAAATTTCTCACTCATAAAGAGACTGGAGAACTATCATTCGGCTAAAATGACGTGATGCCATGTTAATTATTTAAACATTAATTAAAATTGAATAATGTTTTAATGGCGAAAAAAGTAATTTGCTTTTTTCGCCATTAAATATTATTTTTCTTGAATTTCTTTTTGCTTTGCTTTCTTTTCTTTTTTATCAAGACCTTTCAAAACATCGATAATTACTTTGCCTTTATATGTACCACAATTAGGACATACACGATTGGCTAAAATTTTTTCCTTGCATTTTGAACAGGAAACAAGATTAACTTTTTTGAGGGCATGATGTGAACGACGTTTATTAGTTCTTGTCTTTGTATGATGTCGTGCTGGTAGAGCCATGATGTATAAATTTAAGATTTCTTTTAATTGATGATGATATTATATCATAAATATTAGAGTTTTGCAATAGGAGATATTTTGAGCAAAATACTCAAAAATTAATACAAAATCGAAGCGTTTAGTCGCCTTTTTTAGGAAAACGAATAATTAAGATACCGCGATCATCAAAATTAGCAGTAGCATTGTCAGTATCAATATTTGGTGGCAAAACGCATGTTTTTGAGAAATTGCCTCAATAGCACTCATGTTTTATATAGTCATCACTGGCAACAATTTCAGGCTCTTTACGCTCGCCTCTAATTGTAACCATATCATTATTAATTGAAATATCAATTTCATTTTGGTCAACACCAGCGATTACAGTGCGTAACACTATTTCATCCCCAACCTCATAAAGGTCAACGGGCAAACGTCCTTCCTCGGGACATTCAGGTAATTTTTTTTCATTCATAGTTTTGTTTTACTTGTTCTTGAAAAAGAACGGGTTTATTAATTTTTTTTAATTTTGAAATTAAGTTTTTCGATAACATCAAATAGCCATAAAAG
Source organism: uncultured Candidatus Saccharibacteria bacterium (assembly GCA_964502205.1). GTDB lineage: Bacteria > Patescibacteriota > Minisyncoccia > UBA6257 > JAKLIH01 > JAKLIH01. The sequence continues at coordinate 24,126 of CAZCTX010000006.1, forward strand.
AATTGAAGCGCCAACAAAAACACTAACGAACATAAACAATACAGCAAATATGCCTCAAGTATATATCAAAGTATTAAACATAGCATGAAATAGGACAGCTAATACAATACCAAGAAACAATAATCCATGTTTTTTCGTAGCAATCTGAATACTTCAGAAAAAACCAATAACGCCAGAACATATTATATGTAATAAATTCGCGCCTAAGAATCTTGCAGTTAATGTTTGCAATGGAATTGTAATTGTATTTAATCTGTTAAAAACAGACAGATAATTTTCAACGGACGAGAAGCCAATAGCACAAATAATCATATATATCATTGGGTCAATTGCTTCGTCTAAATGTTTACTATGCCTTAACGTTAAATAGATAACTAAGAATTTGATTAATTCTTCTATTAAAGCCACATAAATAAATGTTTTGAAATTGTCATGGTTTCTTACGAGTTCATAAAGGCTAGGAATATTAATTTTTGAAAAAACTTCAATGTAATTTTGCAAAACAAGGACAATGCCAGTTGCCAAAATACCCATTAAAAACGCATGCAAAATAACTTTTTTAGGTTCTGGGTTTTTTCAATCACGTAAAAGAAAAAAAACTAATCATATAACTAAAGGGATCATTCCAAAGATAAAAGGAAGGAAATAAACTTTAAATATTTCTAAAACATTTATTAGCATTGATTGGTTGTTTAAATTATATATTTAGTATATATAAAAAAAATAAAAAAAACAAGGGGTATATTAAATTAAAAACCCAAAGGTATGCCTCTGGGTTTTTAATTACAATTTTTCAATAATAAG
>CAZCTX010000007.1:0-11455 GCA_964502205.1 uncultured Candidatus Saccharibacteria bacterium
CTATGAAACAATACAAAATAAAACAAGATAGAGATCTTTGTGTTGGTTGTGGCCGTTGCCAAATGCTTTGTGAAGAAAATTGAGAAATCGATGATGATGATTATAAAGCAAAACCTAAAAAAGAAATTATCGATGAAACAGAATATGAAAAAAACAAGCAGGTGGCTGATGAATGCCCAGTCCAATGCATCGAAATCGAAGAAATCAAATAATACAAAAAAGGAGTAATTTATTACTCCTTTTTTATTAATCTTGATTTTCTAGCCATTTTAGAAATTCAATTGGATTTTGATACTTAGTCTTTGCTTCTATTATCCGTCCATTATTATTGGTTTTTATAAACACATCAATTGAAAGATCTCTATTAACATTAATTTCAATTTTTGTTTTTTGACTTTTCTCATTAAAAATTTTAACAAGGCTATTTAATGATTCATTTATTTCTTCAAATTTTTTATTCTCGTTTCCTATATTATCAATTTGCTCTTTAATGTTTAATATTTTTTTAAAGCTTTCTTCTATTTGTTGGTCATTTAATATATGGTCGATATTGTCGTAATGCCATTTTGTATCATGCCAAGCATCTTGTAAGTTAGGGTATTTTTTATCAGAATCTATAGAACCGCCTTTTTTAAATATAATTCTTATTTTTTTGTCTTCCGTTTCCTCAAGGGAAATGCTGATTAAATCACGATAGCCATTTTTTAATTTAAAAGTATTTATTTTGTCTTCGATTTCTTTTAAATACTTAATAATTAATTTTTTATCAAGTTCGGGAGTATTGATTGACTCTATTTCCTCTATTAAAGCTTCTGCATCTTTAGATCTTTTTTGGAGAGCCTCTATTTTATTAACAAAATCAATTAAAGCATCTTCGTCTGGAAATATTATAACTTGTTGAATTATTTCTTTTCGGGAGTCAACTGTTATCAACAATGCTGGGTCTTCTATTTCTTCTACTATTTCCAATTGCATACCTCAATTTTTTAATTTTTTATTTTTATTTTCAACAAAAGCTTTTAAATCAATAGGTGTGTCTGGTAAATTTTCAAACATTTTTTTAGCCTTTTCAAAGTATTTTATATTATCTTCTAATTTTTGAATTAATTTCTTGCATTCATCTATATTATTTTTATTAAATTGAAAAACATTTACAGTGTCTAAAACAAAATCAGAATTTAAAACATTAATTTTTAATTCCAATGTTTCTTTATCTAATACGTCCAAAGATAATTTTAAAACTTTTTGATTGGAATTAAAATTCTTTATAGCATCTACAATATTGAATTTTGGCTCTTGGGGTATTTTTTCCATATTTCAAATTTAATATATACATATATTATATCATTTTTTTAAAAATTTAAAAGCTTTTTGACTTTTATAATATTTTTTGATATATTTTAATTATTAAACATTCAAAAACAAATATGGATATTAAAAAACAACTTATCTTGCCGGCATTAATATTAGGCTTTTCCTTAATATTTAGTGTTGCCATTTTTGGTCGCTACTTATACGCGATAAGATCACTAGACAATACCTTAACTGTTACTGGCTCTGCCCGCCAAAAGGTAGTTTCTGATACTGGTAAACTGGTTGGTCGATTTACGCGTACTGCTACAGCTAATGATTTAAAACAAGGATACAAGCTAATAGAAAATGACAGAATAAAGGTTTTGGAATTCTTCAAAAACCAAAAAATTGATGAAAAAGATATTATTATTTCATCTGTATCTCAACAAGAAATTTGAAAACAAAATGAATATGATGATCGGCCAAAACAATACAATCTAGTCCAAACAATTGAGATTAATTTAAAAGATGTAAATAAAATCGATAATCTTTCTAAAAACTTTCAACCCATAGTAGAACAAAACGTATTGTTTTCCATCGAACGTGTTGAGTACTATTTCTCGGAATTACCTGAATATCGCATCTCAATGCTTGAAGATGCTATTAAAGACGCAAAGGCAAGAGCAGAGAAAATAGCTTTTTCATCCGGTAAAAAAGTAGGGGTTATTAAATCTGCTTCCGCCGGCGTTGTTCAAGTTATGTCTCCCAACTCAATTGATATTTCCGATTATGGCACTTATGACACTTCCTCAATTAACAAAGAAATAATGGTAACAGTTAAAGCTTTGTTTACAATCAAATAAAATTAGAAAACACCCTTTTAAAAGGGTGTTTTTAACAATATGTTTAAATCGATAAAGTTTGAGGTAATTACCGAAAATGGTATCTATTGGTACACTCAGATACCAAAAAAGGTAATATTTGGTAAAATTAGTAAAAAATAGTTGACAAAAATGATAATTTATGCTAAAATGGTATTTATTAATATGCTTGGATACCAAAAATGGCAAAAATTGGTATCTGGAAATAAACAATAAACATAAAATAATCAATATGGATGAACTATTAAAAAAGTCTTTATTAAAACAAAAAGAGGACAAAGACAGGATATTAGCTAGAAGCTATATAGATAGGGAAGAAAATAAAAATGCTGAAAAATACATCAATAATAATTTAGTTAAAATAATAGTTGGCCCTCGTAGGTGTGGAAAGTCAACTTTTGCTTTTTTATTGTTAAAAGAAAGAAATATAAAATTTGCCTATGCCAATTTAGAAGACGAGAACTTAATAAAAGGCATAGCTGGTAATAATGACGATCTGACGGAAGCATTGCAAGCAATTTATGGAGACGTCGAGTATATTATATTCGATGAAATTCAGAACTTAGATATGTGAGAAAAATATTTAAATAGGCTTCAAATTAGAGATTATAAAGTTATTGCTACTGGTTCTAGCGCTAAAATGTTAAGTAGCGAAATAGCAACAGCTCTAACTGGCAGAAGGGTTGTTATCGAGCTGTTGCCTTTTAGTTTTAAAGAATCTTTAAATTATAAATATAAGCCAGAGGAGATAGATTTGTTGGATAAAGCAAAAGAGCTAAGGGAATATATGGAAAAAGGAGGGTTCCCAGAAACATATAAAGAAGATGTAAGCACATATCAATACCTAAATAACTTATTACCAGCAACGATTGCCAATGATGTCTTTTTTAGGTATGGAGCGAAAATAAGAAATATTTCAAAAATAAAAGTATTAGCCGATATTTTAATTAATAATTGCTGTCACGAGATAAGCTATCGTAGAATCACTTCCATTTTAAAAATGAAAAGTCATAAAACTATAGAAAAATACACTGAATATTTATTAGGTACATTTTTGTTTTATTCTTTAAGCAAATATTCTCACAAACATTCCGAAAGAGTATCTAGCGGTAAAAAAATATATTTAGTTGATAACGGCTTTTTATCTTCCAGAAACCTATCTTCATCTGGCGATCTTGGTGTCTATTTTGAAAATTTAATATTTATTGAGCTCTTAAGACGAAGAAACAACGAAGACTATGATTTATTTTATTACAAAACTCGCAATTCGAAAGAAGTAGATTTTTATCTTAAGAATTTTAACGCTAAAAATTCAAAATTAATTCAAGTTTGCTATAGCGTCATTGACCCCAAAACAGAACAAAGAGAGACTTCTGCCTTATTGGAGGCTAGCCAGGAATTAAAATGTGACGATTTAATTATAATTAATTGAGATATAGAAAAAACAGAAGTTAAAAATGGCAAGACAATAAAATATATTCCGGCTTGGAAATGGCTTCTTAATCAATAAAATACAATTAGCTACAAGTATATCAAGCGTTTTGATTATTTAATCATATTTATCACTTTATTTCCTAAAATTTTGGGTGTCGTTTTAAATTACGCAATGCGGATTTTTGACTTTTTTGACTTTCTTTGATATATTTTAAGTATTAATAAAAGCATAAGAATTTAATATGATTAAAATCTTGTCTGACAAGAAGAATCAAATGATATTAGGCATTATTCTTTTGGTCATTTTGGCATCGGTCGCAACTAAAGGCTTTTCTCAATTTAGCTTTATGTCTCCTAATAAAATTGCTAATAAAGGTGTGGAGTTCATCAAAGAGCAAGTAGCAAAGCAAAATCCTAATTCAAAAATTGAATTAGAGAAAGTTGAGAAATATCATGGTATTGTAAAAGCCACTGTTGATATTGATGGCGAAAAAGTAGAATTGTTTATTACCAATGATGGTAAAGTTGGATTCATCCAACCAATAATTATGGACAAAGAATTATCTGTAAAAAAATATCCCAAAACTGACAAAGTCGATGTAAAACTATTTACTATGTCTTATTGTCCTTTTGGCAATGATGCTGAAAATGCAATGATTCCAGTTGAAGTTTTACTTAGAAATGATGTTGAAATTGAGCCTCATTATGTTATTTATTCTAATTATCCAACCAAAGAACAACAAGCCGGATATTGCTGAGATGCAGAAGGTAAATATTGTTCAATGCATGGTTTATCTGAATTAAGACAAAATGTTAGAGAATTGTGTATTTACAAATACAACAAAGATAGTTTTTGAAAATATATTGAAATTGTTAACAAAGATTGTACCAATGACAATATTGAAACTTGTTGGACAAAGCCAGCTAATACCCTAAAGATTGATACTGCTAAAATTACAACTTGTTTGAAAGAAGAAGGCTTGAAGTTCTTAGCTGATGAAAAAGCATTAAACGAGAAATATAACGTTCAAGGATCTCCAATGCTTTTGATCAACGAACAAGAATATGAAGGCGAGAGAACTCCAGAAGGGTATAAAGCTGCCATTTGCAGTGCTTTCAAGAAAGCCCCTAAAGCTTGCTCCCAAAAGTTAACTGCTGATGTATCGGCTAATGCCAGCGGTAGTTGCGAATAAAAAACAATTAAAACATCCCTTTGATGGGATGTTTTTTGTTTGACTTTTTTTGCTTTTTTTTGTATACTTGTATTGTAATATTAAATTAGAAAAACATGAATAAAAAAATATCAATATTAATTTTGTCTTTAATTTTAATATCAAGTTTGGCTTTTGTTGCTAAAGCTAATAGTTTTAGTGATGTATTAAATACATTTACTAATCAACTATATTGATTACGCGATAATTTAAAAGCTCAGGTTAATTCTGGTACAAGCAAGCCTCAACTAACATCAGCTATGACTTCATGCAGTGTTAATTCTGATTGTGTTTTAACCGAAACAGAATGCTGTCCTTGTGCTATGGGCGGGGATGTCAGTAGCATAAAAGCCATTAATAAAAACTATTTAACAAATTTTAACACTCAACTCAATAATTATTGTTTTGTTGATAACCATTTTGCTTGTATTGCGCTATACAACTGTGATAATCAAAAAATGCCAACAGGAGCAATATGTGAAAACAAGGTTTGTAAAGTAACAACCGGTTCCACTGTTACTCCATATTTGCCTCCAGTGCCACCGGTTACGGTTACGACTTTGCCAACAACAACGACAACAATAAAATATATGACTAAAGAGCAAGCTAGCATTGCCCAAACAAAAATTAATAATGAATGTGCTAAGGTTTCAAAAGCAGAAATACAGGCATATAATTATGCCGATTTTAGCAAAACAATTGCTATTGCTAATTTAATTAACGGCTATTCGGGCGAAAGCTTGCAGATTGATTGCGTTCTTACGCCAAGTATTTCTAAAGCCTTAGGAAGCTATAAAGGGAGTAGCCTGCATGTCTGGGTGAGTTACACACCATTGCAATCATCAAGCGCCATTGAGTTGTCTAAATTTGGTGGCAGTACACTAACAGTCAAAACAAATTATCCAGTAGCCGATTCGGCCTTATCAACTTTGGCTAATTTCAAAGGCAAGACATTGAATATTGGAATTATGAATACAGTTTCTAGTATAAATAGTACATTTACATTAAACGGTCCAGTCGGTGTTGCTTTAGGAAATTTTAAAGGAGACCAACTGACAATCGATAAAATTGATATTATGGCCTTAAATGCTGTTAAAGGTTTAGCTAATTTTGCAGGGAAATTCTTATCAATTAATACTAAATCAAACTCTAATATAGAATACTTTTCCGATGCAAAAGTTAATCATCTAGAATTAAAAGGATTTAAAGAAATTACCGTTAATCAAGCGAAAGGTCTCGCTAAATTTAAAGGACAAATTCTTTGATTGCCAAGCATTACCACAATTACAAAAAGTGTAGCCGAAGAATTAGTTAAATTCACTGGCCATACATTATCTCTCGATTCCATAACAACAACTGACAGCAGTGTTTTAGAAACGCTAGGAAAATTCAAAGGCACAGTGATGGTATTAACTTCTAGTATATATAATAGTATTCGTGATTATCAAATTAGTTTAGGTAATGCCGTTTTACCACCGACAACAACCACTTCAACAATTCCAACTGAAAGTTGATACAAATTAACAACGTTTTTGGGTTGTAAAATGGATGAATGAACAAAAACATGTATTGACACCAATGTTGCTACTTCATCTGGTAATCCATACAAATTCTGCATAAACCAATATTTACTTTCCAAAAAAATTACTTTTACCGATCTTACTGTCCCTATAAATAAACCGGTTGATGGCGCTGTTACTTGTATGGCTTGTGGATGTGAAATGCCCGAGATTTATTTAAAAGCCAAAACAAGTTTTGATGATGCATTAAAACTAATTGGTTTTACAAAATCTAATGATCCAAGCAAAGCAGAAGAGCAGGCAGTAGATCCTAATAAAATAAAAATTGATTTATCAACTCAAGGTTTCTTTTTCAAAGAGAACAAAGAAAATAATAAAATAAATTACAAAGTTTTAACTAAAAATTCTAATAGCTCATGTGGCGATGGTCGTTGTGATTTATTAGAGCAATATCTTTATGAATTAGATTTTTCGAAACATTGCTCTCCTCTTGTAGATAAAGTAGTTAATTTTTATCATTGTCCATTGGATTGTAAAATGCCTTTAGATGTAAATTCAGCAATATCTCAAGACGAATTCAACAAACTGCAATTTGAATGTTCAAACAACACTCAAAAACAAGTTGAAACAGTAAATACTGTAATTCCTCAACCAATTAAGCCAATTGCGGAGATGAACCAAGTTGAAAAAAATTCATATATTATGCAACTTCAGCAAGTTTTAATATCTCTTCTTACCCAACTGCTTAATATGCTTAAGAAATAATATCGAGACAAAAAACAGCTTTTTAAAAAGCTGTTTTTTAATAAAAGGACTTGTATTTAAATTTAATTTTTGTTAAAATTAAAGTATAACATATTAAAGATTTTCCGTGAGAAAAAAACAAAGGAAAATATTGAAACAATATATTAAAATATTAGAGAAAGAAAAAAAGATTCTTAACAAAAGAATGAATTTTTTTCATAAAAGAATTAATTCTTTTTCTGCGAAAACCAATTGACATAAAGTTTTATTCATATCAATTATTGTTTTGATCTTTTTTTGTTTTATTGGTTTTTGAAGATATAGCCTAATTAGTGCTAAAGCTTTTATAAAAATATTCCCTAAAACAGTGGAAGGGAATTTTAAAAACATTGATAAATTATTAACCCTTGATAACCATGAAAGTTCGGATATAAATAGTTTTAGCCAAAGCAACTCAATGTATCCAGCTGATTTTATGAAAGAAAATATTTATTCTTTTGAAATAAATTTAAAGCCAGAAGATTTAACAATTGTAATGCCTGCTGACGAAACAACCAGCACAACAACATCGTCCACCACATCAACGACACTTGGTAGCACAGAAATATTACCAACAATTGAAACCACAACAACCACTGTTGAACCAACCACCACTACATTGCCAAATGAAACCACATCAAAAGAAGAAAGTACCACTACAACAATTGAACCAACCACCACTACATTGCCAAATGAAACCACAACTACCACAATTCAAACATCAAAAATAAAGATTATTAAGCCAATTTTAGGTTTTTTAAATAACAATTTTAAAAATATTAGCTTACTTGGTAATATATCTGAAATTGCTTCTGATGTCGTTGCAACAATTGAAGAAAAACAAAAAGAACCAATATATAGCGAAGCCATTCTTTCTGGTTTTGTTCTTCCTGAATTATTAGAAGACGAAGTTTTAACTCAATTTTATGATAACAAAGAAAGTTCAGATATATTAAATGTTAAGCTAGGTATTTCTCTTGCAAGTCAACATCAAAATTCAGATACCAAGGCTACTCTGGATGTTGAAGTTTTTCTAAAAGATAAATGAGAAAGAGTAGAACAAATACAGCTTAGCCAGAATGTGAGCAATGCAAAATTAGGATCTTTTTTCTACATTAATCTTTATGATATTAAATCAGTCGAAGACATTGAATCTTTAAAAGTAAGACTGTTTTATACTAATACAAGCTCAGACGAAAAAGATAGAATATATATTGACAGTTCTTGAATCGAAGTGGCTATCAACAGTGATTTAGAAGCAATTATCAACGACAACGTATCAGAAGTTGAAAATCCAATTCTTCTAACTTTTGAAGATTTTCATGAATTTGATAAAGAAATACAAATTACTATTCCTAAAGAACAAACAAAATTACAGAAAATATATAAAACAAATACCGTTATTGAAGATAACATTGTAGAAATTAGAAGTAAAACAATAATTTTAGAACCAATTGCTGAATCGGGCGGAACTACTTCGGAAGCATTATCAGCAGAAGGGGAAGCCACACCAGAAGATGGAGTTACGGTTACAGAAATTGAATCAACTGGTTCGTCGGTAGAAACGAGCGAATCAACAAATTCAACCTCAGAAACAACAACGGAATCGCCAGATGCTCCTTCTGGAATATCGGCTGAGTCAGGAACCATATCTTCTGAACCTTCTAGCGAAGGAGGCGAATCGTCTTCTTCAAGCGGTCAGGGCGAAAGTTCTCCATCGGAAAGCGGTTCAGATACTAGTTCTCCAGCCAGCAGTGAAGGGCCGACATCTTGGATAAATAAAACATTTCTTTCTTTGCAGCGTTTTTCTAAAAAATTAATTGCATCCGTTTTAGCTTTGTCCGAAGAAGCATCCTCTAGTGAGGAAACAACAACCGAACCAACTACAACCACAACTCAAACGGAAACAACAACTACGCTAGTTGATACAATAGCCGAGCAGACAACCACAACTCTTGCTCCTGAAAATGATGTTGAAGGAGAAAAAAAGGAAGAGACAACTACCACTACATTGCAAGAAAATTATCAGACTAGCGAAGATAATTCTTTAGTAATTAGAGAAGATATAGTGGCTATGGAGAATTTTAAAATTCGTAGTGCCATTTTGTCTACCCCTGATAGAAGAAAGTTTAGAAATAACATTTCTATTGCTGAAAACGAAAATGAATATATAGTTACAGTTAAACATGGTCCAGATTTAATTCCTGGAAAATATAGTTTGATAATTAAACATCAAGATAAGGATGGATTTTATCGTCATACTATTAATTTTATTTGGGGCGGAGAAATTATTAAAGAAGTAAAAATAACTGATAGTATAAAAAGTTTTTTTACAAAAGACAATGAAGAAAACCAAGTTATTTATTTGCAAATAAAATTAGAAGAGAATTTATACTATAACCTTAAGGTTCAAGACATTGTAATTCCTTTAGATACGCCAATTGGTTTTATTGAAAATAATTTTGTATTTATTGATGAAAATATGAATCTACAAGGTTTAGATATCTTAAGCAATTCTTTCTTCTCACAAGTTTTAGAATATGACCGCGATAACTATTTTAATATCAATAATAAAAAATATTTAATAAAAATAGAAAATGGAATGATATTGTTTATTAAAGAAAACAATTAATTCTATTAATGATTTTGTCCTTAATAGAAAACTTTTAAGCATCTTGCTTTTATTCAGCATGCTATGTTCTTTTTCTATTGGTCTAAATGTTTTTAACAAAGAAGCAAAGGCTGTATCCCAGCATGATGCCAGAGGCGGTATATTAGTCACCGGTAGTGAAGCTGTGAAGGCTCAAGCCAACGCTGGTTCTTGAAAGGGAACCTTAGGTGCCGACAGTATTAATTGAAGCACTGCCTTTAACACGGGTATTAACAAACAAGTATATTTTTCCCCGATTACATTAAACGGTGCCAACAAAATGATAATTACTTTTGCTGACTATGTTAGCGGCACCTCTTACCCAGTTACACATCAAATATGTGATTGAGTTTCCTCAACTGATGTTGATAATTCGGCTGATAGTCAATGCACAGGCGGTGGATGGAGGACATTGTCACCAAGAAAAACAAATTTTAATACCACTTCAGTTACTACTCGAAGATATGAAATTTATGATGGCTATTTCTGAACAAGATCGGCCTCTCCTGGAACAGTTGCATCGACTCCTTTATCCAATTTTATTAAAACTGATACAAAAGAGGTTCGTATAAGAACATATTATGCAACTGGCAGTTCAGCCGGTGCTCATTTTTGAGATTATGCTAATTTAGAGCTTGCCATTGATCCAGTGTATGAGCCGACTGCTTATGAAAGAATTGATGCTGGTGCTACGACCAATTATGTTTCTGATTTAATTGGCTCAAGAACAACTGGTGTTACTGCCAGCGATAATACTCGCATGAGTTTTACTAATTTAATAAGTACAAATATCGATATTAATTTTACTTTCAAAAATGTAAAAAAATATACTGGCATGAATACAATTTTAGTTACCCCAGAAATGTATGTTAGTAATACCGGGCTAACTATTGGTACATATTTATGAAATTATACCACCAGTCAGTGAACGCAAATAGGTAGTAATAATTCTCTTCAGGTAAGCGACTATGTTTATGGCTTTGCTTTTAATAGTAGCACCATATCGGGATTTGATATTAATGACTATATTAGTAGTACTGGTAATGTAAAATTGCGTTTCTATTCCAATGCCCCTGCATCCGCATATATTTTTTATATTGATAGTTTGAATATTATGACTGGTACGGTTAATACTGATACAAGCAAATGCGAGACTTCTTTTGGGTCAAGTACTCAAGCCGATTGTGCTAATACTCGAGATATGAAAGAAGCGGGAACATTAACTCCTTCAACCAGTACTTGAGGAATTACGTCCACTAATGGATTTCCGAGTAATCGCTGAGCCCTTGACGATGACAATGATTCAACAAGCGATCAAAATATTGCTACTAATATTTCTTTTCCAGTAACAGTCGGTACAAACATGTCTGTTACCGGTATACATTATGCTGCTAAATACAATGCAGTATCAACTTCTGCAACAATTGATATTCAAGCCAAAGATTATTCGGGTATTAGCGGTACATCAAGTTGAAATAATTTTCCCGGCACAACTACTACTTCTGGTAATGTTTATGTTTTTAATGACTCTTGAAATAAAGGGGTATACAAAACATCTCCTAATACTGCTATTGATACAAATACTAATTTAATGAATATGCGGGTTCGCACTAGTGCTAGCGGAACAAGCACGGCATTTACCTCACGTGTTGATTTTGCTATGATGAGTATCCGCTGAATAGA
>CAZCTX010000007.1:11555-21599 GCA_964502205.1 uncultured Candidatus Saccharibacteria bacterium
AAGATACTATATACAAACTACGCTCAGTTAGAAGTTGGCATTGATCCAATCTATCAAGTAGGCGGTTTAAGTATCATTGAAGGGGAGGCAACGTCTGGCTTTGCGTCAGATTTAATTGGCACAAGTACAACTGGTCTTAATCCTAACGATGGAAATCCTCTTAAAATTTCTTCTACCGGCGCAAACAAAAACATTGAATTTGTTTTGACTTTTAAAAATATTAAAGGTAATGGACTAATATTTGATAAATTTGTTTTAAGCTCTAAACTTTGCGCGTCAAACAGTGGAGCAACTTTCAAATATGGTATATATAATAACTCTACTTCAAGTTGAGATTATTATAGAGACTGAAATAACGACTATTCATTTGAATGATACACTTGTAATACTTATGCTAATCATGACCGGCTAATTAATGCTCATGATGAATATTTTAATAATAATGAATTTAAGATAAAAATAGTAACAAACACATTGTCTTCTGTTTTCTATGTTCAACTAGATCATTTTAATTTAATAGCATTGAAAGATTCTTCTTTTGATGGAAGTAATTTTGGTACATCTGGGGCATGGCCACCTATATGCATGGGGTCAAACTATCGTGATTTTGATACATTGAAAACAACGACATCTTCTTGCGCTGTTTTGACACAATCAGGTTATCCTAACGACTATTTTGCATTAGATGACGACAATGATGCTAGCAGTAGTGATCATATTGTAGATTTAAAATTTGTTAGCAATCTTACTTATCCATCCGGATCATCAATTAGCGCTATTCATTACGGTTTCTATTTCGGAAATGGAAATTCGACTATAACGATAGCCCCTCAACTTAGAGATTATTCAAGCTATTTGGCTGGTGGCTGATATGATACGGTTTCGACTGATAACATTACCAATGCAACTGTCTACTATAATTCTTGGATGCATCTTCCTCAAAGAATATGAGCCTCCAGCTTTGTTTCGAATAACACTGGAAATGTTAATTATTCCGGGCAATTAGGCATGCGTTTTAGAACTAGTGCCAGTAGCCAATCATCACAAACAAGTGTTTCCTATTCTTTTTCTGGTATGAGTTTTAGGTATTCACAAATCAATAATGCGCCTGTTTTGAGCAACGCTTTATTTAACGATCAGGAAGATATGACTGTGGCTTCTCCATTTTCTGTGGCCCCAGAATATTATGTCGTTGCTAGTATTTATGATGAGCAGGGTTGCCTAACAATCCAGTCTGTTTCTGGTTGTGCCTATCGTACTGGTTCAACCGATAAAACTTGTTATGATCCTGATAATAAAAGCAATACTAGTCTAATTTGTTCGGTTACAAATTGCTCTGGTTCAGAAGACAAAACAGCAACAGCCTCTTGTGTTTTTTCTGCTGTTAATACATTAGATCCGACTGATGCAGGTACACCATGAGCAAATGAACATTGAAAAGCAACTATTAAAGTAAATGACAGTGGTGGAGAAAGCGTAAGTATATCAACTCCTGATAATGCTCCTGAAGTTTTGACTTTAAATTCTATAGGCTTTGACACTTTCGATCGAGCGTATTCAATTAATTATTCTCCAAATGAACCTTTGGATGCGGATGAATCAAATATACAACCGGTTATTTCCAATCAATTTATGCAACTAGTTACCAACATTGTTGTTTACAATTATGGTAATGCAGTTGCTGATATTTATCTGTCTGGTGATGATTGAGTTGAAAATTCTGAACCGAGCAAAACATTTTCTGTAACAAGCCAAAGGTTTAGTATTGGGATTCCGCCAGTTAGTATTGATGACATGACTTCAATCACAGAGGAAGGTGTTTATACTGGACAATCTCTTCCAAGAACTGGTCTTGTTAACCCCTCGTTACCGTTTTATTTTGGTATCAAGGTTCCAGCTGTTACGCCAAGTGGTATTTTTTCAGGGACAATTTATTTCTTGGGGAAGAGCAGGACATTACCATGATGAGATTTTTATGAATGTAATGAAAGTAGTTATACTTGCGCTTTGGGAGAAGATGGGGAATACAGCACATTGTCTGCTTGTGAAGATGAGTGCCAAGCTCCGACAACAACTACCACTACAACTACTACTACAACCACGACGACTACAACAACAACGCTTCCTGATAGGTATGAATGTAATACTCAAACATATACATGTTATGTTGACCAAAATGGATCTTATGAAAATATTAGTCTTTGCCAAGCAGGATGCCAGCCACCACCAACAATGTATTCTTGTAACCCACTTACATTCCAATGCTACGTCGATCAATATGGCATGTTTATGACAGTTCAAGATTGCATCAACGGTTCACCGTGTACGTATTAGAAAAAAACACATCGCATTTATCGCGATGTGTTTTATATTTTTTTAAAAAAACTCTTGACTTTTTTTAAAAACTTTACTATTATATATTTAAGAAAAGAAAATATATATAATAAAATATTTTTGTAAATATTTAACATGAAAAAAATTTTTATTGTTTCGCTTGTTTTAATTATTGGTACAATTTTTACCATTAATTTTTTAATTTATAAAGAACCTAAAGTAGATGCTGATTCAGCAACAACATCGGTTCAGATTCAAAATGTTGTTCCTGCATTTACTGCTGGGCCAGCTGAATCCTCAGCTTCAACTGCATTGGCGCCTACAAATGTTGGGGGCACAATGACTTTTCAAGGCACAGCAACTGATGCTAATACTGACCAATGGAAAATATTAGTTTGTAAAACTTCAGGTGTTAGTGGCACTGCTTGTGATGGCGGAGCTGGTGATACATGATGTACCGGCACTCTAGTTAACTCTGGATCGCAATCAACTTGTCAGTACACTACATTAGTTGGCGATGCCTGATCTAATGCATGATTTGCTTATGCGTGTGATTCAACCGGTTGTTCTGCTGCTAGCCAAGGAACAGGGGATAGTGGTTCTCCATTCTTTACAAATCACGTTCCTTCCTTTACAGCTGCATCTGACGACTCAGGTAAAAATCCAGGACAATTAGTCACATGAACAACAACTGCATCTGACACAGATACTTCATCAACCGTTACGTTATATGTTTGCAAAACAGCTGCCTTTACTGGCTCTACTTGTACTGGGGGAGAATGATGTCATTCAACAGCTGTAGCCTCTAATCCAACTTGTGGCTATACACTACCATCAGTTTATCCAGATGCAAATTATAGTGCCTATGTTTATGTAGTCGATAATTTTGGTTTGCAAGCCAGTGGTGGCTCTCAAGGCACGGATACAACTTTAACTGTAAATAATGTTGCCCCTTCAATTAGTGGATCATCGATTCAATTGCTTGACACTGATGAAACTGGAAACTTAACATTAACAAGCCCAGAAAGTACAACCTCTGGATTTAAAGTTAAGTTTACTGTTGTTGATAATAACAGTTGCGAAACATCAACTAGTACTGCTGAAATATCCAGTATAGAATTAAACGTATTTAGATCGGGTGTAACCTCTGCTAACTGCGATGCATCCGGTGATTATGATACTGATAAATGTTATCCTAGTTTGAATGCTGGCTGAACTCCTGTTTGTACTCAAGATGTTGGATCGTGTAGTGGTCCAACAGACTCAGACTCTACTTGAACCTGCACTTTTCCTTTAGCCTATAACGCCGATCCAACAGTTAATGGTACTACTTATGCTGCTGAAAATTGATTAGCTACAGTTAAAGCAACTGACGATGACGCCGCTAATAGTGGGTTAATTCAAGCTAGTACTGGTAATGAAGTAGACATGTTCTTGGCTTATCAAGTTACAACAGCTTCTATTAGTTATGGTGCTTTAAATCCTGGAGGAGATTCTACTGAGGCATCAACTGTTATGAAAGCAAGAGGTAATGTCGGCGTTGACCAACAATTATCTGGTACAAATATGACTTCTGGTGGCGACAGTATTGCTGTTGGCCAACAAAAATATAATCTTACTGCCGCTCAAGGATGGACAGCTGGTACTGCCTTAAGCACAACGCCTACTGAGGTTGAGCTTAATGTAACTAAACCTAAAACAGGATCTTTAACGCCAACAAAATCGACTTATTGAGTCTTAAGGGTTCCTGCATCCCAAAAGAGTGGTACCTATAGCGGTACAAATACAATCACTGGTCTTACTGGTGAGTCAGCAAGCTGATAATTTAATATATAATTAATTAATTTTTAATAATAAAATATGAATTTTAAAAAACTTTTAATTTTGTTTGTGTTCGGAATATTGTCGATGTACTCTTTCCCAAAAATTGCATCAGCCGACTTAGGAATATCTCCACCATACATTCGTAATGCTGGTCTTGCGCCAGGCTCTCATTTCGAGCAAACACTATATATTATTCGTTCAGATGCTGATGAAGATTTGGAAGTCAAAGTTGAATTTGGTGTTCCAGGAGCAGATAGCTGGTTGAAGCTTGATAAAGGTAATAAATTTCTTTTACCAAAAGGCGAAACCAAATTTCCATTAACATTTTCAATTGACGTTCCAATGCAAGCTGCTTTTGGTCGTTACAAAGGAACAATTCGTATAACCACTAAGTCGTTAAAGGAAGCAGAAGGTGGTCAAGTTTCTTTAGCTTTTGGTATTTTAGCTGATGTTGACATCAACGTTGTTGCTATGAAAATCGTTGATTATAGAATTAGAGGAACTAAAATACAAGACGTTGAGGAAGCATACAAAATTGGTTTTATTAATCCTCCTGGTATCGTTAATTTCTCTATGCAAATTGAAAACAAAGGTAATGTTAAAGCTTCTCCTACTAAAGTTGTGTTAGTTGTTTACAATAGTGATCGTACTGAAATTATTGATACAATCGAAACAAATAAAGTTCCAAAAGTTAAGCCTTTTGCTACTGAATGGGTTACCGCCCGTATTCCTGCCTATATCCAAGCTGGTAGCTATCCATCAGTTTACAAAATTTATCGTGATGACAAAGTTATTGCTGAAGGAGACGTTCATTTGAGTGTTACTCCTAAAGGTCAAGTTGAAGGCTACAAGGGTCCTACATTTTTTGACTTAACAATTGCTGATAAACTTAAATTAACTGGTCTGGCTGTTATTATTCTTGCTATTGTATTCTTTATTTGTTTTGGTATATTCAAGGCCATTCGAAAAGATAAAGATTTTATTCCTCGTAAGCCAGTTGAAAAGAAAGTAAAAAAAGTTATTAAAAGAGTTGTCCGGAAAGTTGTTAGAAAAAAAGTTAAAAAAGAATAATCGTTGAAGTTAAAAAAAGCAGGGAAACCTGCTTTTTTTGTTGACTTTAAAATATATATCTGGTAATATATTCAGGTTAATATGTTAAATATGAAAAATATGAAAAGTGAATTAGAA
The DNA here is from genome assembly GCA_964502205.1 of uncultured Candidatus Saccharibacteria bacterium. Classification (GTDB taxonomy): domain Bacteria; phylum Patescibacteriota; class Minisyncoccia; order UBA6257; family JAKLIH01; genus JAKLIH01. The sequence continues at coordinate 16,902 of CAZCTX010000007.1, forward strand.
CATAATATTGTTGGGGTTACAACCGTTGGTGAGCGAGGTCAAATCGTAATTCCTAAAAGCATACGAGATCAGTTAGAAATTAAAAAAGGTTGCCAGTTTATCATGTTGCTGAATAATGGTGGGTTAGCATTAATTACACTAGACTCTCTTAAAAAATTAACCGATAGCCTTTCTAAAGAAATACAAAATTTTAATACAAAATTAAAAAAATAACATGAAACTAAATTTATCTATTTTTCGTAAATTATGAAAATATATTTTAAGGAATAAAATTAAATCAGGCATTGGCTTATTAGTATTAATTTTAGTTTTTAATTTTATTAATTCAAAAAACAAAAAAGCCGACATTGAATTTGAAATTTTAAAACCAATGTCATTATCTTCTGTTGTTAACGCTAACGGCAAAATTGATTTACCGGAAAACATTAAGCTATCTTTTGAGCAGGGTGGAAAAATACAAAAGATATATGTAAAGCCAGGCGATGTTGTTAACGCCGGTGATCCTTTGGTTGCTTTGAACGATTCCGTTGCTTATGCCAATTATCTTCAGGCTAAGGCATCTTTTGATATCCAAAAAGTTAGGTTAGATGAAATTAAAAATGGAACAAGGCCAGAAGAATTAGAAATTGCCCAAGCGCAATATGATAAAGCTAGTTTTGAATTAAAACAAAGTCTAAAAGATTTAGCTGATTCAGCTTCTTCAGTTATTGTTGTTTCTAATACAGTTGTTCGCCAACAATTATCTTCTCTCATTGCCTACAACTGAAACTTAGGCAAATACGAATATAAAATAACTTACTCCGCTTGTAATAGCAGTGCTATTAATGATGCTAATTTTAAACGTGGCCAATTAGATTCAATTTTAGATAGCAACAATGTTTTAGCTAATAAAATAATCAACAATCAAGTCGAACTAAACGATACAATTATTAATCAAATTTTTAGTGATTTAAATACAATTAAAAACTACCTTAATATTTTAAACGATACCTTTGCAATTAATTGCAATCTCTCGACTAGCGAGATGAATATTCTGACTCAGAACCAATCAATATTTAATACTGCTTATAGTAGCTTTAATACTAGCTACAATGCTTTTAATGCTAGTTATAAAGCATACATTGGTCAAAAATCAGTTGCAAAAAACTACGAAGAACAGCTTAATATGAAGAAGAGTGGGGCCACTAGTTTTCAAGTTGCTTCCCAGCAAGCTCAAGTTGATATGGCTTCAGCTAATTTAGAATTAGCCAAAATTAATCTTAATAAAACTGTTCTGACTGCTCCTATTAATGGCACTGTTACCAACATTAATCCTAAGGTAGGAGAATTAATTACTGCTACTTTACCGATTGTAAATATTATGTCTTTAAGCAAGATTGAAGTTTTGTCTTTAATACCTGAATCAGATATTCAAGGAATTAAAATTGGCAATAAAGCCAAAGTTAGATTTGATGCTTTTTCAAATAGTGATGTTTTTGATGCTTATGTTGTTTCGATTGATCCGGGCGAAACAATAGCTGACAATGTTGTGAGCTATAAAGTTAGGTTAGGATTTAATGATACTGATTTAAGATTAAAATCAGGCATGACTGGTGAAGTCGATATTATTACTAATACAAAAGAAAATGTTTTAGCCATAATGCAAAGATATGTTATTGCTAAAAATGGGAAAAGATATGTTAAGGTTTTAGAAGGAAAAGACGTTGTTGAAAAAGAAGTTACCGTTGGTATGAGAGGTGAAAACGGATTAGTAGAAATTTTATCTGGTATAAAATCCGGTGATAAAATATTAACGACCCTGTCTAAGTAATTAGTATGAACAAAATTATTGAAATCAAAGATTTAGAAAAAACATTTACTAATGGCGAAGTTACAAAGGTTCTTTGTGGCGTTAATTTTAGTATTGAAAAAGGAGAATTTGTTTCTATCATGGGGCCTTCTGGGTCAGGGAAGTCAACATTACTTCATATTTTAGGTTTTCTTGATAAACAAACTTCCGGGCAGTATTTGTTTAATAACATTGATAATCAAACACTATCCGATGATGAAATAGCCCATATTCGTAATAAAGAAATTGGATTTGTTTTTCAATCTTTCAATTTATTAGCCAAAACAAATGTTTTGGACAATGTTAAGCTTCCTTTGCTTTATTCTAACGTCAAAGAAGATAAATGAGACGACTTGGCTAAAGAAGCAATAGAATTAGTTTCCTTAACTAATCGTACCTATTATGATGTATCTAAGCTTTCTGGCGGAGAAAAACAAAGAGTTGCAATTGCTCGTGCATTGATTTTGAATCCCCAAGTCATTTTTGCTGATGAGCCAACCGGTAATTTAGATTCTAAGTCAGGGCAAATAATCATTCAAACACTCCAGAAGCTTAATAAAGAGAAGGGGCATACAATTGTACTGATTACTCACGAAAGAACCACTGCTGAGCATGCTCAGCGCATTATACACATACTCGACGGCACTGTTGATAGTATTGAAGAAGTAAGTATTCGTCGAGATGCATTTAAGGGTTATACAAAATAATTTAATACTATGAAATCAACATATATTTTTAAAACAGCTGTTAAAAGCTTAAATGCCAATCGCTCTCGCTCTTTGCTTACAATCTTAGGAATTGTAATTGGTATTTTATCTATTATTGTTCTTATGTCAATTGGCGAAGGTGCTCAAGGTTGGATACTAAATCAATTAAAAAGCTTAGGGTCTCAAACTTTGTTTATTGAGCCTGGCGCAAGAGCAACTGGCCCTCAGAGTTATGATTCTTTCATATCGGATTCTTTAAAAGAGCGCGAATTAAAAGCTATCTTAGATAAAAGATTGGTTCCACATATTGAAACTGCTAGTCCCTTAGTTTTAGTTCCTGGCAAAATTGAATATCTTGGTACAAATTACAGTGCTAGTGTATTTGGGGCAGGTGAAAGTTTCTTCGATATACTTGGGTATTCGCCTGATATTGGTTCCAATATCACTATTGACGATGTTAATGCTCGAGCTAATGTTGTTGTAATAGGAAGTGAGGTCAAAAAACAATTGTTCGGGGAATCAGACGCCTTAAACGAATATGTTAAGATTAAGAATCGTCGATTCCGCATCGTTGGTATTTTAGATCCTAAAGGTAGCTCGGGTACGTTTAACATTGATAAGTCTGTTATTCTGCCGTATACAACCGCTAAAGACTACTTACTTGGTAAGGATAGTTTTAATTTTATCATTGCTAAAGTTATATCCGAAGATAAAATGCCTTATGCTATAAGAGACATCGAAATAACTTTAAGAGACATGCATAATATTGATGATCCCAAAAATGATGATTTTAATATTTCAACTCAAGCTGATGCCATATCTAGAATTAGTTCAATTACAACAGTTTTGACCGCTTTACTAGTTTCTATTGCTGCTATTTCGTTATTAGTTGGTGGTATTGGAATTATGAATATTATGTTGGTATCAGTCACTGAGAGAACAAAGGAAATAGGTTTGCGTAAAGCAATTGGTGCTACTAGTAAAAATATATTGAATCAATTTTTAATTGAATCAATTATCCTAACTGGGCTTGGTGGATTAATTGGTATTATATTAGGTACAATTATTTCTTTTTTTGCTTCAATTGTTTTTTCCAATTTATTAAATACAAGTTGGCCTTTTATCTTTCCATACAAGGCGACAATATTAGGATTTGTTGTTTCAACCGGTATTGGTTTAATTTTTGGTATATTCCCAGCTAAGCAAGCTTCAAGCAAAAGTCCAATTGAAGCTTTGCGTTATGAATAAAACAACCTTAGGTTGTTTTTTTCTTTTTAAAATGCTATTTTATTTATATATATTAATATATTAAATATGAAAAACAAAAAATATTTTTTAATTTTTTTAATGTTAATTGTGGTAGGCTTTGTTATTGCTATTAGATTTTCTAATACCGAAGATACTTGAATTTGTGAAAATGGGTCCTGAGTTAAACACGGAAATCCAGCTGAAGAAAAACCTAATACCCCTTGTAAAATTAATGGGGTAGAGAAGAATGATGGGGTTGTCGGGAGTGATAAATTTGAAATTAATTTGCCTCATGGTTGATACAAATTAGACAAACCAATTACTGGGGTTGATATGATGATTACTAATGGTGAGGAAAAACCAAACGAAGAGGCAACCAAGAAAATTAATTTCCGTACATATTATGCTATAACCCATGTTTCTTGAGACAAAACAATTGATGAATATGTTTTAGTATATGAGAAGCAAATAAAAGATGCTATAAAAAATATTGAAATAGTAAATACGCAAAAAGGGGAGGTTAACGGCTATGAAGCTCGGTTTTTAGATTTGAAATTAAACCAAATGGACATTAATTTTAAAGTTTTTGTTAGTATTATTAAGGGTAAAAATGGAGATGTTTGAATATTTTCATTTAACACAACGGATCAATATTGAAGCAAATACGAAGGGTTTGTTTCTGATTTATTGAAAACATTTAAGCTAAAAGATTAATTGTATATGTTTAAACCCTTGATTTTTCATACTTTCTTTGATAATATGTAGTTATCAAAGATATATTCCGCGGTAGTTGAGTGGTACAACGCCTCCCTGTTAAGGAGGATTTCGTAGGTTCGAGTCCTACCCGCGGAGCTAGATATCCCTGACTTAGGTCAGGGGTTTTTGTTGCAAAATTATATAATTTGTGGTATAATA
>CAZCTX010000008.1:0-4152 GCA_964502205.1 uncultured Candidatus Saccharibacteria bacterium
AACCAAACAAAGGGTAAATACCAGTAATATAAAGGGGGTTGCGTTTTATACAAAAATATGATAGAGTAGATTTAATTAAAATAAAGAATAATAACGAGAAAATATGACAAAAACAGCCGCAAAAGCTAAAATAATATCAAAGGTAAGAGTCCATGACAAAGACACAGGCTCTCCAGAAGTACAAATTTCATTATTACAACAAAATATTGATAGTTTAAGCTCTCATTTAAAAAAGCATTCCAAAGACGTTGACGCTAAAAGAGGTTTGCTCGAAATTGTTGCTAAAAGAAGAAAGTTGTTAAATTATTTAGAGAAAAAATCAAAAAAGAGATTTAATGCTTTAAGTAAAAAAATTAAAGCATAAAGCCAATTAAAGAACATAATCTGTTCTTTTTTTGGTGGTCTACATTAAAAAATTAATAAAAATATCTCTGAGCAATAACTAATCATATTTGTTTTATTTGAAAAGCTTTTAACTAAAACAAATATGGTTAATGCTTGGGGTTAAAAATATATTATGAATTTTAAAGAATTCAAAATGGATATTAATGGGACACCATTAATATTCCGACATTCATTATTAGCAAAACAAACTAATGGTGCTGTTTTAGCTAAATTGGGTGATACTGAAATATTAGCTATTTCGGTTATGGGAAATGAAGACAAATTTGATAGAGACTGTATGCCTCTATCAGTCGATTATGAAGAAAAATATTATGCTTCTGGAAAATTATTTGGGAGCAGATATATGCGTCGTGAATCAAGGCCATCAGAAACTGCGGTGCTAACAAGCAGAATGATTGATAGAACAATCCGTCCTTTATTTAATCCTTATTTACGAAGAGAAGTGCAAGTTAATGCAACTTGTTTAGGTTTTGATGATGTAAATGATCCAGATATACTGGCAATGATTGCATCTTCTTTGTCTTTGGTTATTTCTGATATTCCTTGAGGGGGACCAATCGGAGCAGTAAGAGTTGCTCATCATCCAGAAAAAGGATTTTTAATCAATCCTAATTACGAAGAAAGAGAACAAAACTTAACTTTTGAAATGGTTTTGTCTGGAGTCAAAGGCAAAATCAATATGATCGAATTCCAGGGAAGTGAAGTAGAAGAAGATTTAATTGCCCAAGCTTTTGAAATTGGCCAAAAAGTTATTAATGATTTATGTGATTTTCAATTAAAAGTTGCTCAAGAAATTGGTGTTCAAAAGACTGATTTAAATTTTGTTGAAATTAACGATGATTTTAAAAAAAGAGTTTACGAATTGATGCAAGAAAAACAACAAGAAATTTTGTTTAGCAACACATTAAGTAAACTTGAAAAACAAAACGAAATGTCCTTGCTAGTTGCTTCAACAAGAAAACAACTTGAAGAAGAGGGTTTTAGTAGTGATGATTTAAATACTTTGACTTTAATTATTGAAGATTTAACCAATGATATTTTACATAATCAAATATTAAATTTTGACAAAAGACCAGACGGAAGATCTTTAACAGAAATTCGTCCGTTGGATGCTCAGGTTGATATATTAAGCCGCACACATGGCAATGCTCTGTTTGTAAGAGGTGATACTCAAACATTATCAGTCGTAACGTTGGGATCTCCATTAGAAACTTTAACAATGCAAGGCATGGAAATTGTAGGCGAAAAAAGATATATGCATCATTATAATTTTCCGCAATGGTCTGTTGGAGAAGTTGGAAGATCAAGGGGCCCTGGCAGAAGAGAAATTGGTCATGGCGCTTTGGCTGAAAAAGCGGTATTTCCAATGGTGCCAGATAAAAAGGATTTTCCTTATACAATTAGAGTTGTATCAGAGGTTCTTTCGTCTAATGGTTCTAGTTCTATGGCTTCAACTTGTTCGTCTTGTTTGGCTTTAATGGCAGCCGGAGTACCATTGAAAGAAATGGTAGCTGGTATTGCTATGGGTGTTATTATTGATGAAAAAGACAATACTAAATATAAAATACTAACTGATATTCAAGGGCCAGAAGATCATTATGGTGATATGGATTTCAAAGTTGCTGGTACTAAAAATGGCGTTAATGCTTTGCAATTAGATGTTAAAGTTAATGGTATTGACGGAGAGTTACTGAAAAAAGCTTTAGCCCAAGCCAAAGAAGCAAGAATGTTTATTTTAGAAAAAATGAAATTAGCTATTACTGAGCCAAGAAAAGAAATTTCTAAATATGCCCCTAAAATAATATCTTTTGAAGTGAACCCTGACAAGATTGGAGAAATTATTGGCAGTGGAGGTAAAACAATTAATAAAATAATCGAGATTACTGAAACTAAAATAGATATTGAAGAAAAAACTGTATATGTTTTAGGTATGGATATGGAAAAAGTTTTGAAAGCCAAAACAATTATTGAAAATTTAATTAAAGAATACCAAGAAGGGGATATAATCGAAGGAGTTGTTGATGAGATCAAAGACTTTGGTGCTATTATATATTTTGATGGTAATCATAGCGGACTACTTCATGTATCTGAAATTGATAATAAAAGAATAAACAAGGTAACTGATGTTTTGAAAGTTGGAGATAAGTTAACTCTTAAAGTTATTAGAGTTGAGAATGGAAAAATATCACTTTCATTAAAAGCTTTGAAGAAATAGACAGACCCACCGAATTATTCGGTGGGTTTTTCTTTTATTTGGTTAATTAATTTGATTCAGGTTTCAAAACCTAATTGCTCTGGCCGTGATTTAATATCTATTGCTAATTCATTGAGTATTTCAATTCAATTAATTTGTTTTGAATAATATTGTTTTAAATTTGAAATTAGCATTTTCCTTGGTTGACGAAAACCAGCATTAATAATTTCTTCGAATTTTAAGAGAAACTCTTTGCTATAGTTGTCTGACTTTAAGGTTAGGCTAATTATGGCCGAATCTACTTTTGGTTTTGGATGAAAATTTTCTTTTTTAACGGTAGCGATATATTTTGCCTCGTAAAAAACGTTGATATACATTCTTAATTTGTTGTTTGGCTCTTCTTTTTTTGCAATTCGCTCAGCTAATTCTTTTTGGATCATTAATACTATTTTTATTGGTTTGGGACTATTTTCGAAAAAAAGACGAAACAGAAAAGAAGAGAGATAATATGGAATATTAGCAATTATTTTGAACTCCCCCTTGTTTTCTTTTATAAATTCGGTATAATATTCTTTGATATCATTAATGATTAAAGAAAAATTAGAGAAGCTGGAAAAACGTTCTTGAAGTATTTCTTTCATTCTTTCATCTTTCTCGATTGCAATTGTTTTTGCATTCGTATTAAGAAGTTTTTCGGTCAGATTTCCAGTTCCAGGACCAATTTCAAGAACTAAATCATTTTGATTAATTTCTCCAGCTAAAATCATTTTATTTAGAACCGAACTGCTGTTTAAAAAATTCTGCCCAAGCGATTTTTTGGCTTTAATGTTTTTCATATTACCCTTTGATATTTTTTAAAAAATAGTGTATACTGTATGTAATTAAATACCTATTATGTTCTATTACTGATACACTAACTTATATCAATATTATATCAATAATATTCAAAAAATACAAAGATTTACAAGGCCAATTAAGAAGGTGGTTTTGGTGTTAGCTGGGCGAGTAACAAAGGCTCTTTATTTGCGTTATTGAATATATTTACTTATTCGCAAATCAAAAACTAATTCGGGAGCTGTGGCAATGCTGGCTTTCTTCGTGGTAGCTATTAATATGTCTTTGGTCTTATCAGGAATCTCTAAAAGTTTTTATACCGGATTATTTGCTGATGCTAATTTAATTATGGAATCGGTTGACGTCCAGGATGTAAACGCAAGTGACAATCCAATTACTGTTAATGATATTAATATTGACAGTTACGATTATTATCAAAATTTAAATATAGAGGCTAAGTCGGAAAACTTTTTAGATTTATATTTAATTGAAGATAAGAGCTTTTTATTGCGTTCTGTTGAGTTTGATTCGGTTGAAATTGATGTTACAAAGCCAGATAGAATTATGACGTACGTTGTTAAAACAGGGGATTCACTTGGCAAGATTGCTGATCAGTTCGGAATAAATATTGAAACAATAAGAACAGCAAATTCATTGAAAAAGAATACTATTAGTCCAGGACAAGAATTAGTTATTTTACCAATATCCGGTATTTATTA
>CAZCTX010000008.1:4252-19255 GCA_964502205.1 uncultured Candidatus Saccharibacteria bacterium
AATGCTTGCGGTACACCAATTTATGCTAGTGCTGGTGGAATTGTAATCGAAGTTAAATCTAGTGGGTACAATGGTGGCTATGGACTTTATTTGAAAATCCAACATAATAACGGTACATCTACTTTATATGCTCATTTAAGTCAGATATCTGTTACAAACGGCCAGTATGTTTCCCAAGGACAACTAATTGGAAAGATGGGAACTACAGGCAAATCAACTGGTTGTCATTTGCATTTCGAAGTGCACGGTGCAAAAAATCCATTTATTAAAAAATAGTAAAAAAATACTATGTATCTAAAAATAGCCAAAAAATCTTTATTAATATTTTTGCTTTTTGTTATTACAATATATGGAGTAATTGCGCCGGTTAAAACTGCTAATATCACGCCGGAAGCTAATGCCGTCTGATCATGGTTTAAACCAAAAACAGTTAAAGATGAGCCACCAGCTGAAACAACAAATAAGTGTAGTACTTGTTTTGTGGCAGTATCAAGGATGTCTATATGAAACATGTTAACTGCGCCGCTTGATACAGTTCTGTCTTTAATTCCTAGAATTTTAGTTTTTATTTCTAAATGAATAGTAATACTCTTGGCAAGTATTTTAAGCAATCTTTTGGTGCCGGTTGAAAATGGTTACTTTTATGATTTAAACCGTTTTACAAGTGAGACGGGGTTGGTGTTTTGAATTTGAAAAACCTCTTTGTATTATGCTAATATTATGATTACGTTGTTCTTAATTTGAATTGCAATTAATATTATTTTAGAGAAAAAAGAATATACATCTTACCAAAGTTTAATTAAATTATTGGTTGTCGCCTTGTTGATTAATTTTTCTTTGGTTATATGTACTTTGTTTGTTGATATATCTAATTATCTAACAGTTCTGTTTATGTCTAATGTATCAACAAATGCTTTTTCTTGTTTATATGCTTGCGTAATACATAAGGTGGCCAACATGTTTAATTGTATGGCCAATCAAATGGTGTTTTCCCAGACTATTGGCAATAGTGTTGCATTGATGATTGCCATTATATTCATTGGGCAATTATTAGGTTTGATAATTTATGTTTTGGTGCGTATGGTATACTTGTGATTCTTAGTTGGTGTTTCGCCAATTGCTTTTGTTTTGTCAGCTATACCCGAAACACGAAAATTATATGGAAAGTGGTTGGATTTATTTAAGGCTAATTTAATTAAATTACCTGTTATAGCCTTTGCTTCATATTTTATTTTAAACTTAATGATACATATTGCTAATAGACTAATGTCTTATGAAGACAATAATACTCATTGATGAAATGCAAACGATGGAGGGGAGAATTTTATAGCAATGTCTTTGGGAACAATCTTTTTAATTATTATCTTAGGCCAAGCATTATTAGCTGTGGCTCAGAATCTTGGAGTTGAACAAATATCTAAAGCATCCGCTGCGGTAAGCGGTTGGGCAAAGAAAGGATTAGATGCTGTTAGAAAGCCAGCCGTAAGTTATGGGGCAAAGAAAATAATGACTTGAAAACCGGTGCAAGATAGAATAATGAGAGCAAAAGATAGCAAAAATTTCTTTGCAGCTACTTTAGCAAATAAAATGATTGATAAAACCTCTAAAGAACAGAAGCTTAGCCAGCAAGAAGTTGATAAATGAAAAGGGGGGAAGAATGTTGGTATGCTAGAGAGAACGGTTGAAAAAAACTTGGGCCCAGGCGGAGATCATACAAAGTTTTTGCAGGCTTTACAAGCTTTGTCAGAGCTTAAATCAAAGGGTGATTACAAGGGAAATTTTTTGGAAAATCAACAATATATGTCAAAAGCTAGACAACTTATTAAGGATGATGTTTATGGAGAAACTGATGCTGGTTCATATTTGAAAAAAAGATATACTTGAATGAAAGCTGGTCCAGATTATTCAAAGGATGATCAAGTCAAATACTTTGAGACCCTAGCAGAAGCAAGTTTACCTGTTACCGGCAGAACGCCAAAAGCAATCAAGCAAAAAGCAGATGAAATGATGTATTATGCGCCTTATCAAACAGTCGGTGATCCAACGGCTAAGGGACCTGACGGGAAAGACGGAGATATGGACAGCAGAATTTACAGAAAGATGCATGAAGAGTTTTATGAAAGAGCCACTAAACAAGATAAGTTTAAGTTGAATGATTGAAACGCTGAGGTTCAAAGATTATATGAAGCAACCGAGAGAAACAACAACCCTGGCAATTTTGTAAAAGTTTTTGAAGATTTTTACAAGGCTTTAAGTGCAACGAAAATGAGACAAATTTTCGGCCAACAATTGGTGCCAGCCCAACGTAAAGATTTTTGAAGAAACCTTGCCAAGATGGCTATCGTAGCAAGAGATGCTAAGATAGACCCAACCCTTGGAGGAAAATCGTTAAGCCAAGCTTTAAAAGATGCTGATGGCAAAATTCTTTCGGATGCTGAACAGGCATTAGTTGATCTTGCTCCTGGTAGAACTGATACTGAAAGAAGAAGAAACAGCTGAATGGCCGAAGGAAAGAGCGGTAAAGAAGATAGTTTCAGAAAAATGTTGATTAATAACCATTTTATAACACCTAAAATTCCATAATGAATAATATTACAGCTTTTGACGTCTACGAGTTTCTGCCTGCAAAAATACAAGAGTTGTTGTTTAGTCAGTATATGGATGATACTATGGAAAATATATATTCTATAGCAAATATTCCATCTGATAAACAAGTTTTATTACATCGGGATGTAGTAAGTGTTTTAATTGGGAAATACGAAGTTAAACAACTTGAAGAGCTATTAAAATCAACCTATGGGTTAACTGATAACCTTACAACTGTTGTGATAAACTTTTTGAATTCCAGGGTTTTTCAGCCGGCCCAACTGGATATAAGAAATGCAAGAGTAGTATATCTTCAGGCTGAAAAGGAGGGAGTTGAAAGTTTTAATTCTGGTAGCAATACTGAAATTCCTGCAATTTCAAACCCTAAGCCAGAGAAATTAGTTTCATATATTCAAGAATTAGCAAGCTCCTTAAAAGATAAGCCAATAATAGAGAGGCCAAAGGAAGAAATAAAAGAAGAAGTTGTTGTAAAGGAAGTGGAGGTTGAAGAGGCAGAACCTGTGATGGTTGAAGAAAAAATTGTTGAAGAGACGGAGCCTGAACCAAAAAAAGAATCTATTTTACTACAAGCAATGCTTCAGCATCAAACTGGCACTGAGGGAAAACTAAATGAATACTACAAAGCTTTAAAAGATAATCTAGACGTTAAAGTTGAAGAAAAAGAGAATGTATTTCAACCACCTTTTAGATCAGTAAAGGGAAGGGGTGCTTTGGTTGAATCCTCGGCAGACGAGAATGCTCCTTCTGCTTTTGATTCAAATGTGGACAAAGATATTAAGAAAGAAGAACCAGAAGAATCTTTTAGAGAACCAATCAAATACAATAGCTTTAATTATTTGAAAAAAGAGAAAGAAAGCGGAGATGCGCCAAAGGCAGAAACAAAATTCATTGATTTGGGAGATTTTGATTAATTAATACATTGATAATTTTTTTGTTTTATGGTACATTATATTTAATATATTAATTTTATTTATTATGGGAGATTATCAAGTGCCACAATTTATAGAAGACGAGTCAAGATTAGTTGGCCCTTTTACCTTTACTCAAATTTTTATTTTGGTTATTGGTGGAGCTTTGGCTTTTATATTTTACAAAGTCCTTCGATCTTTCATAGGAATACCCATTGCTTTAATCATTGGTTTTTTAACGGGGCTATTAACTTTTGGAAGACTAAACGAAATGCCTTTATACAAAATGATAATTCCGATGATAAAACACTTTATACTGCCAAAATCTTATCAGTGAAGCCAACCAAGAGGTGTAAGACCAGTTGAAAGAGATAATAGACCTAAAATGGATTTTAAAAGCTTACAGCCTAAAAAAGATTTAGGCCAAATTGATGATTTAACTAAAATATTAGACAAAGGCAATGAATAATCAAAACATTTCAGCAAATAATAGTAGTACGCAATATTTAATGCCAATTAATGAAATTAGAAATAATACTATTGTTTTAAAAAATAGCTCTATTCGTTCAATAATTGAAGTTGATGGTATTAATATTGATTTAATGTCAAGCGAAGACCAAGAGAATATGTTGGCGTTATGGCAATCATTTTTAAATAACTTAGATTTCTCTGTTCAAATTTTGATTATTTCCAGAAAGGCAAATATTGAAGAGTATATAAACAACGTGGAGGGGAAACTACAAACAGCAGAAGAAGAAATGATAAGGTTACAAATTAATGATTATATTTCTTTTATTCGTGATTTTACGAGTAACAATCAAATTATTGATAAAAAATATTATTTAATAATTCCTTACGATCCTTTTGTTTTGAAAAAGAGTTCATTCGGTGGGCAAATAAAAGATATGTTTTTAAATATCTTTAATTTAAATCGCGAAGCTTTTTCACAGGATGTCGTATTGGATGACAATGAATTTCAAAAAAGCTATCAACAATTAATTTTGAGACAGGATACAGTAATTTCACAATTGCAGAAAATGGGGTTAGAAGCAAGGGTTGTGCCTACTAATGAGATAATCCCTCTGATTCATAATATATATAATCCGGATACGGTTTTAAAAACAACAATGTCTAAAGAAAATTAAAAAAACATTATGCCTATATTTCCTGGTAAAAACAAAAATACAGTGGACGAGTTAGTTGATCAAAGTCGCTCTAATTATATTAAAGCTGTCGCTTCTTTACGTGATATTATATCGCCGTCTGGTTTAGTTGTAAATACAACTTCCTTAAAACTAGGGGGTACGTTTGTTAGAACTTTGTTTATTTTAACCTACCCAAGGTATTTAAGCCCAGGCTGATTTTCTTCAGTTATTAATTTTGAATCAGCAACTAATATTTCTATATTCTATCATCCAATTGATAATTCAAGTATATTGCGCCAATTAAGAAAAAAGTTGGGCGATGTTGGGGCTCAAATCCAATTAGAGGCAGAGAAAGGAGCACCACGTAATCCAGCCTTAGAAACTGCAATTGATGACATAGAGAGCCTTAGAGAGGCGATTGTACAGGGTACAGAGAAGATGTTTAGAGTATCGGTATATATTACTTTGATTGGCACTAGTGAGCAAGAATTAAATGAAAGCGAGAATAAGATAAATTCATTTTTAGAAAGTAAGATGATTTATCCTAAGCCAGCTCATTTTCGACATTTTGAAGGTTATGAATGTACTGTACCTGCTTGTTTAGATAGGCTAGGGTATGGAACTTTGTTAAATTCAACTCCAGCATCTACCTTGTTTCCGTTTATATCAGCTAATTTAACTCAAAATGTTGGTATTATGTATGGAATTAATTTAATAAACAATAGCTTAGTAATATTTGATCGTTTCAGCCAAGAGAATGCTAATATGTGTGTATTCGGTACTTCCGGTAGTGGTAAGAGCTATGCGGTTAAAACTCATGCTGTTCGTGAGTTAATGATGGGTTCAGATATTATTATCATTGATCCTGAAAACGAATATGAATATTTAGCCAAAGCTGTTGGGGGAGAAAGTTATAAAATCGCGGTGGCATCAAAAGATCATATTAATCCTTTTGACTTACCGGTTATTGCGAGTGATGAAACTGTTGGCGAAGTTTTCCGCGGTCATATTTTAAATTTAATCGGCTTGATTAAAATATTGTTAGGGGGTTTGAGCCCAATGGAAGAAGTTACTATTGATCAAGCTATTACTTTGACTTATGCTTCAAGAAATATTAGTCCGGAAACAGATAATAAATTTGAAAGCATGCCAATATTAGAAGATTTGGTAAATGTTTTAAATACAATGGAAGGAGGAGCTAATTTGGCAGCCAAATTATATAAATACACCAAAGGAACTTATGGCCAATTCTTAAATAATCCAACTAATATTAATATTCGAAACAAGTTTATTGTTTTTAATATTAATGATTTGGAAGAAGAATTGAGACCAATAGCTATGTATATTTTGTTAAATTATGTTTGAAACAGTGTGAAGAAAGTTTTGAAAAAAAGAATATTAATTATTGAAGAAGCTTGGTTGTTAATGAAGTTTAAAGAAAGCGCAAATTTTATGTTAAGTTTTGCTAAAAGGGCGAGAAAATATTATTTAGGACTAACAACAATCACACAGGATTTAGATGACTTTTTGAAGTCACCTCACGGCATACCAATAATTACTAATTCTAGTATTAAAGTTTTATTTAAACAATCAACAGTAACAATAAACCAATTAACTGAAGCTTTGCAATTAACTGATGTTGAAAAAAATCTATTAACACAAATTGATATTGGTTCGGGCTTGTTTTTGGCGGGCGACAAACATACTCTTATCCAGGTTGTGGCTTCGTATACCGAAGACCAATTAATTACGTCAGATCCTGAAAGATTGATGGCTTTAAGAAACAATCCTTAAAAATTTTGTATGGCAGCACCATTAATTGTAGCCGGCGCCAAAGTAGCAGCTAAGGTGGCAGCTAAAAAAATAGCTGCTAAGCAAGCTGCAAAAATAGCCGCCAAACAAGCTGGTAAAAAAATTGCAAGTGAAGGAGCTAAAAAAGTTGCTGCTCAAAGCGCCAAGAAAGTTGCTAGCAAGCAGGCGACCGGAAGCTCATGACAGAAAGCAAAGAAAATTATGGATAAGATGGATAGAGCTCAAGAAGTAAAAGATTCATTAACGCCAGAGAAAAAAGAGGAAGAAAGGAAAAAACCTTCAGTGTATAAAAAAAATTTACTTAATAGATTTTTAGGAGACAAGCCTGATAAAGAGGGCTCTCAAGAAGTAGCAAAAGAAAAAAAGCCAGAAAAATTTGATTGGAAAAAAATATTTGATTCTTCAGCCAAAACAGAGGAAAGCTCTGAAAAACAATCAACTGGAGACAAAATGACCTTCTATTCAGCAATGTTCTTTGCAATTATTAAAGATGGCATTGAAATATTGTTAACAATATATTTGTTGGGTTGACTAATTCCCATTCTAAGCTTCTTACCAACAGTGATTCTAACGGCCATATTGTTTTTATCTAAGAAAAAGGGTACAATGAAGATAGTATTTTATTTAGTTTGTTTATTTGTTGACTATTTAATACCGGGAGTAAATGCAGTACCAATTACTACTATTGCGGTATTTATAACCTTTAAAGTGGGGGCAGTTGATTTAAAAAATGTACAATCAAAAGATGTTAAAAAAGGTTTGGAAGTTGTTAAAAAATTTATAAAATAATATGATGCCGAAAAAAGTTTTTAAAATATTATTTATTATTTGTCTCTTAGCTGTTGGCTATGTAGCGCATGCTGAGGGAAGGCAATATATTTTTGAGGTTGGCATTCCATGATTTAATACTCAAAATGTTAATGGCTTAGGAGATTTAGTAAATAGAATTATTGTTGCATCTTATCGGGTAGCGATGCTTTTTGCTTTATACAAAATTATTGAAATTGGGTTTAAATATATGACCGGTACGGGGAAGGCAGATGTAATGGTAAATGTTTCAAAAGGCATGAAAAATGTATTAATTGGAATATTAATTTTGTTCGGTTCATATATTATTTTATATACTATTAATCCGGATTTAACAAAAATGCCGAGAAATATTAATTGTCCAGCTGAATCGGAATTTTGTGACGAAAAAACTACGAGCAGAATAACTGAAAAAACAGTGTTGTGTTCGACTAAGCCTGTTATTTATGCTGACGAATTAAATGAAGGCGTTAGCGGAGCAGGCCATACTACAGAAGATGATGATATAACTACTTCAGCTATTCAGTCTTGGGTAAACATGTATTCAGCTAGTATATATAAAAGCCCTGACTGAGAAGTCGCTTTAAAAGATTTAAAAACCGGAAATGTTTCAAGCAATATCTGAGCTGCTATTAAACTAGCTATTGAAGATAAATCTCAATGGTTAGATGAGACTTCTTGCAGTGGAACAATAGAGCCTGGGCCAATTTTTACTGCACACGAAAAGGCAGGTGATTATGTTTCGTGCCATGATACCTATGAAGCTGTTGATTTTGTTGTTCGGGATAAAAACGGAGACTATACGTCTGATAATGCAATTCGTTGTATGCAAGCTTTAATGCGCTATTTGCAATCAAAAATGTCGGATAAGTTAATTGTATGTGATGAGACAATGTTTAAGCCACCACATATCCATGTTCAAGATATTTCGTGTAAGGTTCCTTGCCGAACGAAATAACATATTTTAAAACCAGAGCTTAATTGCTCTGGTTTTTTTATTGTTGTTCTCGATAGCCGATAACTATTCTGCGATTTGGATTTTCTCCTTCTGATCAGCTATGAAGATCAGGATAAAGAGAAATTTCGTTATGAATTGTTTTTCTGTCTCTGGCACTCATTGGCTCTAGTTTAACAGCGACCTTAAACACCATGACTTTCTGAGCTGTTTTTTTGGCTAAGTTTTGTAATTCTTTTTGACGATTAAGTCTATAGCCATTAATATCAAATTCTACTTTACAACGTTTTTCAGTATTATTATTAAGGTTGGCAACATCGGTTAATACATTCTCAAACGCCTCTAGATTAGAGCCATAGCGACCAATAAATATACTAGCAGTTGTTGGTAGGCTAACTGTTATTACGAGCCTTGTATCAGAATCATAATTTTTTATATCAATGTCAAAATCACGAATATTACAATTCTTGAAAAAAACGTCTAAAATATTTTTTATTTTTTCAATATTGTTTTCCATAAAATTAAGATTTAATAACTTGTTTTCTTACATATATTGTTTGGGCGATGTTAATAAGAGTCAATATTGTTCAGTAAAGAAATATGGCACTCTTAAAATGTTTAAAATTAAGGATAAAAATGATAGGGAAAACATAGGTAAATATTTTCATCATGTTCTTTTGAGGATCATCATTTTTAAGATGCTTAAGAGTTATCATGCCATGAATAACTTGAGTTATTGTGGCTAAAATAGCAAAAACCAAGCTTGGTTGAGATAAATCAACTATTCCCAAGAATGAAAAATTAATTTGGGATGGCAAGGTAATAAAAGGATAGATATATTGTTCAACACTAGTTTTTGTTGCAACTGTAAATGCACTAAAAAGGCCAAAAATGAAAAATATCTGAATAAACGCAAAAAAGAAAGCAAAACTTGGGTTGATTTTATTTGTTTTGTAAACATCAAGTAGCATAGCTGTTTGTTTTTGTGGTTCTTTTTTGTATTCAGCTTGAATTTTTTTAATTTCTGGCTGAACTTTTTGCATTTTCTTTTGAATAATTTCATTTTGAGTAAATAGTGGTCAGAGGATCATTCTAATTGTGATTGTCGCTAAAATAATACCAAAACCAAAATCTTTCGTAAGGTTGAAAAAGAAAAACAAAATGTTTAATATTGGCTGTCAAAAAAATGTTTGGAACATAGCTAATTTTTATTTTATTTTTTTAAAAAGATTCAGGCATTCTTGCTTTATTTCTTCAAACTTATATTCTTTAATATTGTTTTTAATAACAATAACAAAATCAAAATTTTTAGAAATATATGGTAAACGTTCGCGAACAATACTGCGCAATACTCTTTTATAGTAATTGCGATCAACAGCCTTTTTAAATGTTTTTGCAGAAACAACAAAAGCAAATCTTGGCTCTACATTATTTGTTTTAACGAAATTAATAATTAGACTGTTACTAAAAAGGCTTTTTTTGTTGTTAAAGACATTTTTTATGTCTAACTCTTTTACAAGCCGGTTGTTTTTAGATAACATATATTAGGCTGTTAATTGTTTTCTGTTCTTTAATCTTCTGCCTTTTACTATTTTTTTACCAGCAGAGGTTGATTGTCGGCTTAAAAAACCGAACTTTTTAGCTCTTTTTCTCTTGCTTGGTTGATAAGTTCTTTTTGTTGCCATATCATATAATTTAATTATTTAATAACTATATAATATCACATTCTTTTTAATAAAACAAGGGTTTAAGAATAGGGGAAAAGGATACTGGTTTGGTTAATTCACAGGTTATCCACATTGGTTTTGGGGGTTGTGTATTTTATGTTGAAAAATTCGAAAAAAGAGGTTATAATATATTAAATAAAAGATAATAAAAGAATCTTATGCAAAACGAAGAATTAAAAAAATTATGAAAAGATGTTTTGGCAGAAATAGAATTAAATATTTCAAGAGCTAATTTTGTAACTTGGTTTAAAAACAGTGCTATTGTTGAAAAAACTGATGATACAGTTACAGTTGCTACTAATTCGAATTTTGCTAAAGAGTGGCTAGAAAATAGGTACAACAAATATATTAAAAAGGCTTTGGACAAGTTTTCGCCAGGAATAAAAAATATTATATATAAAACAGAGACAATTGATAAGATTGAAAAATTTCAAGCTGTTTCTGAGAAAGAAATTAAAAAGCCCGAAACAGGGAAGGTTAAAAAAGGCGGGACATTAACTGAAAGCTTGTCTAAATCATCACAAGACCCTGATACTAATCTAAATTCTAAATATACTTTTGATAGTCTAGTTGTTGGTTCTCATAATGAGTTGGCTCATGCCGCTGCATTGGCTATTATTGATAATTTGGGCACCAAATACAATCCTTTGTTTATTTATGGAGGTGTTGGTTTAGGAAAAACCCATTTAATGCAAGCCTTGGGAAATGCTGTTCGACAAAAAAGTAAAAAAATAAATATTTGATATATAAATACAGAGAGGTTAGTAAACGATATTATCGGTTCAATTCGAGAACAGAAAATTGATGAAGTTAAGAAGCAATATAAAAAAATCGACTTATTGTTAATTGATGACATACAATTTATTGCAAATAAAGAAAAAACCCAAGAAGAGGTATTTCATATTTTTAATGTTTTGTATGAAGCAAATAAACAAATAGTATTTACGTCTGATCGGCCACCAAAAGCTATTCCTGGCTTAGAAGAAAGGCTAAGATCAAGGTTTGAGGGTGGTATGGTTGCTGACATTAGTTTACCAAATTATGAAACAAGAGTTGCTATTTTAAAAAACAAACTAAAAGACAAAAAGACTGTTCTGCCAGAAGAAATAGTTGATTATATTGCTCAAAATATCACTAATAATGTTCGGGAATTAGAGGGGGCATTAAATACTTTATTGATTAATTTTGAGGTTAAAAAAATTAATCCCAGTATAGAATTATCTAAAAAATTATTAGAAGATTTTATTAAAAAACCAAAGAAAATGGTAACCCCACAAGATGTTTTAAAGGTTGTTTCTGTTTTTTATGATATATCTACTGATAAAATAAAAGGGGAATCACGAAGAAAAGATTTGGTAAAAGCAAGACAAATTACAATGTATATATTAAGAGATTTAGTTAAGCTGTCATACCCGGCTATAGGAGAGGTTTTTAATAACAAAGACCATACAACTGTTATGCATTCATGTAAAAAAATAGAGGAAGAAAAAATAAAAGATAGTGTATTAAATAATGAAATAGAATCCTTGATAGAAAAGTTAAGTTATGATGTGTTTAACTAGTGGAAAAGTGGTTTAAAAGAATGTTAATAAGTATTGATTAAAGTTGTTTAAAAGAAGGTGAATATATTTGCTAAAATTAATATAATGTTTTATAAAAAAAGTATACTCTTTATTATAAACATTTAGTTAGTTAGTTATACACGTTTGTAAATTAAAAAAATGTAATAATAGAAAGATAAAATTAAGTTTTACACTTATCCACATAGCTAATAGTATTAATAATTTTTTAAAAAATAATAATTAATAAAAAAATAAAAATACAAAATATGAAATTTACATGTTTAACATCTAATCTTAAAAAAGCATTAAATGTTTGTGAAAAAATTACAAACAGAAATTTAAGTTTACCAATTTTAAATAATATATTAATTAAAACTAATAAAAATCAATTACAATTAGTTTCAACTGATTTAGAATTAGGTTTAAATTATTATGTATCTGGTGAAGTTGTTAGTGAAGGGGAGATAATAATACCAGCTAAATTATTATTGGGATTAATTAATAATTTAAGAGAGGAAAAAATAACATTGGAAACAAAAAAAGATAAACTATATATTCAAACTAAAGATTTTGAATTAAATATTCAGGGATTTGATAGTACTGATTTTCCAATAATTCCTCAGATCAAATCTGAAGATAGTTTAGAAATTGATGCTCGAGAATTTTTATTAACATTAAATCAAGTGATTAAAAGTGCTAATGCTGGATTTAATAAACCAGAATTAAATAGTGTGTATTTTAATTTTGATAAAAATGACATGTTTTTAGTTAGTACTGATAGTTTTCGTTTATCTGAAAGAGAATTGAATAAAAGTTTTTATAGTTTTAATGGAAATAAAGAGGTAAAAATTATAGTCCCAGCTAAAACTATTAATGAAGTTATTTTAATATTGCAAAATTTTGAAGATATTAACGAAAAGGTTAAAATATTCTTTTCAAACAACCAAATATTCTTTGATTTTGGAAGTGTTAATTTAATTTCACGATTAATAGAGGGTGAATTTCCTAATTACAAAAATATTATCCCTAAAACATTTCAAACTAAAATACAAATTAATAAAAGTAATTTAATTGAATCTATTAAATTAATTAGTTTATTAAGTAGTCAAATCAAAGATATTAATTTGCAAATTGATGTTAAAAAGCAAGAAGTAATTTTAAAAGGAGCTGATGCAAATAAGGGAGAGGGTACTTATCGGTTAAAATGTGTAATTGAGGGCTATGATTCTAAGATGTGTTTTAATTATAGCTATATATTAGATGGGCTAGAGAGTATTAATAGCGAAGAAATATTTATGGGAATTAGCGAGGATAGCCCAGCACTAATTAAGGCTACTGCAGATGATAGCTATATTTACGTATTAATGCCAATAAGAATATAATATGTTTAGGCCAATCGGGGATGTAATTAAAAAAAGAATAAAAGAATTAAAAATAGATGCTGGTTTAGACGAGCAGGTTATATTAGGGATGGTAGAAGATTTTTTAAAACAAAACGAGTTCTTTTTATGCATACCTCGAAGCTTTAAAAATAAAGAATTATTAATTGTATGCTCGAAAGCAGTAGTAGCTGATGAATTAAATGATAAAAAACAATTAATTTTTGATTTTTTAAAAGAAGAATGTCCCAATATTTTAGTTGAAAAAATAAAAATTGTGATAAATAATAATTTATAAATATGACTGATCAAATTAAAGATATTATTTTTAATATTATTAAAGAATACAAAGAGGTTAATATATTAGATATTAAGTTGGAGAAAATACAGAATGAAAAGTTTGGTGATTATTCAAGTAATATATTAATGGTTTGTAAATTAAATTCTAATCAAAAAGACGAAATAATATCAAAGTTGTTAGAAAATAATTATGTGCAAGAAAACATTAAAAAAATAGAATACAAAGAGCCTGGATTTTTAAACTTTTTTTTAAAAGAAGAGGTTTTAATTAAAAATTTAGAAGAGATTGTTAATTTTAATGAAAAAATGTTTTGATTGAAAAATGTTAAAAGTTTTTTAATTGAACATACCAGTCCAAATACAAATAAACCCTTACATATTGGGCATTTGAGAAACACAGTATTTGCGATGTCAGTAATTAGAATTTTAAAATCATTAAATAATACTGTTGTAGCTGATTGCTTGTTTAATGATAGAGGTATTCATATATGTAAGGCAATGTTTGGTTATTTAAAAAAAGACCATTTAGACAGTCCAATTGAGGTTGTTATAGATGAATGGTTTAATAATCAAGATAAATGGCCTTTGCCAGAAGAGGGGGAATACAAAGACAGTTTTGTTGGTAAATATTATGTATTAGGGGTACAATATGAAAAAGAAGAAAAATTCAAAAATGAAATGCAATGATTGTTAAAAGAATGAGAAAACGGAAATGAAAAGGTTAGAAAAGTTTGAGAAGTATTAAATAGTTGATTTTATGATGAATTCTATAATACTTTTAAATTATTAAACAGTAAAGCAGATCATTTTTGATATGAAAGTGAGTTTTTTGAAAAAGCTAAAGAATTGGCTTCGGTTGGTTTTAAGAAGGGAATTTTTGTTAAATTAGAAGATGGGGCTTTATTAACTCAATTACAGAAATATAATTTGACTGACGATATTGTTCAGAGATCTGATGGAACGGCGATGTATTTTACTCAAGACTTGTATTTAACTAAAATGAAAACAGAAAAATTTCCTTCCGATGAATATATCTGAGTTGTTGGTCCGGAGCAAAAACTTCATATGAAGCAGGTTTTTGCGGTATGTGAGCAAATGGGAATAGGGCAGATGAATAAATTTAAACATTTAAGTTATGGAGCGGTTTGTAAAAAGGATGGTAGCAAAATGAGCTCTAGAAGTGGGGATGTTTTAAGTATTCTGGATTTATTAGCAGAATTAAAACAAACAGTTTTGGAAAAGAAAGATAATGAATACAAATCACTTAATAACTTTAGTGAATTAGAGCAAGAAAAAATAGCGGAAAAGATAGGAATAGGAGCGATTAAATATGCCATATTGAAGTTAGAAAAAGAACAAGACTTACATTTTGATTTAGACGAAATATTAGATTTAAAAGGGAATGGCAGTCCATATATTCAATACACATATGCCAGATGCTTTTCTATTATAGAAAAAGCAGGAGAAGTTAAAGAGGATCTTAAAATTTCTGAAATAACTGAAGAAGAAAAGATATTGTTAAGAGATTTAATATATTTGAAGGAAACAGCGGAAAAGGCAGGGAGTAATTTTGCACCTCATTTTATTGCGAATTATTTGTTTGAATTAGCTAGAGATTTTAGTAATTTTTATGAGAAGAATAGAATTCTTGATGCGGAAGTGAATAAAGAGCTAAAGATTAAACTAACAAAATCTGTTGCTAACGTATTGAAATGGGGGTTAGGGTTATTAGGGATTGAGGTAATGGATAAACTATAGTATATATATTAAACTTGAGATATAAATATCCATATCTCAAGTT
>CAZCTX010000008.1:19355-20908 GCA_964502205.1 uncultured Candidatus Saccharibacteria bacterium
TATCTCAAGTTTTCTGCTAAACTTGAGATAAGAATAATAAAAAATTAAATATGTGTAGTTTTAATGCAGGTAAATATGTACAACAAGATATGTATAAAAGCTTTTTACCAAACTCTATTAACCAAGAGTTTATTTTTAATGATCTTAAAATTAACACATTGTTGGAAGAGGCTAGCAAGTATTTAGGTGAGTTGAACGCCTATTCTTTTTTAGTTCCAGATATCAATTTTTTTGTTAGGATGCATTTTGTAAAAGAAGCTAATACTTCTAGCAGAATTGAGGGAACCAAAACTAATGTTGGTGATATGGTGTTGCCAGAGGCAGAGGTGGCGCCAGAAAAAAGAGATGATTGAGAAGAGGTTAACAATTATATTAATGCCATGGCTTTTGCGGTAAAAGAGTTAAGTAATGTGCCATTATCGCTAAGACTACTCAAAGAAGTCCATAAAATACTGTTGTCGGGTGTAAGAGGGGAGCATAAAAACCCAGGTGAAATTAGAAAAAGCCAAAATTGAATAGGAGGGTCTAATTTAAGAGATGCCGTTTTCGTGCCGCCTCACATAAATGATTTACCTGAACTATTGTCAGATTGGGAAAAGTTTTGGCATAATAGCGGGCTAGAAATTCCTATATTAATTAAAATTGCAATTGCGCATTATCAGTTTGAAACAATACATCCATTCTTAGATGGTAATGGTAGAATTGGCCGATTAGGTATAATATTACAGTTAATTGACAAAAAGGTTTTGAAATACCCTGTGTTATATTTGTCAGATTTTTTTGAAAAAAATAAAAATAGTTATTATGATTCTTTGACCAATGTAAGAAACAATAATGATATTAACCAATGGATTAAATTTTTTTTAAGTGGAATTATTGAAGTAGCTAAAGATAGTAGAAAAGTTTTTGAAGAGATAGTATTATTAAGACAAGAGTATAATAATAAAATATCGACTTTAGGCCGTAAGGCAAAGATGGCTCAACAACTACTGTTGTATTTGTTTTCTCACCCCACAGTAGATGCTAAAATAGCCCAAAGAGAATTAAATATTACTTATAATACGGCAAACAAATTATTAAAAGACCTAGAAGAATTGGATATATTACAAGAGACTACGGGTTTTTCTCGGAATAGACTTTTTGTACTACATAAATATTTAGTTTTGTTTAAATAATTTATTTGTTATGGAATATATTTCTAAAAGTGTTAAAGAAACACATAAAATTGCAAAGATAATATTGTTAGATTTAATTAAAAGTCATGAAGATATGGCTTTGGTTATTATTTTAAAAGGTGAATTGGGCGCAGGAAAAACGGAATTTGTAAAAGGACTTAAAGAGGTTTTTAAAATAAAGGAAAATATTTTAAGCCCTACATTTGTTTTGATGAAAGTTTATAATATTGTAAACCCAAGATTTAAAAAAATCTACCATTTTGATTTATATAGGCTTAAAGAAGGGGAAATGGAAGAAAATCAGATAATCAGTGCCTTAGAAACACTTAATATTTATGATGTATTAAATGATTCTGAAAACATAGTATTAATTGAGTG
>CAZCTX010000009.1:0-20498 GCA_964502205.1 uncultured Candidatus Saccharibacteria bacterium
TTTTTTAGCCCAGGGTATTGACTATTTTAATTCTCTATGCTAATATATTGTTGCTTATAAAACTTAATAAATTCTATTAAGTTTGGTTGAATTCGTTTCAACTATTAATTTTTATAAAAAAATATTAAAAAAAAATCATGGCAGAAAAAGAAAAATTTGTGCGCTCTAAGCCACACATGAATGTTGGTACCATTGGTCACGTTGATCACGGTAAAACAACATTAACAGCAGCTATTTTAAATACTCTTTTCTTAAAGGGTTTAGTTAAGAAATCATCAAGTGTTGATGAAATTGATAAAGCTCCAGAAGAAAAAGCTCGTGGTATTACTATTAACGTTCATCACTCAGAATATGAAACCGACAATCGTCATTATGCTCATATTGACTGTCCAGGTCACGTTGACTATATCAAAAACATGATTACCGGTTCAGCTCAAATGGATGGTGCTATCTTAGTTGTATCAGCCGCTGATGGCCCAATGCCTCAAACCAGAGAACATATTTTACTTGCTCGTCAAGTTGGTGTTCCTGCTTTAGTTGTCTTTTTGAACAAAACCGATATGGTTTCAGACCCTGAATTAATTGACTTAGTTGAAGCTGAAATCCGTGATTTATTAACTAAATACGAATTCCCAGGAAATGAAATTCCTATAGTTCGTGGTTCTGCCTTAAAAGCAGTAGAAGCTACAACTTTTGAAGACCCAGCTGTTCAATCAGTTATGGAATTATTAAATGCTGTTGATAGCTATTTCCCAACTCCTACTCGTGATACTGACAAGCCTTTTGTTATGCCTATTGAAGACATTTTCACAATTGAAGGTCGCGGAACTGTTGTTACTGGTAGAATCGAAAGAGGTCAAGTCAAAGTTAATGACGAAGCTGACATTGTTGGTTATGATCCAACTTCAAAAACAGTTATTACCGGTGTTGAAATGTTCAACAAGAGCATGGAAGATGCTCAAGCAGGTGACAACGTTGGTTTGTTATTACGTGGTATTAAAAAAGAGGATATTCGCCGTGGTCAAGTTATTGCAAAACCAGGTTCAATTACTCCTCATACAGAATTCGAAGCTGAAGTTTTTGTCTTATCACAAGACGAAGGTGGAAGACATACTCCATTCTTTACAGGTTATAAGCCACAATTCTTCATTCGTACCGCTGACGTTACTGGCGATGTATCATTAGCTGAAGGTGTACAAATGGTTATGCCTGGCGATACCGCAACTTTCAAAGTTAAATTAATTGCTCCAGTCGCTCTAGAAGAAAAACAAAGATTTGCTATTCGTGAAGGAGGCAAAACTATTGGCGCTGGTGTTGTAACAAAAATTATTGCTTAAATTTAAATAATGACTAATAGTACCTTAGATAAAAAAGTAAAAATTAGGATTAGATTAAAATCTTATGACCATCATTTGATAGATAATTCTTGTAAACAAATTATTGACATTGCTTTACGAAGTGGTGCTAATATTATTGGTCCTATTTTACTTCCAACCGAAAAAAGAAAGTATTCAGTTAATCGTGCTACTTTTGTTAAGAAAAAATCTCAAGAGCAATTCGAAATTAGAGTGCATAAGCGATTAATTGACGTTATTAATTCTAATAGCAAAACCGTTGAAGCATTAACTAGTTTGAATTTGCCTGCCGGAGTTGAAGCTGAAATTAAAGCTTAAACGCCAAAAAACTGAGTTTTCTCAGTTTTTTGTTGAGGGGACTTTTAAAAACTTTTTTAAACATTAAACTTTTAAGATTATGTCTTTCATATTAGCGGAAAAAATAAAAATGACACAATTACCAGATGAAACAGTTGGAGCCATTCCAGTTACTGTTGTTGAAGCTGGTCCAATGATTGTTACTCAAATAAAAACAAAAGAAACAGAAGGCTACAATGCAATTGTTTGTGGTTTTAAGACTAGAAAACAATTATCAAAACCAGTTATGTTTGCTTTGAAAAAGCATTTGGGTGAAAAAGTTCAAACTTTCAGATATTTACGTGAATTCGAAGTAAGTGATCCTTCTAAGTTTAATGTTGGTGACGAAATATCAGTTGATGTTTTCAAAGAAGGGGATACCATTCAAGTTCAAGGCATTACCAAAGCTAAAGGTTTTCAAGGTGTTGTTAAGCGTCATCATTTTCATGGTGCTTCCAAGACCCATGGTACAAAACATGCTTTAAGAGAGCCAGGTTCAATTGGCCATACCGGTATTCAGAGAGTTGCTAAAGGCAAGAGAATGGCTGGTAGAACCGGTGGTGATACCTATTCAATGTTAAACGTTAAAGTTATCAGAATTGATAAAGCTAATAATTTACTATTTGTTAGAGGCTCAATCCCTGGTAGACACGGAACACTTCTTAAAATTATTTCTAAATAACTATTATGAAATTAGATGTCAAAAATCAAAAAAATGAAGTAGTCGGGCAAGTTGATCTCAACGAAAAGATCTTTAATGTTAAACTTAATTCTGATACTGTTCATCAAGTTTATACATCAATGTTGAGCAATCGCAGACAACCATTAGCTTGTACTAAAGACAGATCCGAAGTTTCCGGTGGTGGCAGAAAGCCATGGAAGCAAAAGGGTACTGGCCGAGCTAGAGTTGGTTCAACTCGTTCTCCAATTTGAAGACATGGTGGAGTTACTTTTGGCCCAAGACAAAACGAAGCCAATTTCAAGAAAGCTATTAACCAAAAGATGAAACAAAAAGCTTTGGCAATGGTATTGAGTTCTAAAATTAAAGATAATGAGTTAATTATTCTTGATAAAGTGGAATTGAAGAATGACAAAACAAAAGATATGAATGCAATAATGAAGAATTTTGTTGATACCAAAAAGAAAAACAATAGCTTAGCTTACATTATCGTTGATAATGGTAATAAAGCTATCATTCGAGCATCTCGCAATATTCCTTTTATTTTCACAACCGTTGATAACTCAATTGATTTGGTAACATTGCTTAATTACAAATATGTTATTATCTTGAAAGACGCAGTTGAGAATATTGAAAAAATATTTAAAAAATCTTAAAACGATCTTATGTCACCTTTATTTGGTAAAAAAAATACAAAAAAAGAAGAAGTAAAATCAAAGAAAGTAGTAACTGAAAATACTAACGATACTATTAAAGATTCTAATTCTGAAATTAATTTAGGTAATTTAAAATTTGATACCTATTTGCAACCATATATTACTGAAAAAACAAATGATTTGGCAATGCAAAACAAATACGTTTTCTTAATTTTAAAACGTATGAATAAAGTATTAGTCAAACAATTAGTTGAACGTACTTACAAAGTCAAAGTTGACAAAGTTAATATTATTTTCTTAACTGTTAGCCCAAAGAGAATCGGCTACAAAAGGTCATTAACCCGCAAAGGCGGTTATAAAAAAGCAATTATTACCCTTAAAGAAGGTTATAAAATTGATTTAGCTATATAATATGAAAAAATTTAATCCAACAACACCAACTAAGAGACATCATATCGATATTGATCGAACAGTTCTCTCCAAGAAAGAGCCTCACAAAGCTTTGACTAAAGGTTTTAAACCTGCTCAAGGCAGAGATAGTGCTGGTAAAATTTCTATGCGCCACAAAGGCGGAGCTGTTAAGAAAAATTATCGTATGGTTGAATTTGGTCAATTACATAAAAATATTCCTGCTAAAATTGAAGCAATTGAATACGATCCATATAGAACAGCTTTTATTGCTCTTATTGTTTATAACAATGGTGCTCGCGCCTATATGATTGCTCCTGAAGGGTTAAGAGCTGGCGACAAGATTATTTGTAGCGAAGAAGCTCCATTAAAAGTTGGTAATCGCGTAGCTTTAGCCGGTATTCCTAGTGGTACACAAGTTCACAATGTTGAATTAAAACCAGGCCAAGGAGGTAAGCTTGCTCGCAGTGCTGGTAGCTATTTAACTATGATTGGTTTAGAAGGAAATTATGCCTATCTTAAGATGCCCTCAACTGAAGTTAGAAAAGTTGCTAAGAATTGCTTTGCTACTATTGGTACTGCTTCGAATGCTGAGCACAATTTAATTAATGTTGGTAAAGCCGGTCGTAATAGACACAAAGGTATACGTCCAACAGTTCGCGGTAGTGCTATGAATGCTTGCGACCATCCATATGGTGGTGGAAAGGGCAGACACTCTCGTGGTACTAAACGTCCAAAAGATAAATGAGGAAATGTTACCGGTGGAAAGAAAACAAGAAATGCTAATAAATATTCAAATAAATTTATTGTTTCTCGTCGTAAGACTAAGAAATCAAAAAAATAGTCTAATTAACAAATTTTATAACAATATATTATGTCTCGTTCACTCAAAAAAGGTCCATATGTTGATGAAAAATTATTAAAGAAAGTTTCCAAGAAAACTATTGGGGATAAAGAACCAATAAAAACTTGAGCTCGTTCTTCAATGATAACTCCCGAAATGATTGGTTTTGTTTTTGCTGTCCACAATGGTAAAAATTTTATCAACGTTAATGTTGCTGAAGAAATGGTAGGCCATCGTTTAGGTGAATTCTCACCAACCCGTAAGTTTATTAAACACGGTGGTAAACTTCAAAAAGCTGCTGAAAAAGGAAAACCAGCTAAAAAATAATTATATTAATATTAATAATTCTTTGCTATGGAAATAATATCTTCACTCAAATACCTTAGAATCGCTCCAAGAAAAGTACGATTAGTTGCGGGCTTGATTAAAGGTCTAAGCGTAGAAAAAGCTGAATATCAGTTAAAGTATTGTCTCAAAAGATCCGGAGCAGATGTTTTGAAGTTATTAAAATCAGCGAAAGCTAATGCTATTCATAATCATCACTTAGATCCAAAAGATCTTTACGTAGCTAAAATTAATGTTACTGATGGACCTATCTTAAAAAGAACAATGCCAAGAGCAAGAGGAAGCGCCTATTTGATTCGTCATCGTTCTTGTCATATTGTTTTAACTCTTAAGCCAATTGACGAAAAGAAAATTAAAACAATTGATGTCAAAGATATTGAAAAGAGCGTAAAAACAAAGAAAAGTAAAATTAGCTCAAGCGTCAATAAGACATCTCGAAAAGACAAAACTCACGCTAAAGCTCAAAAAGGTCAAAGCAAGAATATTATTCAAAGAAAGGTAATTAATTAAAAACATATTTAATCTGAATTATGGCTCAACATATTAATCCAACAGTCAAAAGATTAGGGATAAACAAAAATTGAACATCACGTTGATTTGATTTAGGTAATTTTCCATGAAAATTAGCTGAAGATCAATTAATTCGCAAAGAATTAGAAAAAATTCTTGAAAAAGCTCACTATCAAACAGTTGAGATTGAGCGTAAAGGCGATAGAATCAATGTTGTGATTTTTACTTCTAAACCTGGTATGATTATTAAACACAAAGGTGAAGGTTTAGATGATATTAAAAAAATCCTTGAAAAAAGTTTAAACAAGTTTAGAAGAAAAAATAGAATCTCTAATAAATACAGTATTAGTATTAATATCGAAGAGGTTAAGAAGCCTTTCTTGTCAGCTCAAATTGTTGCCTTTGATATTCGCGATGATATTGAAAAAAGAATTCCTTACAGAAAGACAATCAAAAAGTATCTTGAGCGTATTATGTCAAATCGCGAAGCTAAAGGTGCTAAGATCTTTGTTACTGGTCGTTTAGACGGCGCTGATATTGCTCGCTCTGATTGGGTTAAAGATGGCAAGTTGCCTTTAAACACATTAAGAGCTGTGATTGACTATGGTACGGTCTTTACTCGTTGTACTTATGGAAAAATTGGAATCAAAGTCTGAATCTACAAAGGTGAAGCATTCAAAGCCAAGAAACAAGGTCCAATTCAAAAGAATTCAAATTAGTAAAATTAATATTTTAATAAATAATATAACATGCTAACTCCAAAAAGAACAAAATATCGAAAAGCCCAAAAGGGTAGAAGACTCAACCGCGATTTTGAAAGCCGTGGAGTTTCACTTGAATATGGTAACTTTGGTATTTGTAGTCTCGACAACAAAAGAATAACAAGCAGACAAATTGAATCAGCTCGTCGTATTTTACTTCGTTTTATTCGCAAAGGTGGAAAAATATGAATTAGAGTTTTTCCTGATAAACCAGTTACAAAACGTCCACCCGAAAAACGTCAAGGTGGTGGAAAAGGTGATGTTGATCATTATGTATTTCAAGTTAAACCCGGACGTGTTATTTTCGAGTTAGGCGGTGTTGCAGAAGCGGATGCATTAGTTGCTTTAAAACAAATCGGTTACAAACTTCCTTTTAAAACAAAAATTATTAAACGATAGCTTTTATGAAAATTAAAGATTTAAAAAACAAAGACACAAAATCATTAATTACTCTTTTGACCGAAAGTAAACAAAAACTTAATGTTTTAACTTTAAACAATCGTTTTGGTAAAGTTAAGAATT
Source organism: uncultured Candidatus Saccharibacteria bacterium (assembly GCA_964502205.1). Classification (GTDB taxonomy): domain Bacteria; phylum Patescibacteriota; class Minisyncoccia; order UBA6257; family JAKLIH01; genus JAKLIH01. Next base: position 6,417 of record CAZCTX010000009.1, read on the forward strand.
TTAAGGAAATTGGTGATTTGAAAAAAACTATCGCTCGTATTCTAACTATCATTAATAAAAAATAATTTATATATAAATCTGTTTTATGAATATTTCGAAAGTCCAAAAAAGACAACTAAGTGGTATCATTATGTCAACCAAAATGGCTTTGACCGCTGTAGTTGAAGTAACCAGATTAAAACAACATCCACTTTACCATAAATACTATAAAACTTCTAAGAGATACAAAGCTCATAACCCGGAGAATAAGTTTCAAACAGGCGACAAGGTTATTATCGAAGAGACAAGACCAATTTCCAAGGATAAAAGTTGAATTATTGTTGAGAAGCTCAGATAATTTAACTCTTGAAAATATATGTTTTTTAGTGTATAATTAATTTAATTACTTAATTCGTTATTATGATACAACTTCGCTCAATATTAAAAGTAGCTGACAATAGCGGTGCCCAAACAATACGCTGTATTCAAGTTATGGGTGGCCACTGACGTCGTTATGGGCAAATCGGCAATATTATTGTTGCCTCTGTTCAAACAGCCAAACCAAGAAAAACCGTTAAGAAAAAAGACGTTGTTAAAGCTATTATTGTTCGCCAAAGACGTAATTACAAAAGAAAGAATGGCACATATATCAGTTTTGACGATAATGCCGTTGTTATTATCAATGACAAAAAGGAACCGGTCGGTACTCGTATTTTTGGTCCAATTCCTCGTGAAATCAAAGATATGGGCTATAACAAAATTATCGAATTAGGACCTGAATTAGTTTAAAAAAACAATCATGGAAACTAACAAAAATATAAAATTAAAAATAAAGAAAAACGATAAGGTCATTATTCTTAAGGGAAAAGACAGATCAAAGACAGGCAAGGTGATTAAATCAATGCCTAAGATTAATAAAGTTATTGTTGAAGGTTTGAATGTTTGTAAAAAACATAAAAAGCCAAGAAAACAAGGAGAAGTCGGCCAAATTGTTGAAATTCCAAAACCAATTAATGTCTCAAACGTTGCCATTTTTTGTCATCATTGTAATAAACCAACTCGTGTTGGCTACATAATTGAGAAAGATAAAAAATTTAGAATTTGCAAAAAATGTAATAAGAAATTAGATTAATATTATGAAAATATCATATTCTGATAATTATACAAATAAAGCTGTAAAGGCTTTCAAAAATGAATTCAAATCTAATAATGATTTATCAATTCCTAAAGTAACTAAGGTTTGTGTTAATTCTGGTATCGGTAGAATATTAGCTTCATCTGAAAGTAATGCTGATAATTTAGTTAAGGATTTTGCTGAAAAGTTATCAAGAATTACCGGTCAAAAACCAAGAATTTGCAAAGCTAAGAAATCAATTGCTGGTTTTAAACTAAGAGAAGGGGCTGTTGTTGGTTTGAATGTAACATTACGTGGTAAGAAGATGGCTGATTTTATTGATAAAGTTGTTAATATTGTTTTTCCTCGTACTCGTGACTTCTGAGGTATTGATAGAAAGAATTTCGATAAGAATGGCAATTTAACAATTGGTATTCGCGAAATGACCGCTTTTCCAGAACTATCATTCGATATCATTAAAACTAATTTTGGAATTGAAGTTACTTTTGTAACTAACACTAATTCAAAAGAAAAGTCGATTAAATTGTTTGAAGAACTTGGTTTTCCTTTGAAACCAACTACTTCATCCAAGAAATAATTAAACTTGTAGCAATTAAATTCATTAAATTTTATTCATGGCAAAAACATCTGCAATTGCAAGATCAAAAAAAGTACCAAAATTTAGCAGTCGAAAAGTAAATCGTTGTTTTAATTGCGGTCGAAGAAGAGGCTATATGAGAGATTTCGGTCTATGCCGTATTTGTTTTCGCGAATTAGCTTCAAAAGGTGAAATACCGGGAGTTAAAAAATCAAGTTGATAATTAAATTAATAATAAATTTGTAATATGACTATCTGTGATCCAATTAGCGATATGTTAACTCGCATCAAAAACGCGGTTCGTGTTGAAAAGGAAACAGTCAATATGCCTTCTTCAAAAATTAAAGTAGAAATACTAAAAGTTTTGAAAAAGGAAGGATATATTGAAGATTTTTCTGTTTCAACCAAAGACAAAAAGTCTTCTATCGAAGTCACTCTTAAATATGGTAAAAATCAATTATCATATATTCGAGATGTTAAACGCATTTCAAAGCCAAGCAAAAGAGTATATATTAAATATCCAGAAATAAATACTAAAACCCAATCAACAGTTATCTTATCTACACCTAAAGGCATTATGCCTGCTAAGTTAGCTAAGAAACAAAGTCTTGGCGGAGAAGTATTATTTGAAATCTTTTAAACTTTTAAATATGTCAAAAATAGGCAAACAACCAATAAAAATATTAGATGATGTTAAAGTTGATTTTGATCAAAGCAAAAAACTTTTCACCATCACTGGCAAAAAGGGAACTTTAACTCACCGAGTTAATGATGCTGTTGTAGTTGAAATAAAAGAAGATACAAAAGAAATAGTATTAAAACCAAGAAAAACTGGTCGCGAATTTTTTGCTATCTGAGGAACAGAGAGGGCTCTTATTGATAATTGTATTGTTGGTGTATCTGCTGGTTTTGAAAAGCGCTTAATTATTGAAGGTATTGGGTACAAAGCAGAAGTCAAAGATAAAATTCTCGTATTAAATGTTGGCTATTCTCATCCAGTTAATTTAGAAATTCCAGGAGATTTAACTGTTACCGTTGAAAAAACAGTAATTAGTGTATCTGGTATTTCTAAGAAATCTGTTGGTGATTTTTCAGCTTTAATTCGTATTCAAAGAAAGACAAATCCATACTCAATGAAAGGGATTAGATATTCAGACGAAAGAGTCGTTAAGAAGAGCGGTAAGAAAGCTGGCTAAAATTATAAATTATAATTTAATTAATCTATTATGCAAAATACAGTAAAAATTACAAAAGAAAAAAGAATAAGATCACATAATCGTATTCGAGCTAAAGTATCAGGAACAAGCTTAAGACCACGCTTAGCGATTTTCAAATCAAATAATCATATTTATGCTCAAGCCATTGATGACGAAAATCAAAAAACATTAGTTTCAGCTTCTGACTTAGAAATAAAAGACATTAAAGGTAAAAAAATAGAGAAAAGTGCTATTGTTGCTCAAAAATTAGCTGAAAAATTAAAAGCTAGCAAAATTGAAGAAATTGTTTTTGATCGTGGCGGATTTAAATATCATGGTCGTGTAAAGATTTTAGCCGATGAATTGCGTAAATTAGGAATTAAATTTTAATTATGAATACAAACGATAATAAAAAAAGAAATGGTTTTGGTCCTAAGAAATCTTTTGGCAATGGATTCAAAAAAGATGAAAATCGAAATTCTCCTTTTAGTAAAATTATTGAAAAGAATGCTGATTTTGACCAATTAATCGCTGACATTAGACGTGTTACTCGTGTTACCGCTGGTGGTAAACATATGAGCTTTAGCGTCACTATGTTACTTGGTAATGGTAAGGGCAAGATTGGTTTAGGCACTGCCAAAGGCGTTGATGTTCCTAAAGCCATTGACAAAGCCAAGAAAGAGGCAATGAGAAATTTGATTACTGTTCCTATTGTTAAAGATACTATTCCTTTTAAATCAGAAGGTAAATTCTGTGCAAGCCGAATATTAATTAAACCAGCCAAAGATGGTAAAGGAGTAATTGCTGGTGGCGTTGTTCGCGACATTATGATATTAGCTGGTATTAAAAACATTACTTGTAAGATATTAAGTGGCTCTCATAATGCTATTAACAATGGCAAAGCTACATTTGAAGCTCTTAAGAATGTTCATGAAATTTATAGCTTAGAAAACGAAAAGAAAAACATCAAAGTCGATGCACCTGAAGAGTCAAATGATCCAAAATAATTTAGCATATTAAATATATTAAAATGCAAATTCATAATTTAAAACCAAAAACAAAAATCCAAAAATCTCAACGTATTGGTCGTGGTGGTAAACGCGGTACTTACAGTGGTAAAGGCGGAAAAGGGCAAACAGCTCATGGTGGTCGTAAGATTCCTTCCGAGTTGAAAGAGCAAATTCTTCGCTTACCTAAATTAAGAGGTGCTACCAATCGAACAGTAAAAGTTGAAATTTTTGAAATTCAATTAAAAACATTAGTTCAAAAATGTCCTGATAATTTTAAAGTTAGTTTAGAATCACTTCGTAAAATTAAACTATTGCCAAAAAGAGTTACAAAGTTTAAAGTTATTGGCAAAGCTTCTTCAATTGATAAGAAATTATTCTTGAAAGATTGCCCAATTACAAAGACAGGAGCTGCTTTAATTGAAAAAGCTGGTGGCAAGGTAGAATTTAGCAAATAAATTCTATCTTTTGCGTTTTTATTAAGAATAATTACTTAAAAAAATATTATGATAAAAAATTTTATTAAATTATTCAAAAACAAAGAATTAAGAAAAAATGTATTAACAATTTTCTTTTGATTGTTGGTTTTTAGATTAATTGCTACTATTCCTATACCGGATGTTGATCTAAATCAAATTAAAGGATTTTTAGAACAAAGTAAAGTCTTTGGTTTGTTTAATATATTTACTGGTGGCGCATTTGAAAATCTATCAATTGCTTTGCTCGGTGTTAGTCCATACATTTCGGCCTCCATTATCATGCAATTAGTTGTTATCATTGTCCCTTCTTTAAAAGAAGTTTTTCATGAGAATGGAGAAGAGGGAAAGCGTAAATTTGAAAGTTGAACAAAATATTTAGCCTTACCTTTGACTATTTTGCAAGCTATTGGTATTTTAAACATTTTGCGTATGCAAAAGATTATTACTATCGCTTCACGCGGTGAACTCTGAAGAGACGTTTTGTTGCTATCCGCTGCTTCATTCGTAATTATCTTTATTGGTGAAATTATTACTCAAAAGAAATTGGGTAACGGTATTTCATTAATTATCTTTTCCGGTATAGTTACTAAGTTGCCAAAAGATATTTTTGCTACAGTTTTATCATCAAAGTCATTAATGGCCTGAGTTGGTGTTTCCATTTTCTTATTAATTGTATTAGTTATGGTTGTTGCCGTTGTTTACGTTACTGAAGGCGAGAGAAGACTAACCGTATCTTATGCCAAACACGTTCGTGGCAATAAAATGTATGGTGGAGTAACTACTTTTTTGCCTTTAAAAGTCAACCAAGCTGGTGTTATTCCAATTATCTTTGCTTTATCGATTTTAACATTTCCAGCTTTAATTGGCCAAATGTTAGCCACTACCAATTTATCATTTTTGGTTAGTGCCTCTGCTTTTGTAACTAATTTAATTGAAAACAAAGTTTTCTATGCTTGTGCATATTTTATCTTAGTTTTCTTATTTACATTTTTCTATACATCTATTACTTTTGAACCAAAAGATATTTCTGATAATTTGCAAAAAAATGGTGGTTTTATTCCTGGTTATCGACCTGGTGAAAACACTGTTAGTTATTTATCTAAGGTTTCAAAGAAGATCACGCTTTTTGGCGCTATATTCCTTGGCTTAATTGCCATCTTACCAATGATTTTGGAAAAAGCAACTCATGTTACAACTTTCGAAATCGGAGGAACATCTTTGTTACTTATTGTTGCTATTTCAATTGAAATTAAAAACTCAATTGAAGCCCAACTCGCAATGAGGGAATATGACTATTAATCTTTAAATGCCACACGCCAAAGCATCAGCTTTGGCGTGTGTTTAATTTTATTTGATATGACAAAAAAACAAATACTAAAAAACTATTATCTTTTTCAATTTTTTCGGGATCTATGTTTCTTTGCTGGGCTTTTAGTTCCTTTTTTTACTCAATGAGCAGGAATTTCAATGTTTCAGGTTCAAGTTTTGCAATCTTGGTTCATGTTCTGACATTTTGTTTTAGAAGTTCCGACGGGTGTTGTGGCTGATTTTTTTGGCCGTAAACGCTCCGTTCTTATTGGCTTGGCCTTTTATGGTTTAGGATTTTTACTTTATGGTATATTTCCTAATTTCTTTGCGTTTTTGTTTTTTGAGTTTCTTTTAGCTTTGGGTGTTGCGCTTATGTCTGGCGCTGATAAAGCTTTGTTTTTTGATTCGCTCAAAGATATTGGGGAAGAGAAAGAAAGCAAAAGATATTTCGGGAAAGCTTTGTCTTGGAAGTTAATAGGGCTTGCTATATCAGCTCCAGTTGGTAGCTATATTGGTGGCAAATTTGGTTTAAATATTCCTATGTTAGTTTCTTCCTTATCAATTTTGGTTGCTTTTGTATTCATATCAAGATTTAAAGAACCTAGGAGGTATGAAGTTGAAGATCAGGCTAAAAAATATTTTGATGTTTTCAAGAATGGTATTAAATTTGTTTGAAATAACAAAGCTGTTAGAATGCTAAGTTTTAAGGGAATATTGGTTTTTGCTTCTGGGTATTTCATAATCTGATTGTATCAGCCATTATTGATTAAATTAGACGTTCCGATTATGTATTTTGGCTATTTTCACGCTCTTTTAGTTTTTTCTCAAGTTATAATCTCAAATAATTTTGGTTTTTTTGAGAAAAAGTTTGGAGTGAATAACTATTTGAAATTTTCAGGCATTATTGTTGGTTTATTCTTTTTAATTGTTGCTTTTGTGCCTAATATATTTACTGCTATTTTGTTTTTAATATTTGCTGGTGGTTTTGGATTAACATATATGGAGTTTGTTCAAGCTCATTTAAATGAAGAGATTCCTTCAAATATTAGGGCAACTATTCTTTCAACTATTGGGTTTTTTAGCTCTATGTTTTTATTTGGAACTAATCCAATTATTGGCTATTTAGCTGATCGTTCTGTTATTTTAGCTATTGGCGTTGTTAGCTTTTTCCCAATTCTTGCTCTTTTTATTCGAAAAAGAAAATAGCGCTTGCTATTAAATATATTTTTGTTATAATATATCTAAAGTAATAAAGATGTTATGAATAAAAATATATGACACGCCAAGAATGTTAAGAGTGTATTAAAAGAACTGAATACTGACTCTAACCATGGACTGAGTGAAAGTGAAGCTTTGCTTCGTATAAAGAAAAACGGAAGAAATATTTTGCCAGAAGAGAAAAAAGATTCTGTTTTCAAAATTGTTTTCTCTCAATTTAATAGTCCTTTAATATATATCCTATTAATCGCTGGGTTTATTACTTTGTTTTTGCAACACTTTACTGATGCATTAATAATATTTATTACAATTATTTTAAACACAACAATTGGCTTTTTGCAAGAGAAAAAAGCTTCTGATATTTTAAATAAATTAAAATCAATTGTTAAAGTTAAATCCTATGTTATTCGTGACGGTCTAGAAAAAGAGATAAATCAATCAGATTTAACAATAGGTGATATTATTATATTACATGCTGGCAATAAAGTTCCAGCTGATTGTCGGGTAATAGAATCACATGATTTGAAAATTAACGAGAGTGCTTTAACAGGGGAATGACAACCAGTATCTAAAAAAATTGATGTTTTGGAAGAAAATACCCAAATTTTTGATCAAAAAAATATGTTGTTTATGAGTTGTGGCGTTGAGAGTGGTTGAGGCAAGGCCGTTGTTGTTGAAGTTGGTTCAAAAACTGAAATTGGTAAAATCGCTAATTTATTAAAATCAACCCGTAAAGAAAAAACTCTTTATCAAAAAAAGATTCATAGCTTTAGCCAACTAATTGCTATCTTAGTTTTTGTTGTTGCTTGTCTAGTTTTTATCACTGGTATTGCTAATAATCATTCTTTTATTGATATGTTTATGACAACAGTTGCTATGTCGGTTGCAGTTATTCCGGAGGGATTAGCAGTTGCTATTACTATTATTCTTGCTTTAGGTATGAGTCGGATTTTAGAGAAAAAAGGATTGGTAAGACATATTGTATCAGCTGAGACATTAGGTAGTACTTCAGTCATTGCTACTGATAAAACAGGAACTTTAACTGAGGGGAATATGCGGGTTGCTAATATCTATGTTGGTAGTAAAGAATTAATGTCTTTGGATTTTGTTAAAAGCAAAATCGGAAGTATTACAAAAGAAGATGCTTTAAAAATGCTTTGTTTGAAAACAGCAATACTTTGTAGTGAAGCTTTTATTGAAAACCCAGAAGAAAATTTTGAAAAATGAATTATTCGAGGTGATCCAATGGAAAAGGCTTTGATTATTGCGGGTATGAATTTAGGCATAACCGAAGAAAAAATTTCTAATGTTGATAAAGAAATTGAGCGCAAGCCATTTGATTCAGCATCAAAATATTCAGCTGTTCTGTATGATTTTGATGAAAAAAACTATATGCTATATATTTTAGGTGCACCAGAAATCTTATTAGCTCGCTCAATTAAATATGATAATAATACTATAATTAAATTAAATAATGAGGGTAAGAATTCTATTGCAAATACGTTAGATTTATTAGCTAGTAAAGGTCAAAGAGTTGTTGCGACAGCATATAAAAAAATATCTAAAAGTGAATTTAAAAAAAGTGGATTAAGCAGTTCTTGTGATTTAACTAAATTATGTAGTGACTTAGTTTTTTCGGGACTCATAGCTTTAAATGACCCACTGCGCTTAGGCATTAAGGATGTTATTAAAACATGTAAAAACGCTGGTATCGAAGTAATTATTGCTACTGGTGATCATCGCTTAACTGCAAAAGCAATTGCTGAAGAAATTGGATTTGAAATTAGCGATGATAATATTATTGACGGTATTACTTTAGGCAATATGACCGACGAAGAATTAAAAGAAAGAATATATAATATTAAGATATATGCTCGCGTTGAGCCAGCTCAGAAATTAAGAATTATCAAAGCCTGGAAAGAAAAGGGTCATCAAATTGCTATGACCGGAGATGGTATTAACGATGCCCCAGCTTTGAAACAAGCTGATATTGGTATTGGTCTTGAATCAGGTACTGATATTGCCAAAGAAGCTTCAGACTTGGTTTTGCTATCCGATGATTTTTCTATTATCGTCAGTGCCATTCGAGAAGGAAGAAAGATTATTGATAATATTAAAAAAACTATTGTTTTTATGGTTTCCGAATGTTTTTCCGAAATTGTTTTAATTGTTGGTTGTATTCTTTTTGGTGTCCCCATTTTCATTTTGCCAGTTCAAATATTATGGGAGAATTTAATTGAAGGAAGCCCACAAGGAATTTCTCTTGCTTTTGAGCCAGAAGAAGAACATATCATGAAAAGGAAGCCAGAGAATCCTAAGGCTCCGTTATTTGATAGCTTAATGAAAGATATTGTTTTCAAATTTGGTATTCTAACTGATATTATTCTTTTCTTTATTGGTCTTGCCTTGTATCGCAACGGTATGCCAATTGAAGAAGTAAGGACTTTCTGTTTTGTTGGACTTGCTTTGTCTTCTTTATGTTATGGTTTTTCTTGCAAAAATTTAAGAAAGAGCATCTGGAATTACAATATTTTTAGCAACAAATGATTGAATCTCTCTATTTTATTTGGTTGAATTATGATAATATTAGCTGTATACAATCCTTTCTTGCAAACAGTTTTGAAGACAATTCCATTGCCACTTAAGGATTGAGTCTTGCTTGCGTTACTTGGTATTACCCAAGTCCTATTAATTGAATGAATTAAATATATACATATTAACAAAAAACAAATATGAAAAAAATAAACTTAATGATTGTTTTTGGTGGTAAATCAAGTGAGCATTCGGTTTCAATCTGATCGGCTGAAAATATTATCAATACAATTGACAAAAGTAAATATATTTTAAGTTTAATATATATTGATAAAAAAGGGAATTGATACAAATTACCAAATAATTTTAAAATTGAAGAAAAAGAAATTAATGCAAATTTAAAGAAATTTTCAAATGTTTGCCTTTGCTTAAAAGATTCCAAAGGCCATATTTTTGACTTGAAAAACAAAACATCTAAAATAGTTGATGTTTGTTTTCCAATTATGCATGGCTTAAATGGGGAAGATGGAGCCATTCAGGGTTTATTGCAAATGCATAATATTAAGTGTGTTGGTCCATCCATGTTATCTTCAAGTATTAATATGGATAAAGACCTTTCAAAAAAGATTTTAAAATATTTTAATATTAAAGTAGCTGAGTTTGTTAGTTTTAAAAAGCATGAAATTAAAAGCTGAAGCTTTGAAAAAGTTAAAAAAACATTAGGAGCTCCTTTTTGTGTCAAACCAGCTAATAACGGATCTTCAATTGGAATTTCTAAAGTTAGAAACAAGGACGAATATATACTAGCATTAAAAAATGCTTTCCAATATGATAAAAAAATTATTATTGAAAAATGTATCTTTGGCCGAGAAATCGAATGTTCTTTAATTGGTAATACCGAAGTATTTGCATCTATTCCCGGTGAAATCATTCCTGAAGATAACTTTTATTCATATAGCCGTAAGTATTTAAAAAACAATACCACGCAATTAATAATCCCAGCTGATTTATCGAAAAAACAAGTTAAGCAAGTTCAATCTTTTGCTATTTCCGCGTATAAAGCTCTTGAGTGTTCTGGGTTTTCTCGGGTTGATATGTTTTTAACTAAAAATGGCGAACTATATCTTAATGAAATTAATACTATTCCTGGATTTACAAGTATTAGCATGTTTCCTAAATTATGAGAGGCATCAAATTTAGATCAAAAGAAATTAATTAATTTAATAATTCAATTAGCATTAAAAAATTAAATAAAAATATTATGTTTAATTTATTTCATAACTATTCCGGGCTAATAACATTATTTTCTCGAAAAGAAGATGGCCCCATGAAAATTACTGATGACCAACGTAATTTTAATAATCGGGAAATATTTTTAGGGAAAAATGGTATCCCAACTGATGATTTATTTATTGGGCGGCTAAAACATACTAATAACGTCAAAGTTGTTAAAGATTTAGAAAAAAAGATGTTTTTTGATTGCGATGGGTTGATTACAAATTTACCAAATGTATATTTGAGTTTTACCATAGCGGATTGCACAGCAATTTATCTTTTTGATCCAATTAAAAATGTAGTAGGGCTATTGCATGCTGGATGAAAAGGATTAAGAGACGATATTATTAAAAATGCGGTTTCTTTAATGCAGGAAAATTTTAATTGCGATGTTGGTGATATATTGGTTGGAATATCGCCATTAATTTGCGGGAATTGCTATGAAGTTCAACCAGAGTTTTTAAATAACTTCTCAGAATATCCAGAAGCTTTTATCAATAAAGATAATAAAATATTTTTTGATTCAAAGTATGTGTTATTAAAAAAAATACAGAGTTTGGGGATTAAAGAGGGGAATATTGAATTTATTGATGAATGCACCTATTGCCTAAAAGATAAATATTTTTCTTATCGGCGCGACCAATACGGATGTGATCCAAATGACATACGGGCGATGATGGCAGTTATTGGTTTTAAAAATTAAATAAACATACATTTATGAAATATACAGAAAGGATACATAATACTATTGATTTAGTTTCTTCCTTGCATGCTAACCAAAAAAGAAAGGGTAGTGACACGCCATATGTTAGCCATTGTTTTGGTGTTGCTTTTATATTATCAAATTATACCAGTGATGAGGATATAATCATTGCTGGCTTATTGCATGATGTTTTAGAAGATATACCAGGATATACCAAAGAAAAAATGGAAGAGAAATTTGGAAAAAGAGTAGCTGATTTAGTTGATAATGTTACTGGTCCGAAGGAAGACGAAAGTGGAGTTAAAATGGATTGACTTACTGCAAAAGAAATATATTTTAATAAAATTTCTAATGGCTCTCTTGATGCTCTTTTGATTGTTGCGGCTGATAAAATTCATAATATGCTATCCGTTATTAGTTTATATGAAGAAGAAGGGGGCGACATTTGAAAACATTTTAAAGGTTCTAAAGAACAGCAAAGAGAAAGATATTCAAAAATATTTGAATTTATTAAAAGTAAAATTGATAATCATATTCTAGAAGAATATGAGGTTGTTTTAAATAAATTTTATAAAATAACTCAAAATGATTAAAGCTGTTATCTTTGATATGGATGGAGTAGTATCGGATACTCAAAAACTTCATTCAAGGGTTGAATCAAGTATTTTATCTCGTTTTGGAATTAATATTACTCCTGAAGAAATAACATTAAGATATTCTGGTGTAAGGACTAAAGAGTTTTTTAAGGAGCTTTTAACCGAAGCTAATGCTGATTTTAATTTAGAAGAATTAATGCTAGAGAAATGAGAGAAAATGAATGAATTAGCTAAGATATCCGTTGACTATATCGATGGAATTTATGAGTTATTAGATTTGTTATTAAATGCTAATATTAAATTAGCTGTTGGCACAGCTTCAAGTACCAAATATGCATTATCAGTATTAAATAAACTAAATATTTCGGATAAATTTTTATCAATTGTTACTGGCGATATGGTGGAAAAAGGAAAGCCTGATCCAGCAATATTTCTATTAGCCGCTAAAAACATTGATACTGACCCTAATGAATGCCTTGTAATCGAAGATGGTATTAGTGGCATGTTAGCGGCTAAAAACGCTAATATGAAGTGCATAGGCCTTGTAAAGACCATTGACTATGATAAATACCCAACTATAAATCAAATATTATCCTTAAAAGAGATAGATATGGATTATCTTAAATCTTTGTAGTTTTTGCTTTTTTGTATTTTTTTTGTTATATTATATTTAATAATTAAACTCATAATATGAAAACAATTTATGCTGGTTTTATTGGAAAAGGGAATTGTGGCAAAGGCACACAAGCCAAATTGCTAGCTGAAAAATATAGTCTCCAAATGATATCAACTGGGTCAATGTTAAGAGATTGAGTTTTAAAAGAACCAAATCATTTTTTATCTGAAAAAATTAATAATGATATTGATAATGGGTCATTAATACCTTCAGCTGTTGTTTTCTATTTATGATTTTCTAAGTTAATTACCTTAGATGGTTCTCAGGGAATCGTTTTCGAAGGTAGTCCTCGGATGTTAATTGAAGGGCAGGCCATGGAAGAATTCTTTAGATGAATGGGTAATAACAATCTATTCATATTTAATCTTAACATTCCTGATGAAGAATCAGCTTATCGCTCTTCAATTCGTCGCTATTGTCCAAAATGTCATAAAACTTATTCTTTGGATTTTGATCCAGGAATTACTCATTGTAAAGATGATAATACCGAATTGATTATTCGTGATGATGACAAGCCAGAAGTGGTCCAAAAAAGAATTGAAGAGTTTAATAAATTTGTAGTACCAACTATTGATTTTTTGCGTTCAAAAGGTGTTTTGTATGATATTAATGGTGTTGGTAAAGTCGAAGATATATTTGCAAATATTGATAAGATAGTTCAGGAAAAAATTAATTCATAATATGATTACAACTAAAAATGTTAAAGACATAGAGATAATGAAAATTGGTGGTAAGATTTTGAAAAAAACTTTACTCCAAGTTTCTAAAATGATAGTGCCAGGAATGGATGGATTAACTTTGGATAATTTTGCCTATAAATTTATTACTGATAATAATTCAATTCCTGCTTTTTTAAATTACAAAGCAGACTTTATGTCAAAGCCCTTTCCGTCAACATTATGTATTTCCAAAAACAATGTTATTGTTCATGGAATAGCTTCTAAAGATTTGATTTTAAATGATGGTGATATTGTTTCTATTGATTGCGGTTTGTCATATAAAAATCTTTATGTTGATAGCGCTATTACTGTTTGTGTTGGCAATGTTGATAAAAGAACTAAACAATTAGTTAATGCCACCAAAGAATCTTTGAATCGCGCCATATTTGCTTGCAAAAAAGGGAATACAATTGGTGATATTGGTTATGCCATTCAATCTCATGTTGAGAAAAGTGGCTTTAATGTTATTAAAGAATTAGTTGGTCATGGTACTGGCTACCAATTGCATGAAGAACCAGAGGTATATAACTATGGTATTATGCATTCTGGTATTAAATTAAAACCAGGATATGTATTAGCCATAGAGCCAATGGCTACTTTTGATAAAACAACTGTTGCTCAGAATAACAAAGATGAATTCGTAACTGCTAATGATCAGGTATCAGCTCATTTCGAGCATACC
>CAZCTX010000010.1:0-17772 GCA_964502205.1 uncultured Candidatus Saccharibacteria bacterium
ATTAACTTAAAAAAATATGAATTGTCACGCGCGTGACAATTCAAAATTATATAAAAATAATAATTATTATTAAATTATTAAATTATTAAAATGTCACGCGCGTGACATTTTAATTGCCGTGTCGCAAAATATTCAGAAACAAAAGTGCGTGACACTTTTGCTCGTATTCAGGTGTAAGATGTGCTAATTCGTTTCTTCTATTTAAAAGCAAAAGTAAAATTTATATATTAACAATATTAACTTATGAAATTATTATTGGCCAATAATAGTTATATTGTTACCATAACCGTTAATTGACATTGCGTCAAGTATGATTAAACTGTATTATTTTTCTTTTTTTTGATATAATGATTATAAATATATAAAAAGAGAATATGAAAAATAAATTAAAAAGAGTTGTTGTAATTGGTGGTGGCACCGGAGTGTTTAACACTCTAATGTCATTAAAAAATTTTCCGGTTCAACTTACTGCAATAGTGTCTATTGCGGACGATGGTGGATCGTCTGGAATGTTAAGAGAAGAGTTTGGTATTTTACCGCCCGGCGATATAAGAAGAGCGCTAGTTGCATTAGCACCTGAATCAGCTAAATCGCTAACTGAACTTTTTAATTATCGCTTTGAAAATGGTTCCGGCCTTAAAGGACATAGCTTTGGAAATTTATTTTTAATTGCTCTCACAAATATACGCAAAAACTTTAATCGTGCCGTTGATGATGCTGGTCGCATTTTGAATATTAAGGGGAGGGTGGTTCCTGTATCTTTGACTGAATGCCGATTAATTGCAAAACTTAAATCAGGCATATATATTTTTGGGGAAACAAATATTGATGTTCCGAATAATAAAGAAAAAAATATTTTAATTGACAAAGTTTTCTTGAATAAAAAAATAGTTGCCAACCCCGATGCAATTAGGGAAATAAAGAACGCAGACTTTATTGTTGTCGGTCCGGGAGACTTGTACACAAGTATCATTCCAAACTTCTTAGTTAGTGGAATTAAAGAAGCATTCCAAAAATCGAAGGCAAAAAAAATATACGTTTGCAATATTGTTACTAAATTTTCAGAAACAAATGGTTTTGGAGCTATTGATTTTTTGAAAACGTTAGAGAAATATATTTGTAAAAAGTGCTTTGATTATCTTATTTTAAATGATTATAAAAAAATACCAACACGACTTGTACAAATATATAAGAAGGAGAAGAAGCAAGTTGTTAGGTTTAATAAAAATGATTTTAGAATTTATAAAAACTTAAATGTTAGAGTTTATGATTTCGCTCGTAAAAATAATTTACTAAGGCATGATAACAAGAGGTTAGGGGAAATTTTGTGAGATATAATCAACGAATAGCTTGACATTTTCGGTTTTTAGGTGTATAATATATTTATATAATAAGCTTTAAATATGATTAATTTTTTAAAGAAATATTTCACATTTAATAATAGGAATGGCTATCAACCGGTGCAAACAAAAAATTGCATTGTTGGTATTTTAATATTGATGCTTTTCTTTAACACTGGTTTTCAAATTATTAATTGTTATTTGTTGAGACAAAATAATATAACTGCTAATTTAAACACACTCAACATTATTACCGAGATTAATAAGATAAGAGTTAATTATGGTTTAGATCCTTTGGTTGAAAATCCGAAGCTAGATATAGCGGCTCTATTGAAAGCCCAAGACATGATAGAAAAAGATTATTTCAATCATTATAGCCCAGAAGGGAAAGCGCCGTGAGATTGAATTGCAAGCGCAAAGTATGATTATAAATACGCGGGTGAGAATTTGGCGTTAAATTTTTTTAACGACCAGGAAACTGTACAGGCTTGATTAAATTCTCCAAGTCACAAAGAAAACATATTAAATCCTAATTACAAAGAAACTGGAGTCGCAATACTCAGCGGATCTACATCAACAACCAAGGAATCCAGAACTGTGGTTGTGCAAATGTTTGGTGCCGAAAAACAAATTGTCGCGAAACCACAAGCTTTTACTACGACAACAAAACCTTTGATACAAACCACTGTAAGTACAACACTTAAAACAACTACTACAATTAATACGACAACCACAAAAGTAGATATAGCTGAGAGCAAAATGATAAATGCAACAGAAAGTGTCGATGTTAAAAAGAAAAATGAAGTTACGTTGATCACAAATATTGCACCAATAATTAAACAACAATCGGAAAACGCAAATAAAGAATTAGCTTTGGGCTTACAATTGGTAAGCGAAGTTGTAAAACCATCGACTATCAAGATTGTAAATAATAGCTTTGGGTTAGGCCTTTTATTTTTGGGAATATTTGGTATAATAAATATAAGTTCTGAAAACAGTATTTCAAATTCTTTCAAGAGAAAGTTGTTTTTGAAAAATGCCTTTGTTTTAATAATTGCTTTAGGTTTTCTTTTAAATAATATGACTCGTATTATTTACCAAATCAAGATACCTACTATATAATATAGTATATATGAAAAATTGGTTAATTAATTTAAAAAGATTTTTTATTATCTTTTCAGTATGTTTTACTGTTCTTTTTATGCTGTTCTCAATAAATGCTATATATTCTATTTTAAAATACAAGATAACTCATTTTCGCGAAACTATTCTGTTTAGTTTAAAAAGACCAATTAGCTTTAGTTCTAAAATAGAAAACGTTAATGTTATCGGAAAGATAAAAGAAACATTAAATTTTAATAACCCGATAATATTTAGGGAGCCTTTACCTGAAATACCAGCAGAAGCTATGACTCAGGACTTGTTGGTGTTGCCTAAGTTTGATATCAAGGCTCCTATTTGAACTGTTAGCTCTGAAAATAAAAAAGAAATATATGCCAGCTTAAAGAATGGCGTTGTCGTATACCCGACAACCAGCTATCCAGGAGGAGAGTATTCTATTGTTTTAGGGCATAGCTCCAGATATCCTTGGGAGCCTGGAAAATACAAGGCGGTTTTTTCATTATTAAACGAATTGGTTACTGGGGATAAAATACATGTTTTCTGAAAACAAAAAGCTTTTGTTTATGAAGTGGTTGATAAGGCAATATTTCTACCATATCCAAAAGGAGAGGGTTATACAGAAAATATTTTTCCACCTAATAGCGATGAAAAAACATTAATACTACAAAGTTGTTGACCAGTTGGTGTTGATTATAAAAGAATTGCAATAAAAACCAAATTAATTAATTGATAATATGATAGAACAAAATTGTATATTTTGTAAAATATCTCAAGGTATTGTGCCTTCAAAAAAATATTTTGAAGAAGCAGATTTTTTAGCTTTCTTTGATATAAACCCAATTGCTGAGAATCATTTAGTCTGCATTTCTAAAAATCATTACGAGAATGTATTTGAAATGTCAAAAGAAGAATGATCTGATTTCATGATAAAAACTAGGACTGTTGCAGAAAAATTAGTCAAAGAAATAAACGCAGATGGATATAATTTGCTTATTAACCAAGGAGAGGCAGCAGAATCACTGGTAAAACATAGACCCCATTGTCATATTATACCTAGATATTTTAATGATACAATTAAAATGGATCCGAGAAATTAAAAACAACCGAATAATCGGTTGTTTTTTATTGGTGGACGTGGGAGGGATCGAACCTCCGACCTCTGTCTTATCAGGACAGCGTTCTACCACTGAACTACACGTCCGTAAGTTATAAAAATACTATCATATTTTTTCTATAATGTCCAGACTTAGTCAAGAGGCATCCTTTTTTTAAGATCATTAAACTCATTCATATTAAAGCTTTTTTGTGTTTGACTATTGGTTTTAGGATCAATCAAAATTTTTTCAACGCTATTAACAATAAAAACAATGCGAGTTGAAATAAAAAAAATAAAAAGAAAAAGAAGCAAAAGGGAGACTGTAATATATAGGTTAATTTTTATTGTTTTGCTATTTTGTTTCATTATTTTGCGTTTTTATATTTTCCTTAAGATATATCTTGCCAATTACGCTTACTTTAAAAATTTCTGTTGGTTTTGTGGTTGTTGTCCGCTTAACCGTTGTTTTGGTTGTTGTTACGTCTTCGCCCTTTGGTATAGATGTTTCTTCAAGAACCTTCTCGATGCTCTTTGGAAGATTTTTATCAAATGTAATTTGATCAAAAGTGATTAAAATATTGAGATTGTTGATGTCCTTAAATGTTTTAATAACGCGATCAAATGGGCCGGATATTGAAAGAACAAATCCGTAACTTAACTGTTCTCTTTCTTTCGAAGGATTGAGGGTCAGAATGTTGAGCAGTGGATCAACTTTATTTTTAATGCCAATATCAACTATTTGTTTTTTAATTACTGGGATATCTTCAATATCCGAAAGAAGAGCTTGATATTTGTTGAAATCAGTTTCGACCAGTCGATTATCTCTTTCGAGTTTAGCAATGTATTCCATTAAAACATTTGCACCAGTTTGATTCTCTTTAAAAGCCGATATCATGTCGCTTGATCTTTTTATTTTTTCACCAATTTGAGACAGAAAAACCGAAGCGGTTATTATGACAACTAAATTTAAAACTATGTAAATCGATAGCTTCTTTTGAAAAGATGAAAGAGGCTTAAGTCCGAAAGGTAGCTGTTTTGTATTTTGGTTTTCTTCAGGCATGATATTTATTGAAAAAAATGATATACTTTATTAAAGAGATTGTAACAAATTTTTTAAAAAAATACAATGACCGAGCTAAAATATTTTAATATTTTAAGAATTGGCTTAAGACATAACTTTATTAAGTTATGGAAAGTTATTGATGAGTATAAAAAGTTTGAACATATATATAGTAGGATATCGGAAGTTATGAGAAAATTAAATATAAGAGATAACATTATGTGAAATAAGTTGAATGTTGATTTGGAATACGAAAGATTAATTCGTAATAATGTTAAAATTCTAACTTTTTGAGATAATGATTATCCGACTTTACTGCGAGAAATCTATATTCCACCATTAGGTATTTACGTGAAGGGTGATACAAAATGCTTTAACGAAAGAACAAACTTGGCTGTAGTTGGTTCAAGACATCCAACTGATTATGGCGAAAGGGCGGTTGAAAAAATCATACGTGAGTTGAATGGGGTAGATGTTAATATTATTAGCGGATTAGCAATTGGGTTAGACTCCTGTTCGCATAAAAATGCTCTTAAGTTTGGCTTAAAAACAATCGGAGTTATCGGATCTGGTTTTGCTCATTTTGCACCAAAAAGAAATATTTGATTGGCAAAAGAAATTATTAAAAATGGAGGAGCAGTTGTAAGTGAATACCCAATATGTTTTACTCCAGAAAAGTATTACTTTATAGAACGCAATAGAATTATAACTGGAATGTCAAAGGGAGTTTTATTAGTTGAAGCCAAAAGAAAGGGTGGGACAATGGCTAGCGCTCGATTTGCCGAAGAACAAAACAGAGATATATTTGTAATTCCAAATAATATACTTATTGAAAATGGAGAGGGGACAAATTGATTAATTAAAGAAGGAGCAAAGATGGTTGATTCGGGCGAAGATATAATTAACGAAATGAATTTGTAAAAGGTTGACTATTTTAATGTTAAGCGGTATAATAGGGAAAATAATTAATTTATAAAATATTGTCATGAAAACATTGGTAATTGTAGAAAGTCCGGCAAAAGCAAAAACTATTGGGTCGTTTTTGGATGCCAAAAAGTATAAGGTGATTGCTTCAATGGGACATATTCGCAATTTGCCAAAATCAACTTTAGGAATCGATTTGGAAAATAATTTTGAACCAAAATATATTGTGCCAAAAGATAAGATTAAGTTTGTAAATTCTCTTAAAAAAGAACTAAAAGAATATGATAATGTTATTTTGGCATCTGACGAGGATAGAGAAGGAGAGGCTATATCATGACATTTAAAAGAGGCTTTGAAAATTGATGATGGGTATAAAAGAATTGCTTTTCACGAAATAACCCCGGAGGCGATTAATAAAGCGTTGGAAAATCCAAGAAAGATAGATATGGATATGGTTTTGAGCCAGCAAGCAAGAAGAATCCTTGATAGGCTGGTTGGCTATAAACTTTCGCCATTTCTTTGAAAAAAACTATTTAAAGGATTATCAGCCGGAAGAGTTCAAACTCCAGCCTTAAGACTCATTGTTGAGAGAGAAAGAGAAATTGAAAAATTTAAAAGTGAAGAATACTGGAGTATAGATGGGGTTTTTAAAAAAAATAAAACAATTTTTGAGGGCAATTTATTTAAAATTGATACTGATATTTTAGATAAATTTTATTTTAAAAAAGAGACCGATGTTGAAAAAATTAAAAAAGATCTAAACGGCAAGAACGGGGTTATCGAAGAAATAACAAAAGCTTTAAGTGTTAAAAAACCTTATCCGCCGTTTACCACTAGCACGTTGCAACAATCAGCTTACCAAGCATATAGATTTTCTGCTAAAAAAACCATGATGGTTGCCCAAAAATTATATGAAGGTATAAATATTAAAGGAAAACATATTGGTTTGATAACTTACATGAGAACTGATTCTTTAAATCTGTCTACTAGTTCGATTGAAAATGCCCGGGACTTTATTAAAAGTTCTTTTGGGGACAAATATATACCAAATAAATATAACGTATATAAATCGAAATCAAAACTTGCTCAGGAAGCACACGAAGCAATTCGCGTAACTGACGTTTATCGTACGCCCGAAGATATAAAAGAATTTTTAACAACTGATGAATTTAAGATTTATGATTTGATTTGGAAGAGATTTGTGGCTTGTCAAATGAAGGATGCAAGTATTGAAAAACAAGCTATTATTGTTAGGTGTGATGATAAAAATAAAAAATACTATTTCAAAACAGATTTACAAATAATTAAATTTGATGGTTTTCTTAAAATAATGCCTATTTTAGATGGTGACAATCTAATAGATATTAATTTGAAAGATGATGTTTTGGTTCAAGAAATTAAACCAAAGCAACATTTTACTGAGCCACCAGCAAGATTTAATGATGCGTCTTTGATAAAAACATTAGAAAAATATGGGATCGGCAGACCATCAACGTATGCCTTAATTGTTTCAATTTTAATTGAGCGTGGCTATGTGAATTATAATGATAGTCACGCCTTTGTTCCAACTGAAATTGGAATAAAGACAAACGACATGCTAGTCGATAATTTTCCTGATATTGCGGATTTCGAGTTAACGAAGAAAATAGAAGACCAGCTGG
Organism: uncultured Candidatus Saccharibacteria bacterium; assembly: GCA_964502205.1. Taxonomy (GTDB): domain Bacteria; phylum Patescibacteriota; class Minisyncoccia; order UBA6257; family JAKLIH01; genus JAKLIH01. Next base: position 7,204 of record CAZCTX010000010.1, read on the forward strand.
ATAATGTTGCGGAGAAAAAAGCAAAATGAGATAAAATATTAAATGATTTCTATTTTCCTTTTGAAAAAAATTTACAGGAAAAATATGAGAAAATAGAAAAAGTTGATTTAACTAACCAAGAAACAACTAACGAAGTTTGTCCTGAATGCGGTTCAACATTGGTTATTAAAATGAGTCGCTTTGGCAAATTTATGGCTTGTCCTGGTTTTCCAAAATGTAAATTTACTAAATCAATAAACGAACTTAATATTCCTTGTCCAAAATGTAAGAAAGGTAATATTGTAAGAAAAAGGACAAAAAGAGGAAAAAGTGTTTATGGATGCGATCAATATCCAAAATGCGATTTTATCGTAAATCAAAAACCTTCAAAGGATAAATGCCCTAAGTGCGGATATCCGTTGATTGCTAAAAATAAAAAAATAAAAAAATGTTCGAATAAAGAATGTGATTATGATACCGACATTACAACCAATATACAACAATCTAAAGAATAATATTTCGGATCAAGATATAAAAATCATTGAGAGGGCCTTTTTGTTTGCCGAAGAAAAGCATAGGGGCCAAAAAAGAAAGAGTGGAGAAGACTACATACTGCATCCCCTAAGAGTAGCGATTGAAACTTCAAAATTAAGACTGGACGCAAACGCAATAGCATCAGCTCTATTGCATGATGTGATTGAAGATACCAATACTACAAAAGAAGATATATTGCGCGAATTCAACGAAGATGTTGCTTTTTTGGTAGAAAGCCTTACTCATTTAGCTAATTTGAAAAGAAAAGCTAATTACAAAAACAAAACATTAAATAGATTAGAAAATTTAAGAAATTTAATACTATCATCGGCAAAAGATGTGCGTGTTATATTAATTAAAATTATTGATAGACTGGATAATATGAAATCTATTTGAGCTTTAAGCAAAACAAGCCAAATAGAAAATGCCGAAGAAACTTTGGAAATCTTTGCGCCGATTTGTAAAAGATTGGGTTTTAATTTCCTCGGCCAGCAACTTGAAGAAATGTCATTTTCATATGTTCATCCAAAAGAATTTGCTGAAATAAAAAACAGGGTTATTGGCCAATATTATGAACTCGAAAAATATTTGGTTGAGGCGCGAAATGAATTGATGAATTGCTTGAGAGAAAATAATTTAAATTTTATTGAAATACAATTTAGAAAAAAATCTTTCTTTAGCATTTATAAAAAATATCTAAAGGAAGGGGATTTTAGTAAAATATATGATCTTATTGCTTTAAGGGTAATAGTTAATACTGTTGGAGAATGCTATTCAACTTTAGGATTAATTCATCAATTGTGACTCCCGGTACAAAATAGGCTAAAAGACTATATATCATTTCCAAAAGTAAATGGCTATCAGGCAATTCATACAACTGTTTTAACAAATAACAATCAAATTGTTGAAGTCCAAATTGTAACCCAAGAAATGTATCAGAGTAATGAATATGGCATTGCTTCACACTGATTGTATAATTTAAGTAAAGACACAAAGGCATATACGAAAAGACAGAATGTTAGTGGAGCAAGTATACTATATAAAAATTTACAAAGTGTTGATTTCAGCAAAGTTGACACAAAAGATTTATTTAATATTTTAGTGAAAGATATTTTGGCTGAACAAATATTTGTTGTTACCCCAAGGGGAGATGTCATTGATCTTAAAAAAGATTCAACGCCAATTGATTTTGCTTACAAAATACATACAAATATAGGGAATACATGCAAAATGGCAAGAGTCAATAATCAATTAGTGCCTTTGAATTACAAATTGAAATCCGAAGATATTGTAGAAATAATAACGGATAGGAAACAAAGGCCGAGCAAGAAATGGTTAGAATTTGCAAGAATGAATAGTACTAAAAATAAAATAAGAAAGGCATTGCAAAGTTAATTTTTTTGCTTGACATTCTTTTGTTTTATGCTATAATTAGAATATAATAATGTTAAATAACAGGTCGTCCTACGGGCGATCTGTTTCAAAAAATTTAAGAAAAATATTAAAATATACATATGTTAGATTTACGCGATGTAAAGGCAGCGGTTAAACAAATAACCACTGAAAAAGGTTTTCCCGAGGAAAAGATATGGGAAATTATAGAATTGGCTATTGCTAGAGCCTATAAAAAAGAACATTTGAAGAAGGGCGAAATTATTAGAGCAAAAATTGACCAAGAGACAGGGGGAGTTAAATTTTACAAAGTTATGATTGTGGTTGATAAAAGTATGCTCAAGGAAGAAGCTTTAGATGAGGAAGAACAATATATAGAAGAAGATGATCATATTGAGTCTGGTGATAAAAAAATAAGATTCAATCCAGATAAGCATATATTAATTGAAGATGCTAAAAAAGATCATAAAACAATTAATATTTTAGATGAAATCGTAACTCCGCTTGAAGCAGACGAAACATTTACTCGTATTGCTGCTCAATCAGCGAAACAAACTATAATTCAAGAAATTAGAGAACTAGAAAAAACATTGGCTTTGGATGAATTCAAAGACAAAGAAAATGAATTAGTCTCCGGAACGGTTCAAAGAATAGAAGGGAATAATGTTTATGTTAATTTAGGTAAGGCGTCAGGTCTTTTATTAGCCAAAGAAGCTATTCCAAACGAAAGCTTTAGAATTGGGGAGAGAAAAAAGTTTTTGGCTTTAGGAATGAGAGAGTCCGGGGGAACATTAATGATTCTATTGTCTAGAACTCATCCAGCTTTTATTGAGAAGTTGCTTACCATGGAAGTGCCAGAATTACAAGAAAAAATCGTTGAAGTAATGGCAACTGCTCGTGAGCCAGGATTTAGAACAAAAATTGCTGTTAAATCAAATAGCAACGACGTTGATCCAGTTGGCGCTTGTATTGGCCCAAAAGGAGTAAGAATCAATACTTTAACAGAAGAAATCGCTAATGAAAAAATAGATGTGGTTGAGTATTCAGAAGAACCAGCAAGATTTGTTGGCAATGCTTTATCACCAGTATCAATCGCTGAAACAGAAATAATACCAGAATCAAGAGAAATAAAAGTTTATGTTGATCCTAATTTATTATCAGCAGCGATTGGCAAAAACGGACAAAATGTAAGATTAGCTTCAAAGCTAACTGGTTGAAATATTAAGATTTATTCTTCTATTACTTCAACAGAGGTGTCAACTAATGAAGACTAATAAATTATTAAATGCTAAATATGAAAACTACACAAAAACAATTAAATGATAGTAAAATTGAAATAACTTTCGAATTTGAAAAAGGCGATGTTGAACCTCAAATCAATAAGGCAACTGAAAATTTAGCCGGAAATATTAAGATGGATGGCTTTCGCGCTGGGAAAGTGCCAGCCAATATCGTAAAACAAACTGTTGGGGATATAAATATCTTTGACGAAGCCTTAAGATTAACTATTCAAAAAAAATATCCTGAGTATGTTGAGGAAAATAATTTGGGAATAATATCGCAACCAGATGTCTTAATCACTAAGCTTGAACCAGAAGGAGTTTCAGAGTGCAAGATTACTGTTGAAATAATTCCAGTTTTGAATTTAAAAAACTACAAAGAAAAAGCAAAAGAAGCTTTAAAGGATAAAAAAGAGGTTAAGGTTGAAGATAAAGAAATGGAAGATACAATTAAATGAGTGCTTGAATCAAGAAGTAATTTTATTGAATTGGAGAGAGAGGCTCAAGAAAATGATATTGTTGATATAAACTACGATGTTGTTGTCGACGGTCAAAATCAAGAAGATTTAAAGGCTTTAGATTACAAATTTATTATATCAAAAGAACAATCATTTCCAGAATTAAATACTGGGGTGGTAGGAATGAAGAAAGGTGAAGCTAAAGAAATAGAAATTGAATTTAAAAAAGATTTCTTTGTTGATGCATTAAAGGGCAAAAAAGGAGTTTTAAAAGTTACTCTTAATAAAATATTGCAAAGACAAATACCAGAACTTAATGATGAATTTGTTAAGAAATTGGGTAAGTTCGAGAATGTTGAAGGATTCAAAAACAGCATAAAAGATGGGATATTACATGAAAAACAAATCCAAGAAGACGAAAGAATCAAATTAAATATTTTAGAAAATATTCAAAAAGGTATAAAAATTGAATTACCAGAAGTGTTGGTAAATAAAGAAGTGGAAAGAATGTTGGAAGAAATTAAATTCCGAGTAACTGATATGGGAATGGAGTTTGATAATTATTTACAACAAATAAAGAAGACGGAAGAAGAAATAAAGAAAGATATTTACGAAGATGCTAAGAAAAAAGTCTTAAATGTCTTAATTCTAAGAGAAATAATTAATTTGGAAAAAATATCTGTAACTCAAGAAGAGATTCACGAAAAGACTCAACAAATTATTAATGAGTTTAGCTATCAAAATCCAAATATGCAAGATGTTGATATGAATGCGATAAATAATTACAGTGAAGAGATTTTAAAAAATGAAAAAGTGTTTCAATTTTTAATGGGTCAATAAAATTTAATAATTTTATTAAATTTAAAATATGGATAAAAAAATAATGGCACAATTAATTCCGATGGTAGTCGAAAAAACACCTTCTGGGTACGAAAGGGCTTTTGATATATATTCTAGATTATTACAGAATAGAATAGTGTTTCTGTCGGGACCAATAGATGATGATATGGCCAATACTGTCATTGCCCAATTGTTGTTTTTGGCTTACGAAGATCCAAATAAAGACATCAAACTATATATTAATTCGCCAGGTGGATCGGTTAGTGCTGCACTTGCAATTTACGATACAATGCAATATATACAACCAGATGTTTCTACTATCTGTATTGGTATGGCTGCTTCAGCGGCGGCACTAATACTTGCTTGCGGAGAAAAAGGAAAGAGAATCAGTTTACCTAACTCAGAAATTTTGCTTCACCAAGTAATGGGCGGAGCAGAAGGACAAGCTAAAGACATCGAGATATCGGCCAAGCACATATTAAAAGTTAAGGAAAAGGTTAATAATATTTTAGCTAAGCATACTAATAAGCCAATGACTCAAATCGAAAGAGATACTGACCGTGACTTTTGAATGTCAAGCGAAGAGGCTCTAAGTTATGGAGTAATTGATGAAATTATTGGAGTAAAGAATGATGGCAAATCAAAAAATACTAAAAAGAAATAGGAAAATACCAGCCAATATGGCTGGTATTTAAATTTTTAAATTAGAGATTGTATCAACAAAATACTTGCTGAGAATGAAAATGCCTAGTAAAAATGAATAAAAGATTCATGCTAGTTTGTTTTTTCTTTGGAAGATTAAGTTAGAGGATATAAATATAATAAAGATAATATTAAATAAAAATCAAATCACTTTGTCATATAGTACTGTGTAATACAATGGCTCAGTTGTTACAAAATAATTATCAATTAAGAGATACAACAATGTTGAGAGCAAGACTGTTGAAAAAATTATAGCCCCTTGAGGTTGTATTTTTTTTGTATGTACATAATCTCAAACAATATTATATAGCAAAATACTTATTGTCATTAAATAGAAAAGCAAAAGAAACAATCCATGAGCATATACAGAGTTATAGATATATACACCAATATCAAAATAGTTGTGGTTATCAAATATATTAAGAGCGAGAAAAGTAAGGGAAATTGAAATAAAAAATATGCTGGTTGTTTTTCATGTTTGGCTTATTTGTTTAAGTTGTTTTGTGTGAGATATTCTTTCGGCAATGCCAAAAATAAACCCGCAAAGACAGAGGATAGATAATAGCCTTAATATGCTTCCACCAAAAGATTGAATATTAAAAGCCAATACAAATCACACAAGACATAGAATATAACTTAAATAGGCAATCAATCTTGACGTGCTTGTATAGATAAGGGGAATAATGCCAGATAAAAATATTAAGATAAACCAGTGATTGTCAAATTTTATTTTATTAGAAGAAAAAATTTGAAAAAGAGAGTAGTTAATTATCGTTGGAATAAAGATAATAAATAAATTATTAAAAAAACTAAGGTATTTTTTTGAAAAAACTACTATATATTTGTAAAAAAATATGAGGAGGATTGAAAATATAAATATCGGTATTTTAAGCGATATAATAATATTTTTTCAATTGAAAAACAACATGGCTAATAAGCTTGAGCCAAGTAGGGCATTGATAAAATTAATACTTATTTTATTATTTTTATTCTTCATTATTGCTTTGCCTTATTAATACAAATGGGGTCATTTCATCGTCTTGTCCCATTGGGTTGTCCAGAAGAATCTCTCTAAGGGTTTTGCTATCAAGATCAATGCTATTACTTTTTGCAATGATTTCGGTGTTAATATTGTTACCATCAATTATTATTGTTTTTATATTTAAGTTTTTTTCTATATTATCGCATGTTTCTTTTGGGTTTTTGGGTGGCAAGATAGCATATTCGGTATATGGATACATTGCATCCGGATTAAATCCATCTATTTCAGAAACTCTGTTACCAGCAATTCTTCAAAAATATCCGGGCTTACCACAAAGTTTAAGAATCCCACCGACAATAACTGCTAATAGCATTCGGGGATAGCCAGCAATATCAATTGCTACTTGCATTTTTGCGGGAAGGGAAAAGCCAATATCATTTGGATATTTTTTAACAAATTTTGTTATTAATTTGGCTAATAGGCTAACTTTAACAGTTGAAATGTGCCTAACATTGTTCTGACAAACAGAAACTACTTTTTCTGATATTGCTAATATATCACCGTCTTGGTGACTAGGCTTAACATATTGATTAATAATTGTTTGGAGGTTTTCACCAAAACCAATCAAATGAGTTTTGATGAGAATTCTATCGAAAATTTGATTGTTGGTTATTCTTCGTTTACTGTCCATTTTTTTGTATTTATGTCAAAATTAAATTTAAAGGTCTTCGTTTCTACTACCAAATTTTATTTTATAGCTTTTATTTTTGTAGCTAATACCTACTAAGGAATTAAGGAATACAGTTATTGTTAATATTGCTACAAAATATCAAACACCTTTTATGGTTATATTTGGAATACTTTTTATAGAAAGATAGCCAATAATACTTGAGAGAACGCTAATGCTGGTAATTCATCTTAGGGAATTAACACCATTGGACGTACTTTGGGATTTGATTTCAATAATGTTTTGAATGGCGGAAGACAAATAGTCGGAAGTCATGTTTCAGACTTCTTTTATGTAAGAGAGGGAGTCGGAAAGAACCTCGAATTTATATTCAAATAATTCTACAAGCCTGCTTTCGATGTTAAGTTTCTTTGAAATAGATGCTCGGGTGTTGATATAAATTCCCATTTGGTTGATGCGGTTCTTAATTAAATTTATGGTTGTTTGGTAGCTATCTAATCTGGCTCTGTATTCGCTAACATCTCTACCTTTTATTACTTTTTGTTCTTTTATTTTTGATATTTCTTCCCAGACGTTACGATGGATGTTTAAATATTTTTGGAGTTGATCTTTAAACTCTCGGAAGAAAATTTGCATTTCTATTAGTTCGGTTACAATGTGTTGCAAATCTTCTTTTGAAACAACTATGATATATTTAGGAGTTTTGTAGACATTAATATCTTTTGATTCTAAATGGCTGTAAGCTTCTCCAAATATTTTTTCGTCTAATTTAAATTCTTTTGCGTTTTCTGCTACAATACCTATACCGGCAGGGTAGACAACTTTAATATTAGCTAATACTTTTGGTGTTGGAGCGCCTTTGGAAAAAATATATGCTATGGCTGGGCTTAATACTTTATCATAATAATCTCTTAGTTCTTTTTCGGCTTGGTGAACATCAGATGCTTCTTTTTGCAAAACATAAAGCCCATCTTCATAATATCTGATTTCTATTCCGTCTTTTGTTATTGCTTTTATAAGTTCTAAGCAATCGGCTTCGCGTTTGACGGATATGAAGTTAAATTTTTTCTTATATCCATCTAAGATTTTTTTATCTAGATCTAGTATTGATTTGCCGGATGAAAACAAATCATAAATTTCTGTTAAATGCAATGTTGTGCGTTGATATCAGCCACCAATTGTTATTTTGAATTTAATGTTTGCTTTATTTTTTGCCATAAATACATATTAATTTTTTGTTATAATAATGTAACATAAAAAATATAAAAGTACAATAAAAAACCAGCCTAATGATATGGGCGGGTTTTAAAGATTTGTTAAATGTTTTTAGCTATGTTTTAAATCTGCGGAGGATGTGGGATTCGAACCCACGGACCGCTTTTAGGCAGTCACGGTTTAGCAAACCGTTCCTTTAACCACTCAGGCAACCCTCCTTTTCTTTAAAATCTTATCATAAAAAGTTGCAAAAAACAAGAGAATATATTAGAATGTATATAGTAGCCAAAGTTATATTAAATACTTAAAAACACAATATGAAAATTGACTTTGAGAAAATGCTTAAAAACAAAAAGGTTTTGATTTGAAGTTTAGGTCTTCATGGGGGTGGCATTGGGGCAACTAAGTTTTTTGCCAAGAACAAAGCTAAAGTTTTAGTTACTGATTTGAAAGATAAAGTTGCTTTAAAGAAATCAATTTTGAAATTAAAAAAATACAAAGACATACAATACCATTTGGGGGAGCATTTGAAAGATGATTTTAAAAACAATGATCTGGTTGTAATAAATCCAGCGGTGAAACCTATAAGCGAATTCTATAAATTAGCTAAAAAGAATAAACAAAAACTAATTACTGATATGGGATTTTTATTAGAGCATACAAATGCTTTTGTAATTGGTATTACTGGAACAAAAGGGAAATCAACGACAACTAAATTAATTTATGATTTAGTAAAGCATGAGGTTGGGGCTAAAACAAATTCTTTTTTTAAAAAATACAATAAGGTATTTTTAGGAGGGAATATACGGGTATCTCCTTTTGATTTTATGGACAAGTTGGATGAAAAAAGTATTGTTGTGTTGGAAATGTCTAGCTTCCAATTGTATCATACTAATTATGTTAAGAAGAGTCCTGATGTCTCAATTTTAACAAACATTATGCCCGAGCATTTAGATTGGCATAAAGATTTTGAAGATTATGCCTGAGCAAAGAGTTTAATTTTTAAATACCAGAAAAAGGATGATGTTTTGATCATTAACAAAGATTTGAAAAAGATGGCTAAAAATGCAAAATCAAAGGTTATATATAGTAGTGGAGATAATTTAGATAATGTCTATCAGTTCGCAAAACATTTTCAGGTTGAAAAGAAGGATGTTGATTTAATAATAAAAGAATTCAAAGGATTAGAGGGTCGTCAGGAATTTGTTTTAAATGTTAATGGGCGACAGTTTATAAATGATACGTGCGCTACTCATCCGGTTGCAAATTTGTATATGTTAAATCGTTTTGAAAACCCAATTGTTATATGAGGTGGAGTTGATAAGGGATTTGATTTGAAAAAATTGGCTCGGGAATTTGAAAAAAGAAATATTAGATTGTTTATTTTCCAAGGTACAGCTGGAGAAAAAATGTTGAAAGTTTTGAAAAAGGATTATGTTAAAAAATATGTAACCAGTAATGTACAGACAATGAATGATGCGGTTGAGATGGCTTATAAAATAAGTAAAAAAGATGATTTTATTGTTTTGTCACCCGGAGCTTCAAGTTTTAATATGTTTTTGAACGAATTTGACCGCGGCGAGAAATTTGTAAAGGCAATAAAGAGCTTAAGGTAGGTATAGTTGATAGGTTGTAAATTGGATAAAATTATGATAATATACAAACATAATATATAAAATATATACATGGAAATTAAAATCAGGAAAGAAAAAAAAGATGACGTTTCCAAGCCTAAAAAAAGAGTAAAAAAATTGGAAGAAAATGTCGTTGTTGAATCTATTAATACAATTGATAACCAAGTTGAAGACTCTATAATAGAAGAAGTTATTGTTCCTGAAGAAATAGAAGCCATTAATATTCAATCACTTGATTGAAAATATGAAATAAAAGAAAAAAGCACAGCTTTTTATTTACTTTTATTTGGCTTATCGGCTTTATTAATTTTCATGGCCTATAAATACAATAATTGAATTTTAGCTCTTATTGTTATATTAGGCTTTGTAATGATCATTCAAAAAAACAGCAAGATAGAATATTTCAGAATCGATGAAAAAGGTGTAAAGATACAGAACCAAGAGGTTTTATGAGAAAATGTTGATAAATGCGGGATTGAAGCTTTAAATGAAAATGCTTTACTAATAGCTATCATCCCTAATACATTTCCTAATTTGAAAATATATGTTCCTTTTCATCGAGAAGACGAAAGAAACGTTTTGTATTTAATTACAAAGTATTCGAAGCTTACTGATGCAAAGCCAAATGCTTTTGATCAAATTACAAAAAAAATTATGTTTTAATATGTTGGCTAGGTTTAGCAACTTAGCTCTAAATTTCTGTCCCCGTAGTTCAATTGGATAGAGCGCAAGTTTGCGGAACTTGAGATTACAGGTTCGAGTCCTGTCGGGGACACTTACACGCCGAGGTGGTGAAATTGGTAGACACGCAAGTTTTAGGAACTTGTGCTTTACAGCATGCGAGTTCGAGTCTCGCCCTCGGCAC
>CAZCTX010000011.1:0-17269 GCA_964502205.1 uncultured Candidatus Saccharibacteria bacterium
GCAAGGATTGCTATTACTATCATTAATTCTACTAGGGTAAAACTTTTTTTCATAAAAATTAAATAACTCTTTTTATTTCCTCTATCGTTGTCGAACCATCAATAACTTTCATTATTCCATCTTGTTCCAAATTCAAACTTCTTTCTGCTAATTCATTTTTGAAAACAACGCTATCGGCTTTACTTGCAATCAACCCTTCTATTTCCGTATCACTTGGCAAAATTTCAAATAAACCAATTAATCCATTATATCCCGTAAAATTACATTTTTCACACCCCTTAGCCTTAAATATTTTTTTCTCTTTGCTTAATCTGAATTCAAACTTTTTCTTCATCTCTTTGGATAAAGATCCTAAAACAGTATTAACATACTCGATTTCTTCTTTATCTTCTTCCTTACAATAAGGGCATAATTTTCTAACTAATCTTTGTGCAATAGCTCCGCTAAAGCTAGAGGATAAATCCCTACTCTCTATTCCAAAATTAATCAATCTTGGAATTACTCCAATGCTATCAATTGTATGCATTGTTGATAAAATTAAATGTCCTGTCAAAGAAGCTTGTACAGCAACTTTAGCAGTTTCCTCATCTCGGATTTCTCCAACTAATATAATATTCGGGTTTTGCCTTAAGAAACTTTTCAATGCTTCTAAAAATGTATAATTCTTGCTTTCATCAACTTGTGTTTGAACAATCCCTTTGATTTGATATTCAATTGGATCCTCAATTGTCATAATTTTAACATTTGGTGTATTTAATCTTGATAGAATAGAATACATTGTTGTTGTTTTACCAGAACTTGTTGGCCCACAAGCAAGTATTATTCCATTTGGCCTAGAAATCATTTGTTTCAAAGTCGGTAACATTTCTGGCAAAAATCCTAATTCTGTTAAATCCAAACTACCAATATTGGCTTTTAAAATTCTCATCACAACTGATTCTCCAAAACCACTAGGAATAATTGAAACTCTAACATCTTTGTCACCTTCAGTTGTTTTAATTTTAAAACGCCCTTCACTTACTAATTCATTTGATTCCTCTTTCAAAATCAAATCTTTCAAATATTGTATTACTCCTAAATATTCATTAATTCCTAATTGCAATTTATCAACCAAAACACCATCAATCCTATAACGTATTTTAACAACCTTGTCCTCTGGTTCCATATGAATATCCGAAGCATTAAAAATTAAGGCTAAAATACAAAGTACTTCAAAAGCATCTCCTGACTTTGAACTTTTAACTAAGTTTTCGATTTTACTTCTATCATTTAATATTTTTAATATATTCTCGTTTTCTTCCTTTGTAATTTCAATTCCTCTTGATAAGCTTTGTTTTAATAATTTATCAAACATTAAAGCAACATATTCAATATCGCCTGACACTCTAACTAATTCTTCCATTGAAGTCTCCCCTCTTAGTACTTTAGCTAAGCCATCATGAAACAAAGGAACCATACCTTGCTTAATAGCAACCTCTCGAATATCAGAAATGCTATTTCTCCCCTTAATCATCTCATTAATTTCATCATTAATAAACAACAGTTCAAAAATTCCAACCTGTCCTTTGTATCCCAAATTATTACAATGTTTACATCCCTTAGGCTTAAACAATGTTTTAATTTCTTTAGGTGCTACAAAATTACTCTTTGGTGATAAAATTGATATTGCTTTATCAATTTCTTTTTTCATTTCATCGTCCATTTCATAAGCTTCTTTGCAATGAGGACATAGTTTTCTCACCAATCTCTGAGAGATTATTAATTTCAAACTTGAAGCAATAACATCATTTTCAATATCAAATTCCATCAAACGAGCAATTGTTCCCGCCGATTCATTAGTATGCAGTGTCGATAAAACCAAATGTCCGGTCAAAGAAGCCTGCACTGCAATATTAGCAGTTTCTTTATCACGAATTTCTCCTACCATAATTGTATCTGGATCTTGACGTAAAATTGATCTTAGGCCATCTTGAAAACTATACCCCTTTGATTCATCAACCTGTGTTTGATTAATACCACTCATTTGATATTCAATTGGATCTTCAATTGTAATAATATTAACACCTGGTTTTGCTTTTTCTTTTAAAATAGAATACAAGGTTGTTGTTTTTCCTGAGCCAGTAGGTCCAGTAACCAATACCATACCATTAGGACTTGAAATCATACCTTCTACTAATTTAACTTCATCTAAATCCAACCCTAGATCGCCTAAAGATAAAGTAATAGCCTTTTGGCTTAATAGCCTCATGACCAATATCTCTCCAAACAAACTTGGTATTGCTGATGTTCTTGATTGATATTCCTGACCACCATCTTTAATTGAAAATCTTCCATCCTGAGGCCTATCTTGAATATTTAATTTTAATCTTGCTAGCAACTTAATTCTATCTCTTAATTTTAAATACAAACTTGTTTTGATACTAGCAACATCAAACAACATTCCATCAATTCTAAATTTAATAACCGCATTTTCTTCTTTTGGACTAATATGTATATCTGATGCCCCTAACATAATTGCCGATTTAAACAATGTTGCGTTAATAAAAGAAACATTGTTTTCGTCAGAATTATCAAAAATACTTTGCAAATTATCTAAATCCGAACCAACATAATTGCCAATATCTATCATATCAGCAATAACTTCTCTTGGCTTATCGACTAATGAATATTTTCCAAAAGCAAACTCTAAACTTGCAATTGAGCAAATAAATAATCTAACTGAATAGCCTTCCTGTTCCAAACCTTTTACAACATCCAAAACATCTTCTTTTTTATTCAAACATGCGACTGCCAATTGCTTGTTTTGAATTTGAAAACAAACAATGCCAATCTTCTTGGCAGTTTCTTCTTGAATTAATTTCAATGCCGGAATTTCAATATTAACTTTTTTTAAATCAACATATTCTAAACCCAAGTCACTAGCTAGATTAGCTGTATTTCTTTCACGACTATCATCGTAAATAGCCTTCAACTGTTCACTTCTCTCGTCATTACTTTTTTTGTTTTTAAATCAATCTTGAATTCCCATAAATGTATATTATAATAATTATAAAAATCATACCAATAATTTAAAAAAATAACAAGTGGCGAAACAAATTAAAACATTTTCAAAAACCAGCGATATAGATTTTTTATACAAAATACTATACAATATAACTATATAACAATCCTAATTAATTCAATAAATATGTTTCGAATTGCGCATAACCAAAAAGTTTTAGATATTTTTTTAAAACTTACAAAAAAATTAAACGAAATAAATATAGTGCCCATCGCTTATGGCTCGTTAGGGTTGAGCCTACTTATTAGCGAACAGTGATTAATTAATGACATAGATTTGATTATCTCGGATAACGAATTCTCTTCTCATTGAGATAATATTAAAAACAATATATTGCCCAGTTTGGGTTATAAAATTGATGCCACTCATTGGCAAGAATTTAATGGCCACAATATTCCTATTTCTATATTAAAAATAAGCGAATTACAAAAACTCACCGATATTCACGAAGGCCAATTTAAAAAAGAAAAACTAGAAAACATAGAATTTTATAACCTATCTCTTAACCAATATCTAGATATTTATAAAAATGGGCTTCTGAACAAGTACCGAAAAGAAAAAAAGAACGAAGAAGATAAACAAAAAATTATTATCATAAAACAAAATTTATAAAATCTGGGGGCGGCCATATATCATCTTGTCGGACTGCCGAGAGTTGAACTCGGGTCTTACCCACCCCAAGGGCAAATACTACCGTTATACTACAGTCCGAAAAATAAATTAAGCTTCAAAACAAATATTTTGAAGCTTAACTCATATAGACTATTTTAATTTATCTTCTCTTCCAAGTTTTCTTTGACATTTAGTACAAACCTTGGCTTTCTTTCCACTTTTTAGCTTAACTTCGTGAAGATTAGGCTTTTGAAAGTATCTATCCGTTGGATCCAACTTTGACATAATCTTTTTTCAGGAAGTCGCTTTGTTGCGGCCTTTGCCACAATTTTCACAAATTCGAGCCATAATATATAATATAATAATTTTTATTTAACATTTGTATATTATCACATAATTACCTATTAGTCAACGATTGTAACTTCTTATCCCTCGTACTATTAAATAGCTTTTGTAATTCAATGGTTTTCTTCCCAACTCTACCACTTTTAATAACAAAATCATCAATTTTGACTACTGGCATTATCTGCTTAGTTGTTGCGGTAATAAAGACTTCGTCCGCTTTAATCAGCTCAGAAAACTTAATATCTCGCTCAACAACCTTCATAATTTTACCTGCAAAATTAACCACAAAGCCACGAGTTACACCCATCAAAACGCCAATCTTTGGAGTTATCAAAGTATCTCCTTTTATCATAAAAATATTACTGGTTGAGCATTCAAAAACATAGTCATTTAATATATACAAGATCTCGCCTGCCTTCTTTTTACTCATCTCGCCCCTTAATCTTATTGCCTCTATATAGTCACTTGATTTAACTTCGCTTAAATTTCTTTTAAATTTAGCCGTGATTAATTTTATTCCATCAGTATAAAATGAAGAAGGAAAATCAATATATTCCTGAGCATAAACAAATAAAGTTTCATTATTGCCTAAATCTAAGTCAGTTTTTCCAATCCCTGGGCTTAAAACTAATTTAATTTTAGCATTACTGCATTTATTCTTTTTAATTAATTCTAACATAATATTTTTCAACTCCTCCTTACTTTCTTTTAATGTTATCTTCAACGTCTTTGTTGCGTTCTTTAATCTTGCATAATGTTCGTCAAATAAAAAGATTTTACCATCATATGCTCTCAAAACTTCCGTCACCGCATAACCTCTTGCAAACCCTAAATCAAAAGGCGAAATCTTTGCGTCTTTTAATTTAACAATCTTACCATTTAAATAACAAAAAGAATTTTCTTTAAAATGCATAATATTTAGTTTAATTTTTAAAATTTTAATGACTTAGGTGGTGTCCACTTTTGTTTCAAAATTTTCACTTCAACAATATATTCAAGATATTCCTTTTCTAATACTTTTTGTATATCAGAAATCATCATGCTAACAAATGGACATCCCGCAAAAGTTAATACCATTGATATTTTAATTTTATTTTTCAAAACTTCAATTTTTTTAATAAATCCTAAACTTACAACATCAATGCCTAATTCCGGATCCATTACTGTCATTAGCAAAGATTTAACATCTTTAATTTTAGGTATTTTTCCCATAAATATATTTTAAATTAATAATATAGTAAATTCGCCTTTATCTTTCAAATCTTTAATATCCTTCTCTAAATTTTCGAAATCACTACGTATAATTTCTTCAAATTTCTTAGTCAATTCTCGAAAAATTAAAATTTGTTTTTTATTCTCAACTTTTTCCTTAACTTCAATTAAAGTTTTTTTAATTCGAAATGGGGATTCAAAAAACAAAACCGCTCCATCAAAATCAGACATCTCTTTTCAAAATTTGTTTTTCTTTGTTTTTGGTACAAAACCAAAAAAAGCAAACTTCTGAGTATTGACACCTGATACGCTAATAGCAGATACAATAGCTGAAGCTCCGGGAATTGGTACAATATTAATATCTTTATTTTTTAGTAAAATATCATTTATTAATTTATTCCCCGGATCAGATACTCCTGGCGTGCCCGCTTCACTTACCAAGGCCAAATCCTTCCCCTCTTTTAGTCATTTTAATATATCTTCAATTTGTTTTTCATTTGGATTTTGAAAAAAACTAAAAACTGGTTTTTTAATTTCAAAATGATTTAACATTTTCATTGTTACTGTTGGGGTTTCCGATAATATTATATCTACATTTTTCAATATCTCAATTGCCCGGATTGTCATATCACCTAAATTACCTATTGGTGTACCAACTACATATATTGTATTCATATTAATTATTTAACAAATTTTGCCACCTCCCAAACATCTATTTCCATCATAGAAAACAGCAAATTGCCCAGGAGTTATAGCCATTTTTGGTTTATCCAAACAAACTTTAATTTTTCGACCTTCCAATATCTTAATTTTACATTTACTCTTCTTATCTCCATATCGTATTTGTACCTTTAACTCAATTTTATCATTTTTAAAAGTATTAATCAAATTAAAGTCTTCTACATAAAATTCTTTTTTAAATATTCTTTTTTTATCTTTCGTAACAAAAAGAATATTCTTTTTCAAATCTTTTTCAAAAACATAAAAAGGACCATTAGATAAGTTAATCCCCTTTCTTTGTCCAATTGTATAAAAATACAATCCATTGTGCTTACCTAAAACATTCCCCTTTTCATCTACAATATCTCCTACCTTTTTCCCAAAAGTTTCAATTAAAAAATCATTAAAAGATTTGTTAGCCACAAAACAAAAATCTTGACTTTGCTTTGTTTTATTAAAAACTTTTAAATTTAATTTATTCGCCATTTTATATAAATCTTCTTTCAAATAATTTGCTAATGGCAATTTCAAGCACTTTAATTGTTTTTGAGTTAAATAGCTTAAGAAATAAGTCTGATCTTTTTTCCTATCTTTACATGTCTTTAATTCTACTTCCCCTGTTTTTTTATTCAAAACTGTCTTTGCATAATGTCCGGTTGCAACAAAATCCGCCTTATACTTTTTCTTTAATTCAATTAGTTTTTGAATTTTAACTAAATGATTACACATAACACAAGGATTAGGTGTATTATTTTTTTTCAAATCAGATATAAAATACTTTACAACTTTTTTATGAAAGTCATCTTTAACATCAACAATCTCATATGGTACCCCAAAAAAATTACAAATATTTTTAGCAATTAAAAAGGCACCACTACTACAACAAACATTTTCTTTTAATAAATTCTTTTCATGGTCTCAAACTCCAAACCTCAAAGAAACCCCCATAACATCAAATCCGCTTTTTTGTAATAAATATAACGTCATGGCCGAATCAATTCCGCCTGACATACCAACAATAACTTTTTGTTTTTTATTTTCTTTTTTTGTATCCATCACATATATTTATAATTACCATAATCTTACCAAATAAACATATTTTTATCAATTAAAAAACCAGGACAAATAAAAGAGCAATTTTAAAAAAAATAAGTGGTGGTTCGCATCATTATCCCACGAGATAACAAAATATAGAACCTCCTTAAAAATTTTTACTCAATTCTCTTTACCTTTGTCCTAGTCTACTAAAAGTATAGCATAATTTTTTAAAAGTCAACACTTGATTTTTTAAAAAATTCCATGTATAATATCCCTATGTTCTTTTCTCATACGGTCCTCCTTTCTTTACTTGGTTAGTAGAGGGAGAGAAAGCTCTCCCTCTACGCATATTTTCAATCAAAAAACCGCGATTTATCGCGGTTTTCCTATATATCAGCAATTAATCATACAAAACAGCATCTCTAACATTTTTATATGTATAAATCTCATTTTCATTAAATCATACTGGAATTTCATAATTCGAATCAAATTCATTAGCTGAAGCGTGTACCAAATTTCGAACCGCCCTTTTATCTACATCCGCTAAAGCATATGAATCAATGGTATAATCCCCTCTAATTGTTCCGACATCAGAATTTAATGGTTCTGTTGAACCAACAATCTTTCGAACAATCGGTATTGAGTTAGACCCTTCTAAAACCAAAGCAACAATTGGACTCTGAGATAAATAATTTACTAAACAATCAATAATCGTTTGTCCTAAAGTAGTAGGATCTTCTGTTACCTCAACTCCATTTTTTCTTTTACCTTCAATTGACCTATTACCTAAAGCTGTTATTTCTTCTGGATTTTTAACATAATGTTTGTATGCTTGTTCTTTTGTTGGTAATAAAAATTTCATTGCAATAATTTTTAAACCTGCTCTTTCAAATCTAGAGACAATATCTCCAATTAAATTTCTTTGCACTGCATCTGGTTTTAACAAAACCAAGGTTCTTTCATTTCTATTTTCCATGATATTTTATTTATTAATTTTTATATTTAATTCTTTTAACTGTTTCTCTTCAACATTTGATGGCGAATTCATCATCAAATCACGATTATCTCCAGTCTTAGGAAATGGTATTACTTCTCTTATACTATCTTCTCCTTGTAACACCATTAATAATCTATCCAGACCAAAGGCCACACCACCATGAGGTGGTACCCCATAACCAAACATCTCTATATAGTGAGCGAATTGATTTCTAAAATCTTCCGCCTTATTGCCTAATTTAACAAAAACTGATTCTAAAATATCTGCATCTGTTTCTCTTAAAGAACCACCAGCAACTTCATAGCCATTTAAAGCAACATCATATTGAAAAGCTTTTAATTCTTTGGTTTTTTCTTGAATTAATTTTATTCTTTCCTCCTTACTTAATCCCTCTTCAAATCTTATCTTTGTAAAAGGATGATGAACTGCTACAAATCTTGCATCTTCATTGTATTGCTTTTCATGTCATTCGAACATTGGGAAATTAACAATAAAAGCAAACCCTAATTCATTTGTATCGTTTTTATCTTTCCTAAT
Source organism: uncultured Candidatus Saccharibacteria bacterium (assembly GCA_964502205.1). Lineage (GTDB taxonomy): Bacteria > Patescibacteriota > Minisyncoccia > UBA6257 > JAKLIH01 > JAKLIH01. Next base: position 8,523 of record CAZCTX010000011.1, read on the forward strand.
ATCCGGCTTATCTGATCCATATTTTTCCATTGCCTCGGTATAGTCAATTCTTGGAAAAGGAAATTGGGTAAAATGTTTTTCCGGATATAGTTTATCAACTATTTCTTTTATCATTTTCTCTACCAAATCCAATATTTGCTCTTCAGATTTAAAACTTACTTCAATATCAAGTTGTGTAAATTCTGGCTGTCTGTCACCTCTTGGATCTTCATCTCTAAAGCAACGTACGATTTGGAAATATCTTTCAACCTGAGAAACCATTAACATTTGTTTATACTGCTGGGGTGATTGAGGCAATGCATAAAACAAACCAGCACCTAATCTTGAGGGTACTAAAAAGTCTCTAGCTCCTTCTGGAGTTGATTTAGTTAAATATGGAGTATCAATTTCCAAAAAATCATTGTTATATAAATAATCACGAATAAATTTAAAAACCAAAGCTCTCTTTTTTAAATTGTCTTTCATTCTTGGTCTTTTCAAATCCAAATATTTTTTACCCATTCTTATCTCTTCCCCAATATCACGGCCATCGCCATAAACATCAAAAGGATGAGTATTAGCTTCATTCAAAATTTCAACTTTTTTAACTTCAAATTCAATTCCACCTAAAGGATTTTTATCATTTTTCATATTATCTGGTCTTTCTTTAACTAGCCCAGTTAGTTTCAAAACTCACTCGGTTCGAACTTTTTCAACTAAAGAATAGTCCTCTCCCATCCAAGGACCGCAAACTGTTTGAATTACTCCGGTTGAATCTTTTAAATCAATGAATATGATCTTACCATGATCTCTTCTTGTTTCTACTCAACCATAAAGATCAATTTCTTGACCAATTAAATTAATAGCATCTTTTATGTATATATCCTTCATATTGTTTTTTTATTATTTTAATATTTTCTTTTCGATTATTGATATGAATCTATCGATGTCTGTTTTTTTATTTGTTAAAACATCAAAGACAATATCATAATTAACTTTGTCATAATCAAAAGTTAACATATTTCTAATTTTTACCATTTCTACCATTGCGCTAAACAAACGGTAATCAATATCTTTATCCTCCATTAAAATAGAAAAACTTTCTTCAAAATTTATTGGCTTTCGCTCTTTTTTAAAAGAAATAATCATATCGGCTAAATCAATGCATATTTGGCAAACTATATACACATACCGTTCAACCGCCCCTCTTACTATATCATCTTTCTGTATCTCTTCTCTGGAAAATTGTTTCAAATACTGAATAATTTTTAAGTATTTCTTCGCGGAATTAACTCTTTTTTTAATAAGCGCTTTGCTAACCATACCGTCATTTTTATTGTTATGTTTATTATACCATAACAATATATTTTTTACAATTCTTTAATATTTTTGATTTTATAATATTTATTAGCAACTTTAGCCCCCATTTTTTTATAAAACATGGCTGCTTTACTTTTTTCTCCATTTGTAACTAAAAAATATTTTATGCCTTGTAAATAACATAAGTTAACAAAGCTTTTGAACAGCAACTCCCCGTAGCCTTGCCTTCTATACCTCTTGCTAACTCCAAAGTAGAAAGCGCTAACAATCTTATTATTATCCGCGTCTTTAAAAATATTCATTGGACCAATTAATCCTTGGATCTGGTTATCCAAAACCAAACACAAGATAGGACTTTTGATTGTTTTCAGTTTGCTTATTAAAAAATCAAAACCCTCTAAGCTTTCTTGATTCTTTAAATTATTTATAGTTTTTTGAATTTTCTTATCTAATAACAAGTATTCTTTAACTATCCCCCTATCTTCTATTTTATATCTCTTAATTTCTTTTTTAAAAATATTAAAAGTTTCAAAATTTAAAACCTTAGGTTTATTAAAACAAATAATATTACCTTTTGACATCTTTGTTTTTTCTAAAATACCATTTAATACTTTTTTATCAATCCTTTCTTTTCCATAATATATAATATTATATGTTTTTTGTATTTTATTTAAACAAGTAACAATTGTATAGCTTAAGCCAAAACAACTGCTCTTTAAAATAATTTTTTCATAAGGATTTTTGAATCAAACTATTTTCCTGTCATATTTTGAAAACTTATTATCTTTTGAGCTTTTCAATATGTCTTTCAAAACTTTTATACGATTACTATTAGAAACGCAAAAGGCACTTATAACAGGAAAATAATTTACTTCTTTTTTGAATTGTTTGTTTCAACTCTTAACCATATCTAAAAAATTAATATTTTTCATCACAAAACCGCCTTTCGGCGGTTTTGGCTATTTCACATATTCGATAACTCTTGTTTCTCGAATAGCTAATATTTTAATTTCTCCGTAGAAATCCATCTCTTCTTTTATTTTATCAGCAATTTGTTTTGCTAATTTGGCTGTACCATAATCATCAATCTTATCAGGAAAAACGAAAACTCTTAATTCTCTTCCTGCTTGTATAGCATAAGCCTTTTCAATTTCTTTAAATGAAGTAGCAATTCTTTCTAAATCTTCTAATCTCTTCAAGTAATTTTCCAAAGATTCTTTTCTTGCTCCAGGACGTGAGGCTGAGATGGCGTCAGCTGCCATAATAATAGCACCTTCGACTGTTTCAACTGGATAATCTTCATGATGAGATTGCATTGCCTTAATTATCTCTTCCTTAACATTGTATTTTTGTAATATCCTTCTTCCAATTTCTACATGAGATCCTTCTAATTCATAATCAATTGCTTTACCAATATCGTGCAGTAAACCTGCCTTTTTAGCCACCAGTACATCAGCTCCTATTTCAGCGGCTATCATACCAGATAACATAGCAACTTCTAATGAATGAGTTAATACATTTTGACTATAACTAGTACGGAACTTTAATCTACCCAGTAAGAATACTAATTCTGGTGGCAAATCTAATATTCCAATTTCATACACTGCCTCTTCTCCGGCTTTCTTAATTAATTCTTTGATTTCTTGCTCAGCTTGTAAGACCTTTTCTTCAATCTTAGAAGGTTGAATTCTTCCATCTAAAATTAATTTTTCTAAAGCCATTTTAGCAATTTCTCTACGGATAGGATTAAATGATGACAAAGTAATCAAATCTGGGGAATCATCAATAATTAATTCTACTCCTGATACTTTTTCAAAATGACGAATATTTCTTCCTTCTTTCCCGATAATTCTTCCTTTAATATCTTCGGAAGTAATTTGAACAGTTGAAATTAAATGCTCACTGGCATTACCATGACCATATCTTTGAATCGAAGAAATCATAATGTCATTAACTTTTTTCTCAATTTCTTCTTTTTTATTATTCTCTAGTGTTCTCATTGCTGATAGCAATTCTTGTTTGCTATCATCTTCTATTTTCTGAATCAAAACATTTTTTGCTTCGTCTCTCGACATATTAGCAATTTCTGTCAAAACCTTTTCTTCTGACTCTTTCATCTTCAATATATCTTCCTTAATAACTTTTAATTTAGATATATCTTCTTCAACTTTTTTCTGATTTTGATCAATTTCGGTTTGTCTTCTGTCTAACAGCTCCTCTCTCTTGATCAATCTCCCTTCAATCTTATCTGTCTGCTCTTTTCTTTCTTTTTCTTCACGTCTAATATCTTCTAAGATTTTAGCTGCTTCTTCTTTTGCTTTCAAGACAACTTCTTTTGCCTCATCTTTTGCTTCCTGCACTTTAATTTTTAATTGTGCTTCCACTGAATCTGCCTTAGATACCGCAAGATATTGTCTTACAAAATATCCTATTATGCTTCCTATAACAAAAAGCATAATACCAATTACCATTGGATTATTTAACATGATAATATTCTTAACAACTATCCAATTAATTTAAGCAAAAACCCTCTTTTAAATTTTTAAAAGATTTTTCTTGTTTTTGTATATTTAAATGATTAAAATTAATAAAATAAATGATTTTCATAATATTTTGATACCCTCTATTAATTAAATAGCTGATCTTTTAGTTAAAATTTACAAATAATTAGGATTTCTCCTACAACCATAATATAGCAAATTTTTCACCAATTTGCAACAATGTGTCCAAGCCCACACAGCAACTGTTAAAAACGCCCTACTTTGGTTCTTTTTCGGCCTCTGCTCAATGCTTTATCGAGCGAACTTGACTTTTTTATAGAATTTGCTATAATATCTTTACTAATGGCAGCAGTGCCATTTGATATTAACTGCAGAGCCCTGTCTATATGACAGGGTTTTTTGCTTTATCTTTTTTAGTATTTATTTTTAAAATCTCTTTTCTGAAATCAATTATATCGAAATAATAACTGCTCACCGGTGGCAGTTCTTTTGCTATATGCCCTTGTCTAGAAAAAACTATAACAATTTTGCCTCTTCCTTTTATTTTTTTAATTAAATATTCAAAATCACAATCTCCCGAAAATAAAATTAGCGTATCAAACTTATTAATTTTTAGAATAGTATCAACCGCAATTTCAACGTCAAAATTTGCTTTTCTATGCGGATGGTCAATTGTATGATCTTTATAGTTTTTTACTTTCTTAGTGGACAGTTTATACCCTGCTTTATCCATAAAAAATAAAAACTTTCTGTGGCTTTCCGTTTCAAAATCTGCTGTATAGAATTTCATTTCTCTTAGGTCGCATAACGAAGAAAAGGCTTTTTTAAGATTTGTATAGTCTATACTATAGCAAAGATTGTCTGTTGAATTTCCTCTGAGACTATCGGGAACATCTTTTGCATTCACTCATATATCTTTTACCGATTGCTCTAAATTAGCAGCATCTATATACAAAAACACTCTACCTTTAATTGAGTTTTTTAATTTTTCTAAATAAAAATTTTTCATAAGGTATTTTTACATTATATGCAATATTTTTGAAATTCCAATGTTTCAACATATTTAATCTTTGACATCATAATTTCTTATTGATGTTTTTTCTGTTCTATAAAATACCGCATTGTATTTTATCGGCTCATTCTCCGCGGTAATAATTCAAGGGACATCTTCATGCGAATAACTACTCAACTCTTTACCGTTTTTATCACTTAGCCTAGCAAGAACCTCATCAATATGTTGCAATTCCCTTGCATCCTTTAATTTAGTTAAGTCCGGACTCCTTAAAGGCAAATATTTCTTTTGATCGTGCTCAAAGTATTTACTAGTAACTTTTTCTACTTCCTCATTCTTTATCATTTCGTCTATAATTTTTTTAAATTCAACTGGTGTTGGTCCATAATGATTTTTAATATATGTCGCCCCAATCAGTTGTTCTTCATATTTTTCATAATAATCAAAATCAATAAAATACAACAGTTTATATATTGCTGTTTCCCCAATATTAGGCTTACCACCCACTTTTGTTAAAATATATAGCAATACTTCTTTGAATTTTTCTTTTTTCAAAAAAGGCACACTAATTCTTAATTCATTTTCAATTTTAGAATCTTTTTTCTCTTTTTCTAATTCAACCACCACTTCCTTTTCTTTACATTCCAAAAAATCATTTAGCTTAATATTAAAAACATCTGCTAATATTTTAGCTTCTTTAACAGTTATTTCTCTTTCTCCTTTTTCTATTTGTAAATATGTTGGCCTTGATACCCCTAGTTTACTGGCAACAAAATCTTGGGTTAATTCATTCTTCTTTCTTAACTTGTAAATAAATTTAGCAACCATAATATATAATTTATTATTATATATACATTTTACCAAATGTAAAAGAATTTGTCAATCTAATTGTTATATTTTTTATCATTCGTTACCCGCCGCTTTTCACATAATAACTCAATATTTTTCATATAAACTATTAATTATTCTTTTGCATCTTGCATGCCTAAAATATGACTCGTAAGCTTTAAAAGTCTTATCCAGCATTGATCATTTATTTTCATCTTCTGTTTTCTCTCATTCTTTTTGAAGTCTTTTTTTAAATCTTTTAAAAGTTGATTTACGTAATATGACATAATTTCAAAACACAACGTATCCTAAAAAATCAATTCCCCTCATAATTGGAAAATATTCAGATTTTTTAGGATGCAATCTTAAATTTAATTTATCATTTAAGAACTCTCTTATCAAGTCTCTTAATTTAAATAATTTCATTTTATCAGTATCTAATATAACAAAATCATCCATATACCGAACATAACATCTAACTTTTAAAAAATCTTTTACAAAATGGTCAAACTCATTCAAATAAATATTAGCAAATAATTGAGAAGTTAAATTTCCTATCGGCATTCCCTTTTCTCCAATATGACTATCAATAATTAAATCAATTAATCATAACAACCCCGGACTCTTAATTTTTTTACGAATAATTTGTTTTAATATTTTTCTGTCTATACTGTCAAAATATTTTTGAATATCACCTTTAAAACAATAAATATCTTTCTTTGAGCCTCCGCTTCCACTAGCCACTCGAATAAATTTTTGACAACGCTTTATTGCTTTTTGAACTCCCTTACCTTCCCGACAAGCATAAGAATCAAATATAAAAGATTTCTCAAAAATTGGATTTAATATACTATAGAGTATATGATGTACTATCCGGTCTCGAAATTGAGCTGCCCAAATAATTCTTTTTTTAGAATCATTCACTACAAAATTAAAATATCCACTATGCCGATAAGTTCCATCTTTCAACCTCCTTGATATATAATCTAAATTCTTCTCCCTATTAAAAGAAAATTTTAAAATGTCCGGTCGAAATCTTTTATTCTTAATTGCTTTTTCAAAAGCTAAATTAATATTTTCTCCACTCACCATTTTTTCAAATAACTCATCCATATCTCTCAATTAATATATTAAAAAATCCGTTACCACGCCTACAGGTACAAGCCCCATATCAGGTTACGGATCAACAAGCATTTTGCCAGTCCATTAAATTTAATGGTGTCGACAAGGAATAAAATCAGTAACAGTTATAGGCCCGCTCTAATATCCTTAGATATTTTGATCCGGCCAATGTTTTAAAGAATTATTATCTTTTTAACATTACCTGGCGCACCTAAACCCAACATTGTAATTCGCATTACCCGTAGATTAATTCAAGTTCAGCGCAAAGGAACCGGCATCACTACCATTGTTCCAATTGCCACCCCGAATCAGAACACGGCAAAGGTGCTGAAGCAGATTTTACCCCTACTGCTCTAATATAATAAAATATGAACAGCGAAAAACAAACAGAGTATTTACTTTTCGCTATCCGTATTTTTTATTCATCCGCAACAAATTTTAATAACTTCATTTACTTTTCCAGATAAATGCATATATTGTTTCGTAGAGATATATCTTAATTGATATAATAACCTAACTAAATAAAATAAAAAATCAAACTCTTCGCTTACTCTAGAAAAATATTCTCTTCGATCTTTTCTTAGCGTATTGATATGAATCATTAACCTAGAAATTAAATACATCTGCTTCTTAATATCTTCCGATAAAGCAAATTGTTCTTTCTTAGGGATTCTTGCCAGCATCTTATGCAAGATAACTGTCAAATCCTCCATTTTTTGAAACGCTACTAAATCATTTATCGACGACATATTTCAAATATTTAATATATTTTTCACAAAATTTATTCTAAAGAATAAATTTTGGAATTCCTCCTTTGAAATTTACTAGCGCAAATTTCAAAGAAAAAGATTAAAAGATTTTAGATTTCTACACTGTTACCTGGCGCACCTAAACCCAACATAGTAATCCGCATAACCCGTAGAGGAAGTCAAGGACAGCGCAAAGGAACCGGCAACACTACCAGTGCTCCAAGAGCCACCCCGAAGCAGAACACGGTTAGGATTGGCCGACCCTCCATCATAATGATAAATAGAGCCAACGCCTTTTCCAGAATCATATGTATTTGATAATGGTCTGATTTCATCATATGATAAATCTCCATATCCTGTAAGAGCAGTAAGAAGCGAAGCTTTTCATGCGCCATCATTAACAACTGTATTTGGTTGTACATTAAGCAAAGTATCATTAATATCTTTCATTACATGCTCTCAAACATTACCAGCAAAATCATAAATTGTACTACCATTAGAAAGTCTACTAATTGCTCTTGCATTTCTACTGTCGCCTTTATCAGGATTAGGGCCATCATATCCTCTTGTTGCGTCCCCAGAATTACCATTAAATAGATATCCAGTACCTACAGTTCCTGACGTTCAGTTAGAACCTTGCTGTTCAATATTTCTTGCAATGGTCATTCATTCTTGATTGGTAATTAAATGGGCCCCCAAAGATTCGCACACTGCCTTTGCTTGAGTATGTGTTACATATGCAATTGGTGAGCCAGACGGGCTTGATACAACATTTTGGTTGTTTCAAGTAATACCACATGCTTTATTTCATTGCCATGTATCATAAAGAACATTATTCTTGCATGCATCCGGTGCATCACTTCCTGTTCTACCTGCCGTTGCATACTTAGCCTCATACTGCATAACCCAGAAATCAGATGTATTGTAAAGTGAATTGCCGGGAACTTTAATTCAGTTATGAGGAAATACTAAAGGAATAGCAGTAAGAGATGTACCTGTTTCAAATGTGTTAAAAGAATCTCCGCCATCATTAGACGCAAATTTTAATATATATTCATTAGATTCTAAAAATGCATTTACTTCAAATGAACCTCCTGGATTATAGCTATAATAATATTCAATTGAATTAATAGGATCAATTGGTAATTGAGCTAAATAATTGTTATCGTTTGATACTGTAAAATTAACTGGTACTCAACCAGTTGAATCTGTTTTTCTTAAATTACTTGATGTTAC
>CAZCTX010000012.1:0-8710 GCA_964502205.1 uncultured Candidatus Saccharibacteria bacterium
AAATACCAATAGGATGTAACAAATACTTAATTTTTACGTCTTAATTAATACGGGGTTAACCTGTATTTTTTAACTTATAAAAAAATAAAAATAAAATGAAAAACATTTGAAAACATTATATCCTATCAATAAAGCAATACAAAAAGTTATTTACATTTTTTATAATAACATTAGTTTTTGTATGAGCATTTGTTTCTATTCAGCCTTTGTTTTTCAAATGATTTACGGATTCAATCGTAAGTAGAAATTGAGAAAATTTAATGAGATTATTAATTCTTCTTGCTGTATTTGAATTTTCTTTTGGTTTTATTGATGTTATTTGCTGAAGATTAATGGCATTATTAAGAATAAATATTACCAGAGACTTAAGAATAAAAGTTTTTAATAAACTTCAAGATCTTGATATGAGTTATCATATATCGAGAAGTACTGGCAGTACAATTAGTGTATTAAAAAGAGGCGATAGCTCAGCCGATAATTCATTTATGTATTTTCATATGTTCCTCGGCGGGCCATTACTAAGCTTTTTAATTACTTTTATTATTGTAATTAATATTAATGTATATATTGCTTTGAGTTCTTTGATTAGTGGAATTTTATTCATACTAATAATGAAAAAATTATTAAAAATTAATTTTGATTGAAGGCGTTCATTCCATGAAAGCGAAGACAAAGCAACTGGTAAAGTTGGCGATAGTTTAATGAACTTAGTTACTGTAAAGCATTTTGCTAAAGAAAAATGAGAAAGTAATAAATTAGTTAATTTATTAAAATCTTGAACTTTTAATTCATTAGGTTATGATAAAAGTTTCAGAATAATTGACCTTACAGCTGGACTCATCAAGACAGCAAACTTAGTTATTGGACTTACAATTGGCTTTTACCTATACCGCCAAGGCTCAATAACTGCTGGCTCCTTCATTTTACTGTTTTCAGTAATTATGAAGTTAAATAATGAACTTCATTATTTAATATATAACTATCGTGAATTTAATAAATCATTAGTTGACGTTGAAAAATATTTAGAAATATTAGAAGAAACTCCACTTGTTCAAGACCCAGAAGTACCAAAAAGCACAAAAAATATTAAAACATTAATTGATATTAAAGATGTTGAATTCAGTTATCCTAATAATTCTAATAAAGTTTTCAATAAATTGAATTTAACAATTAAGCAAAATGAAAAAATTGCATTAGTTGGTAAGTCTGGTGCCGGCAAAACAACTATTGTAACATTACTTTTAAGATTCTATGATGTAGTTTCCGGTGGTATATTCATTGATAATATTAATATCAAAGATTTAAGGAAAAAAGATCTCAGGTCAATGTTTGGCATTGTCCCACAAGATCCAATAATGTTTAATGATACCATAAAATATAATATTTGTTATGGTCGGCCAGATGCAACAATGGCGGAAATAGAAAAAGCTTGTAAAACAGCTAATATCTATGAATTTATTAATTCCTTACCAGAAAAATTTGAAACTCAAGTTGGTGAAAGAGGTATTAAGCTGTCTGGTGGCCAGAAACAACGCCTTGCTATTGCCAGAGTTGTTTTAAGTGATCCGAAAATCATTGTATTTGATGAAGCTACTTCTCAACTTGATTCTGAATCTGAAAAAGAAATTCAAGAAGCTTTTTGAAAGATTGCTCAAACAAAAACAACAATCATAATCGCTCACCGTCTGTCAACCGTGACAAGATCGGATAGAATTATTGTTTTTGATAAAGGCAAAATTGCTGAATCCGGAACCCACAATGAATTAATTCAAAAGGATGGTGTTTATTGCAATCTTTGGAAGATTCAATCAAGCGCAACCATAACTGACTAAAACCAATGCTTTACGCATTGGTTTTTTAGTGGACTTTCTTTAAAAAATATGATATACTTGACTAATTTAAAAATTAAAAGAAAGTCATGTCTAGTCCAAAAAAACCAAAAAATGATACTATTAATTTTTACGGAGTCAAAGCCAATAATTTGAAAAACATTAATGTTAAAATCCCCAAAAACAAACTAGTTGTTTTTTGTGGTGTCTCAGGTTCCGGTAAGACATCGCTTGCTTTTGATACCATCTATGCTGAAGCCGAGAGAAGATATGTTGAATCTCTTTCTTCCTATGCTCGTCAATTCTTAGGTGTTAAAGATAAACCAAATATTGATAAGGCTGAAAACTTATCACCGGCCATATCGATTGACCAAAGATCCTTAATGCGTAATCCTCGTTCAACGGTTGGCACTATAACTGAAATCTATGATTACTTAAGAATTCTTTATAGCAATATTGGGGAGCCAATATGTCCTAATTGTAATAAAAAAATTCAAAGCCAAACCGTAACTCAAATTGTTAATCATATTTTGGATTTACCAAGCAAAACAGAATTTTTAATCTTAGCTCCAATATTCCAAGATAAAAAAGGAGAACATAAAAATATTATTGATGAGATATATAAACTAGGATTTCCTAGAGGCCGTTTTGATAATCAAATTTGGAAATTAGATGAATTATTAGAAAAAGATATTGATAAGAACAAAAAACATAGTTTAGAAATTGTAATTGACAATTTAACAATTTCAAAAGATATTGAAAGAAACAGAATTTCAAGTTCAGTTGAATTAGCTTTGAAAATGGGTAAGGGAATATTAACAATTGCAATTCAAAAAGGAGAAATTGCTAGCATTAAAAAAAGCTCTCAATACAATTTTTCTAATCAAAATGATTCAGATATTATCTTTAGTGAGCATTTTGCTTGTAGCACTTGCGGTTTTAATATGCCTAAAATTGAACCCAGACTGTTTTCTTTTAACAATCCTATTGGTGCTTGTAAAAAATGTACTGGCATTGGACATTTAATTTCCGTTGATCCTGAGTTAGTTATGCCTAATAAAGAACTAACAATCAATGAAGGTGCAATTCATCCTTGAGCTGGTGCTTCACATCGTGTTGGCCGTCAGGGATATTTCTGATGAATCTTAGCTGGATTAGCTGCGAAATATGGTTTTTCTTTAGATACAAAAGTAAAGGATTTATCTCAAGATATTATTGATTTAGTTCTTTATGGCGATAAAGAAAAAGGCGGAGAATATGAAGGTGTTGTCAATAATCTTGAAAGACGCTGAAAAGAAAGCGATTCGGACTGAACTAAAAAAGAAATAGAAAAATATATGCATAACACCATTTGCCCAGAATGTAATAGCCTGCGTTTAAATAAATACGCTTTAAGCGTATTAATTAACCATAAACATATTGCCGATATTAACCAAATGACAATTGATGAAGCTATTAGTTTTTTTGAAGATTTTAAAAAACAAGTTACTGGTAATAAAAAAGAAATAGCTTTTCCTTTAATTAAGGAAATACTTTTAAGATTGAATTTCTTAAAAGATGTTAGTTTAGGGTATTTAGCATTATCTCGTGAATCAACTACCTTATCTGGTGGTGAAGCTCAGAGAATTCGTTTGGCTACTCAGATTAGTTCTGGCCTTTCAAATATTATCTATGTTCTAGACGAGCCTTCAATCGGACTTCATCCTCGTGACCAAGAAAGATTAATTGATAATCTTAAGAAATTAAGAGATTTAGATAATACTGTCATTGTTGTTGAGCACGATGAACAAACAATAATGTCAGCTGATTGAGTTATTGAAATTGGGCCTAAGGCGGGTAAATTTGGAGGGGAAGTGGTTTTCCAGGGAACTCCAAAAGAATTACTAAAATCTAAATCACTAACTGGCCAATACTTAAGCCAAAAATTAAAAGTTGAATTATCAAAAGATAAAAAAAGAGAAAACAAAGATACATATATTACTCTAGAAGGTTGTAATAAACATAATTTAAAAAACATTGATGTTAAATTTCCATTAGGAAAATTAATAGGAATTACTGGTGTTTCCGGTTCCGGTAAATCAACATTAATTATGGATGTTCTGTATCCAGCGATTATCAAATATTTTAAAATTAATTCTGACAATGATTCAATGTATAAAACAATTAAAGGGGTTGGTAATATTGATAAGTGTATATTAGTTGATCAAGAGCCAATTGGTAGAACTCCAAGATCTAATCCCGTTACATACATTGGTGTTTTTAACTATATCCGAGATTTGTTTTCCAAAACAGAATTAAGCAAAATGAGAGGCTACGATGCTGGTCGTTTTAGCTTTAATGTTAAAGGCGGAAGATGCGAATCATGCCAAGGTGACGGGTATAAAAAAATAGAAATGTATTTCCTCCCGGATGTCTATACTGTTTGTGATGAATGTCGTGGTACGCGTTTTAATGATGAAACATTAGAAGTAACATTTAAAGGCAAAAACATTTCTGATGTTTTGGAAATGAGTGTTGAAGAAGCTTTAAAGTTTTTCAAAGATATTCCAATCATTAAAAACAAATTGCAACTATTGAGTGATGTTGGGCTTTCATATATGAAGTTAGGCCAATCTTCAACCACCTTATCTGGCGGTGAAGCTCAGAGAGTTAAATTAGCTGAAGAATTATCTAAGAGAGATACTGGTAGAACGTTATATATCTTAGATGAACCAACAACTGGATTACATTTTGATGATATCAAAAAACTATTAAATATCTTAAACCTATTAGTTGAAAAAGGGAATACTGTAATTGTAATTGAACATGAATTAGATATTATCAAGAATTGTGACTATTTAATTGACTTAGGTCCTGAAGGAGGAGACAAAGGTGGAGAGGTTATCGCAACTGGTACAGTTAAAGATATTCAAAAGAATAAAAAGAGTTATACCGGTAAATTCTTGAAATAATAAAATGCCCCACAAATACTCTGGGGCATTTTTCGTAGACGCAGTGTCGGCTTTATATAGGGCTTTTGTACATCGTAGTCACCTTTTCCCAATAAGAAGCGGATTCTCCTGTATATTGCGAAACATACCTTTCTGCTCTCGCACGCATATCCACGCGTACCATCTGGCTTTTTAATTCTCCACCTCCAAGCCACTTGATGAAAGGATCAATTTCCGAAGGGTCCATAAGTATGTATCTGAACCCCTTAGCGGCAGCTCGCAACATAGTTGGTCCTCCGATGTCTGTTTTCTCTAATACGGAGGCCGGACAATCATTCGCGGCTATAGCTGCTTTTAAAGGATACAAAACGACATAAACTAGATCAAAAATTGGATAATTATTTTTATCCATCTCTTCTATGTCGCCGGAATCATTTATATCAGCCAATAATCCAGCCATTATTGGTCTCGATAAGGTAACCACCTTATGTCCCAAAATCGGCTCACCTACTAAAGTAGCAATGTCAATCACCGGAATATTGTTTCTGGAAAGTTCTTTAGCAGTTCCTCCAGAGGCATAAATATTCCAATTGTTCTCGATTAGATATGTAGCGAGTTTTACAACTCCGGACTTATAAAATACAGACAATAACGCGTTTCTTTTTTCTTTCATTTTTTCCTCCAAGGTACAGATTTTATATTTATTATATTACATCATTATTAGCCATTTGTCAAGCGAACCTACGATTTGTTTTTTAACCAAAACTTTGTTAATATTCTAATATATATTAATTAATAACCATGCAAAATTTTTCTGAATTTCTTAAAATATATAATACATATAAGCTGAAGGGTGTAGTCCGTAATCTTATAAACAGCTATTATGATGAGAAAGATAATATCGAGTATAGCAGATACGAAACCGATGCTGAACACGTTTATTCAGCTTTAAAGTTAGCTGATTTCTTTCTTACTAATGAACCTGAATTTAAAGACTTGGATCGTTTGCATTGCTATGAACTTCTTATGTATCATGATGATGTTGAAATAATTACTCGCGATGTTTGCATATTAGATATTGAAGCAAGAAAAAACAAAGAAATTGAAGAATTAAATTCAGTACCAGAATTAGCAAAACTTTATCCAGAAAATATTTCTGATAAGTTTGTAAGACTAGATAAAGAGGCCCGAGAGCTAATAACTAAAGAATCTATATTTGCTAAAAGTATTGATAAGTTAGACGGTATTAATCAGGCGGTAATTGGAATAAAAGATTGAACCAAAGGCGGTATTACTCAAGAAAGTTGAATTGAATTGTATACCCCAATATTTTCATATTCTCCAACATTTATGTACTATTTCCAAGAACTCTCCAATTATTTAAAAGAAAATAGGTATTTTTAATTTTGCATTGTCATTTGATTTTATTGATTTTTTTTGATATATTAATACATATATAAACATTAAAAAAATACCATGGTAGATAATCAACAAGGCTATAATATGCCTGACGGTCAAGATAAAAAAGAACAGGAAATGTCAATTTTATCTGGAATCGTAAAAAAATTCAATGAAAGCAAAATGACTGATAACAAGTTTAATTTGCAGGTTGAAAATGATGGAAATTTTAAATTAGTTTTTACAACTCCTGAAAAGAATGATATAAACAAATTAGCAGAAGATGTTAAAACTGAAACAATTGGCGATTTTAAAACAATCGTTAATATGCTTTTTGAAATTAAAAAAAATATCAACAACAAAATTAAGGAACCTACATGTTCTGATACTTTTGAATTAATAAATTTAGCAAAAACATATTTGCCAGAAAAAACAGAATTCAAAGCAACAATGAGCGGTGATTCATCTGTTTTCAAAATGCGAATTAATGAAACGGTAATACTTGAAAAGTTATCTGAAAACGAACTAAACGAACTATTAGAAAAGATAATATATATTTCTCAGTAAAAAAGGTCGCTTTAATAAACCATTAAGTATTTATCATGATTAAAAAAGTACTTAACGACAATATATTGCTCGAAGTAGAAATACAAGAGCAACAAACAAACTCAGGTATCATAATCCCTGACACAGCTTCTGATAAGCACATTCAAAAAGGCAGAATTGCCTTTATTGGCGAAGGCCGACTTAATGAAAAAGGCGAAAGAAATAAAATGTCGGTTAATGTTGGCGACAATGTGCTTTTCGAAAAAAGCTACAATGCTCAAGAAATTAAGATAGATGAAAAAACCTATCTTAAAATTTCTGAGTCTGATATTATTGCTATTCTTGATTAATAATTTGTTAAATTTTTTACTATGAGCAAGAATATAATTTTTAATGAAAAAGCATTACAATCATTAAAAGTTGGAATTGATAAATTAAATGATACTGTAAAAATCACTCTTGGCCCTAAAGGGTCCAATGTCATTTTAGATAAAGGTTTTGGTTCTCCTCATATTACTAACGATGGAGTAACAATTGCTAAAGAAATTGAATTAGAAGATAAAATTGAAAATGTTGGCGCTTCAATTGTAAAAGAAGCTTCAGAAAAAACCAGTGATAATGCTGGTGATGGCACAACTTCAGCCATAATATTAGCAACTTCCATGATTAATCATGGAATTAAGAATATTGTTGCTGGCGCTGACCCAATGTCCGTTAAAAGAGGTATGGACAAAGCCAGTCAAAAAGTAATTGAAAATCTAAAACAAATATCAAAAGAAGTTTCAAAACAAAATGAAATTTCTGATGTTGCTACAATTTCTGCTCGTGATAGAAATATTGGCGATATGATTGCTAGTGTTATCAACACTGTTGGTAAAGACGGAGTTGTTACCGTCGAAGATGCTCAGACCGTTGGTCTTACTTCTGAAATTGTTGAAGGCCTTCAATTCGATCGAGGATATATCTCGCCATACATGGTAACTTCAACTGAAAAAATGGAAGCCGTCTTAGAAAATCCATATATCTTAATTGTTGACCAAAAAATATCAGCTATTAAAGATTTATTACCTTTACTTGAAAAATTAATTCAATCTGGCTCAAAAGAACTTTTGATTATCTGTGAAGATTTAGACGGTGAAGCACTAGCAACATTAGTATTAAATAAAATCAGAGGAATCTTTAATACTGTTGCTGTCAAAGCCCCTGGCTTTGGTGACCGCCAAAAAGATATGTTACAAGATATTGCTATCTTAACTAATGGTACCGTTATTACATCAGATCTAGGAATGAAATTAGATAAAGTTGAATTAGATATGTTAGGCAGAGCTCATAAAGTTATCATTAATAAAGACAATACTACAATTGTTGATGGCAAAGGCGAAAAAACAAAAATTGAAGAAAGAGTAAATCAAATCAAAAAACAATTAGAATCAACTGATAGCCAATACGATAAAGAGAAATTACAAGAGAGATTAGCTAAGTTATCTGGTGGTGTTGCTATCATTAAGGTTGGTGCTCCTTCAGAAATTGAGCAAAAATCAATTAAAGACAGAATTGATGATGCTGTCAGAGCAACTAAATCAGCGGTTGATGAAGGTGTTGTTCCTGGTGGAGGTGTTGCTCTAATTCGTTGCCTTGATTCGTTAAATAATATTGATATAGCAAATGAAGATGAAAAAGTTGGTATTGATATTATTAGAAAATCATTAGAATCACCAATCAGACAAATTGCTGAAAATTGCGGTATTGATGGGTCAGTTATTGTTGATAAAGTCAAAACCGAAAAAGAAGTATGATTTGGTTATGATGCTGATAAGCTTGAATTCGGTAACTTAATGGAAAAGGGAATTATTGATCCTACTAAAGTAGTTCGCTCTGCTTTCCAAAATGCTGTATCAGTTGCCAGTATGTTTTTAACAACCAAAGCCGTTGTCGTTGAAAATCCAGAAAAGAAAGAAAATTGCAGTTGTGACCATTCAATGCCATCAGGGTATTAAAGAAAATTAT
>CAZCTX010000012.1:8810-15079 GCA_964502205.1 uncultured Candidatus Saccharibacteria bacterium
TTTAGTTGACTTTAATCTTGTTTTTTGTTAATATTTACATAACAAAAAGCTAAAAATATAACTATGAACGATAATATAAATCTTGTCAATTTGAAAGAAGGTTTAAAAAACTGTCTTAATTTTTTTGCTGAAAAATTATCTTCAATTCGTTCTAATCGAGTATCATCAGCCTTGGTTGAAAATCTAATGGTAGAGTGCTATGGCTCAATGGCACCTCTTAAAACAATGGCAAATTTAGTCGTTCAATTACCAAATGTAATTATTGTTGAGCCTTGAGATCCAACTATTTTGAATAATATTTCAAAAGCAATTGAATCATCTAATTTAGGAGTTAATCCTCAAAAAGATGTTAAGTTTTTAAGAGTTGTTTTTCCTTCTTTGACTCAGGAAAGAAGAGATCAATTAATTAAATTAGCTAATTCAGAAAAAGAAGCTTGCCGAGTTGAAATTAAAAAGCACCGTGAAATTTTTATGAAGAAAGTTCAAAATGAATTAAATGATAAAGCGATCTCTGAAGATGATAAAATCTATTTAGAAAAAGAAGGTCAAAAAGAAATTGATAAGGCTAATGAGAATGCGGAAGTTCTATGCGATAAGAAAATTGCTGAACTCAAAGAAATTTAATTTAAAAACTATATTTAAAATTATTCTATGATCTACTTTTTAATCATATTAACTATCTTAGTGTTAGTCCATGAATTAGGCCATTTTCTTTTTAGCATTTTATTTAAAGTAAAAGTTGATGAATTTGGTATTGGCTTTCCTCCCGCTTTCTATAAAAGAAAAGGGAAACTAACAACTTATTCTTTAAATATATTGCCACTCGGTGGGTTTGTAAAACTCTATGGTGAAGATGGTTCAAACCAAAATGATCCAAACAGCTTCGCTTCTAAAAAACTATGGCAAAAGATTGTCATATTACTTGCTGGTGTTTTTAATAATTTGCTTTTAGGTTATGTTATCTTAGCCGTATTACTATTAATTGGCTTACCTTTAATTGGCAACTTTGATGAAATTTATGCCTATTTAGGCAAAAACGCAATTATTAAAAAAGAAGAAATTAGCATTAGCTATATCAGTAAAGATTCTCCTGCTATTTCATCTGGTTTGAAAATTAATGATAAGATTTTATCTTATGGTAGTTCCGAGAATGATTTATCTGGTATTAATCGATTAAATAATTTTGAATATTTTGTTCGTAATAACAAAGGCCGAGAAATATATTTAGGAATCGAGCGTAAAGGCAAAGAAGAAATTGTAAAAGTAACTCCTCGTACACAGTATGATAAGAATGATGGTCCAATTGGTATAGCACTATCTCCAGCTGTATATTATTCCTATCCTTTTGGCCAGAATTTTATTGAGGCATTCAAGATGATTCAAAAAACCTTTAAAATGTTTTTTGCAACAATTGGTAATGTTTTTACATCAATATTTGATATTACATCTAAAAATCATGATGTTGCTGGTCCTGTTGGTATTGCTGTTGTTACCTCCAATGTTGCTAAAATGGGCATATCATATTTAGTTGCATTTATGGCTTCATTCTCAATCAATTTAGCTATTGTTAATATGTTGCCAATTCCTGGTCTTGATGGTGGCCGAATACTCATGTTGCTCATTGAGAAGATTTCTCGTCGTAAATTCAGTCAGAAATTTGAAAATTATTCAATTGGCATTGGTCTTACGTTTTTGATTATTGTTGTAATTTTTGTTACAATAAAAGATGTTTTGTTTTATTTTATTTATTAATATATTAATTTGATTTTATGAATAATATTTTTGAAAAACTATTCAAGGTAAATAGCTTAACCCAAGAAGTTGGTTTTGATTTGGGCACAAGCAAGATTTCGGTATATTTGAAAAACAAAGGTATTGTTTTGAACGAGCCTTCAGTCGTTGCTGTTAATAACAAAACTGACCAAATCGTTGCTATTGGCCGCGAAGCTTCTGCTATGGTTGGTAAAACTCCGCAACATATTACTGCCACCAAACCTTTGGTTAATGGCGTAATTTCTGATTTTGAAGTTGCTGAAAAAATGATAAACTATTTATTACAAAAAATTAGAGAAGGTGGTAAAGGTGGTAAATTCTGATTTATCAAGAGAGCAATTGTTGGGGTTCCTTCAAATTGTACTGAAGTTGAGAAAAAAGCTGTTGAAGATGTTTTTCATAACGCTGGCGTTAAAGAAGTTTTCTTAATTGAAAAATCTTTAGCTATTGCAATTGGCAGTGGGTTGCTTTTAAAAGAGCCCAAAGGGCATTTAATCGTTGATATTGGCGGTGGTATTACTGAAGTAGCCGTCATATCATTAGGCGGAGTTGTTGTGTCCCAAAATATTCGAATTGCTGGTGATAAATTAAATGATGATATTATTCGTTATATCAAAGATAATTTTAAATTAGCTATTGGTGATCAAACCGCTGAAAAAATTAAAACTACAATTGGTAGTGCTGTACCGCATTCTTCATCTGATACAAATTATTTAATTATTCAAGGTCGTGATTTGACTAAAGGTTTGCCTAAGGAGATTAAAATTACTGATAAAGAAGTAAGAGAAGCATTATCGGAATCTTTAGATACAATTGTTCAAACAATTAAAAATACAATTGAAACAGCTCCGCCCGAGCTTATCCCTGATATTATGAATCATGGTATTTTGTTAACTGGTGGAAGTAGTTTGCTAAAGGGATTTGATAAATTGATTGAATCTTCAACTGGATTAGAAGTTAATGTTGCCGATGATCCAATTAATACTGTTGTTCGAGGTGAGGGCATTAT
The DNA here is from genome assembly GCA_964502205.1 of uncultured Candidatus Saccharibacteria bacterium. Taxonomy (GTDB): domain Bacteria; phylum Patescibacteriota; class Minisyncoccia; order UBA6257; family JAKLIH01; genus JAKLIH01. Next base: position 11,593 of record CAZCTX010000012.1, read on the forward strand.
CTTAGAAAATTTTGACGGCATGAAAGCCTATCTATTATCAACTATAACTAATAATTAAAAACATACAATGATAAATTATAATACTAATAAAAATATTAAAAATCGAAAATCTAATTTTTCATTTTTATTTATAGTATTATTTGCTTGATCATTTTTTATATTATTTTTTCATAATGGTTTACGACTTATAACCACTGAAGCAATTGCTGTTACTCAACCCGCCCAAGAAAGAACGGGCGTTGTAATCCAATTTCTTGGTGATATCTTTAATTTTACTAAAATTCGTAATGATTATTATCGCTTGAAAGAAAAAGAAAAGAATTTTGAACAAAATTTAGGTAAAATTAATACTCTTAAAACTGAAAATGAAAGTTTGCATAAAATTTTAAATTCTGATTTAAATAAATTTAATATCTTGCCAGCTAAAGTATTAGTTGGCGATATTAATGGAACTGACGGTATCTTTATCATTAATCGTGGGCTAAATGATGATATTAAAGTTAATATGAACGTTATTATTCCTGAAAATGTTTTGGTTGGGCGTGTTATTGAAGTTTTCAAAAATTATTCAAAAGTAGAATCTATTCATAGCATTAATACGAACTTAAGTGTATTAAGTTTGGAGAATAATTTCTTAGCGCTTCTTAAAAAAGATAATAATGGATCATTGGGCCTAAAGTTTTATTCTGACAATAGTGTTTTTAAAAATGATGATATTTTTATAACATCTAGCGAGAACAAAAACTATATTGCCGGTTTATTAGTTGGAAAAATTAAATCAGTCAAAAATACAGCTTTAACTAATCAAAAAAATGTTTTAATTGATTTGTTTTTTGAACCATCAAAACTTCGTAACGTTTTTGTAATTACTAATTATCCTTAATATGCAAAAAACCAAATTATTTACTTTATTAAAGTTTGTTTTTGTTGTGCTATTTACAATTCTAATATTACCTCATTTATCAATCTTTATTCGTCCAAATTTAATTTTAGTTTTTTGTATTCTTTTAGCCTTTAATTCTGGTTTCGAAAATAGTATTTGATATTGAATTATTGGTGGTATTATTTTAGACAGTTTTATTTCTTCACGTCTGCCAATTAATTCGATTATCTTTATTTTACTTTTTATCTTAATTTTATTTTTTTCAAAAGTATTTGATTACTCAACAAAAATGTCTCGGGTTGTAACAGCAACCATACTTATTTCTTCGTATTATTTTTCTTGGTTTTTTATTGACTTAATATTTTTGAAAAAACAAAATTTTGATCTTGCTATATACTTGCTGGAAACACTGATTGTTTTTGTTAGCATTTTTAAAATACAAAATAAAGGAAAAAAGAATGAAAAAACATTCGCAAAAATATAATAATCTATCATTAGAGGAGGTGTTAGTTGACAGGCGAGCCAAGAATTACAATGATGATTTTCAAAAATTAGAAGAACCAATATCAGAATTTAATATTCTTAAATTTTTTGTTTTTTGTTTTGTCTGTATTTTAATTCTGTACGGCCGAATTTTCTATTTAAACATTTTGAAAGGAAATGAAAATTATTTAATTTCTGAGAATAATCGAACTCGATATATTCTTATTAAAGCCCCAAGAGGCGTAATTTATGATCGCTATAACAATGCGATTGTTTCGAATAAAACTTCTTTGAGTTTAATTTTGTTACCACGTGATTTTTTTGACCAGAAAGATGATTCTTCTAATAATATTATTAACAATATTTCTTCTATTTTTGGCATTGAAGTTAATGATTTGCAAAAAACAATTAAGAAAATTAATGAGTTTTCATATGAACCAATACTTATTAAAACCAATGTTACGAGCGATATGGCTAGATTGTTTGAATCAGATATCAAAGAAAGCAACCGATTAGGCTTCTATATCATCGAAGACTATATGCGGTCATATAGCGACCCCGAGGCTTTTACTCATGTTATTGGTTATACTGGCAAAATGAGTGAGTCTGATGTCGAAAAATATCCTCAATATCCAATTGCCGATCTTATCGGTAAGTATGGGTTGGAATCTAAATATGAAAAATATTTACATGGATTATCGGGTAAAAAAATGATGGAGGTTGACGCTCGTTCTAAAATTAATCCTGAATTGGGTATTTTAAATCCTCAGCCCGGTAACCGTTTAGTTACTACAATTGATAAAGAGCTTCAACAATTTCTATATGATGCTTTGGCTCGCAGTATTGAAAAATTAGGATTAAAAAAGGGAACTGCTTTGATGACTAATCCGAAGACAGGTGAGGTTTTAGCAATTGTTAGCTTTCCAAGTATTAATGCCGAAGCTTTTTCGAGTGGCTCACCAAGAAATATTATTGAATCAACTTTAACAAATAAATACAATCCCTTTATTAATCGCGCTATTTCCGGTTTGTATTCTCCTGGTTCTACAATCAAACCATTAGTCGCCGTTGGCGCTTTAATGGAAAATTTAATTAATCCCGAGGATAACATTAAAGATGTTGACGCTATTATTATTCCTAACAAATACAATCCTGACAAACCCGCTGTTTTTAAAGATTGGAAAAATCATGGATGGATTAATATGCGAACAGCCATTGCTTATTCCTGCAATATATATTTTTATGCTCTTGGCGGCGGTTGAAAAGATATACCGGGATTAGGCATCACTCGATTGAAGAAATATTGAGAATTATTTCATTTAGGGAGTAAATTAGGGATTGATCTAGACAACGAAAAGGATGGTAATCTGCCTGACCCAGAGTATAAAAAAAGAATTGATCCTAACAATCCATTATGGTTATTAGGTGATACATACAATGTATCTATTGGCCAAGGTGACTTACTGCTTACACCATTACAAATAGCATACTACATCGGTTCACTCGGTAACAATGGAAAAATTATGAAACCATATGTTGTTTCCAAAATATTAGACGAAGATAATAATATTGTTTTTGAACAAAAACCAAAAGTCTTGAAAAATGTTAATGTTCCTCAAAAATATTTAGACATCGTTTTAGATGGCATGAGAAAAGTTGTTACTATGGGTTCAGGCCAATTAATGAAAACCATTCCTTTTGAAGTTGCTGGAAAAACTGGTAGTGCTCAGATTCAAGGCAATACTAAAACTAATGCTATTTTTGCCGGAATTGCGCCATATAAAGATCCAGAGGTTCTAATTTTAGTTTTGCTCGAAGAGCCACCAGAAGGATCAGTTGTCACCATTCCTTTAGTTGATGAAGTTCTTCGTTTTTATTACAACAATAGATTTTTGAAAAAACCTAAGATGAATGATTTTAATAATGAAACAGTAACGACAACGACAACCACAATCCCAGAAGAAATTGATATTGTAGCGGAAAATTTAGTTATTGAATAAAGCACATGTTAAGTAATTTAATTTTGCTATTCAAATTTTTATGCTATAATATATTTAATAAAACATATTATGATTAAAGAAAATTACAATATATTTGATTCTATTATTAGCGATGAAATAG
>CAZCTX010000013.1:0-13939 GCA_964502205.1 uncultured Candidatus Saccharibacteria bacterium
TCCTGAACACTCTCAAAATTTTGAGGTCTGTATTTACGGTAAAAAACAACATTAGTCATATATAAATATTTAAATTATTAAATTTAGTCTATCAAAAATAAGGATAAAATACAAGAACAATTTTATTGACTAGCAATATACCATTCCATATCGTCCATCATCATTGAATAATTCCCAGTTTGGCCATAATTTAACCAAACAAACGGTCTAACATATTTAGTTCCATATCTTCAAGTAGCACCGTTATCGGCTCAAGGTACCTGCATACCAGTGATTGTTCCGCTTCTCAATGTTCACACATCAGGAACAGAAAAATAACCTGCTATTAAATAATTGCATGTGGACCCATAACGATGGTTTGCAACTGCGGTACCAACCAACTTTGCTTCACCAGAATAAGGAGCACTTAACGTAATAGAATTATTTCCCACATCAACAGAGGTATAAGAATACACAAAACGTGTATAAGTAAAATCTGGATAATTTTTATAAGGATAAATACCCAACACCCTTGAGTAGGATGGATCAGCAGTCGTCTTTCAATTAACTGCACTTGTAAGATATACGACCGTATCGCCTGGATTCAAATTTTGAGCTAATGTAGTTCTAGTGTTATCAAAAAAATTAACGTGAACTGTTTCGATATTATTATAATCTTTGTCATAAGAATAAAACCCAGAATAAATAATACTATTACCAGCTGATCCAGAAGATTTAAAATAGCCCTTCATTGTATATTTTTTTGCAGTGTCTACTGGAACAAAACCCGCAGTAAGTATATCCACCTGGCTGTTTACAGCTCTTAAAGCAAAACTCGGACTATAGTAATCTGAATCAATTAAAGAATATGTCCCCGGTCCACTTATTTTTGTCCATCCATTAAGTCCCAAAGAAAAATTTCCATTATAAATCATATTTTTTTGTATCGGCGTATAATTAGTTCTATTCGGTGAACCCAATTCATAAGCATCATCATAGAATCCATTATCATTAATTGAATTTGATCTTGAATTCTTAAGTCTGGCAATTAATTCATAACTTCCTCCTGGAAAGTATGAGTAGAAATATGTACTATCATTAATTGGATCTACTGGTAATGTTGTAATATATCTATTACTATTTGATACAGTAAAATCTATTGGTACTCAACCAGTACTATCTGTATTCTTAAATGTACTTGTTGGTTTACATGAATATGTATACCCTGTTGCTAATGTTGGCAGTGCATAACTGCTACAAGTACTACTTGTATCCGGTAAAGACAAATACACTGTCATATTATTTCCATAATTAACGCCATTAGCATTTCATGATTCCATGAATACAATTGCTTTATTGATTGATTGGATATCTGATACTCTTCTTGTATCTCGGAAGTTATCGAATAATCTTGATGGATTTAATGTAAAAATTACAATTGCAGATAAAATAGCTAATATTGCAATTACTATCATAAGTTCTACTAAAGTAAAAGACTTCTTCATATATATTAAAATTAATTGCCTCTTTTAAGTATTTTCCCACAAGTTTCAGAAGATATATCACCATTGTTATAGGCAATACGACCATTGATGATAACTGTTTCAACTCCCTTAGGATCTATCATTGGTTTTTGAATACTAGATTGATCAGATAAATTCTGAGGATTAATCAAAACCAAATCAGCATCCATACCAATTTTGATATATCCCTTGTTCTTCAAACCTAATCTTTCCTTTGGCAATCCCGTTATTTTATATATCAAATTTTCAAAAGTCATTACCTTCTGATAAGAAGATAAAAATTTAATCATTGAATTAGTTGACCGCTGGTCAACAAAAATATTTCCATCAATTGAAAAACCATCGGAAGCAACAATACCATGAGAATTTTTAATTCCCTTATCAATATTGCTTAATAACAAATTCTGATTTAATACAATAACTTTTTTCTGTGTCATTTGCAATATTTTAACAATTGCTTCTTCAATTGTTAAATTCATATTTTTAGCAATTTTTTCAAAACTCATCCCCTTTAAAACTTTGTATTTATTATCAATATCAATTAATATCAATTTTTTAAAAAAACTCTTTTTATCTTTCAGCTCCTTAATTAATTTTTTCAAAACATCTTTATCATATATATTTTTCTTTATTCCTTCGCTTCCACCAATAGTTAATCAATCTGGCAATAAATTAAATAAAGATTGACAGGTATAATCATACGGATACAAAGAAAAATATATATTATCGCCATAATTAATATTATGGTTCTCAATTAATTTTAATCCTTCATCAAACAAACCATTTTCATCATTTTGAACTTTCAACCCAGTAATTAATGTATTAATTTTATCATCCTTTGAGATATCCAAGATTTCTTTAACAGCCACAACAAAAGCCCCATCTTCATCTCTTAAATTAAAAGAAAACAAAGGATTAAATTTCTTAACCTCTTTATACACACTGATTACCTCTCTTTTAGATATTGCTCTACCCGTTGGATAACCAAAGCCAAAGGAAACCCCTAAGGCACCTTCCTTCATAGATTGTTTAACCAAAATCAATAATTGTTTTAATTCATAATTAGATAAATTTTTAAAATTTTCTCCAATTAAACCACTCCGAATAACATTTCAGCCAACCAAAGAACCAACATTAACCCCTAATTTTTTACTTTCTAAAAATTCCAAAAAAGTTTTAAAACTTCTTCAATTAACATTTAGCCCGCTAATATCAACTCAAGGTTCAAAGCTCAACATTTGATTTTTAATTAATGGCGCCAGTGAAGATCCCGAATGACCGATAATAATACTAGTAATTCCCTGCTTAATCAAATTAGCACAACCAGGATTTGATAACAAAGTTAAATAGTGATCTGATAAATTATTAATATCAATAAAGCCTGGGCATAGATATCTTTTATCAGCATTAAAAACATGAGTACATAATTGTTCATCAACCTGTTCTCCAATTTTTAATATCTTACCATTTTTAACAACTACATTTGATCGAAAACTCCTTGATCCGGTACCATCAAATATTGTAGCGTTTTTTATCAAAATGTCATATTGCATATTGCTTTTTAATTTGATTAAATTTTAACAGATTTTTTTAAAATTTACAATTTTATTAAAAAACTAAGCATCAAAGTAATACCAATCGGTATAACAATTAAATTAAAAGTCTTTCCCCAATTCCAATTAACAACCCCTTTATATATCTCAATCAAAATATAGAACCAAAAAACAATCAATAAAGGAAAAACAAAAAACCCATTAGAAAAATTAAACAAAAACCAGCTTATCTGCAAAAACATTAAAAACAAAACAATTTTCTCATACAAGGACCATTCGATTTTGTTTAATCTCTTGTATCAAGAAAAGAATACAATGCTTATCAAAATAAACAAAGAAAAAACAAACCAAAAAGCAATATGGCTTAAATAAAACAAGCAATACAAAGCTAGAACATTGCAAAAGAAAACTAAAAACAAAAAGAATTGTTTAAAAGTTAAAAACAAAGGAATATTGTTTTTAATTTCTGGCCTTACGTCTATAACCCTAGAATAAAACAAAAACATCATTAAAACAAAGAAAACCAGTACCGGTAAAATCTTAAAATGCCATGAAAAAATCAAACTGCTCAAAAACAAAGAATATAGAATATAAAAATTAATATTTGCCAGCCCTGAAATCATCTTTCATAACATTAAAAAAGTTAAAATAATAATTGAACCAAAAACAAAATGCATTTTCGACATTACTAAAAAAACAACAATCAACGCAAAAGAAGAAACAAAAATAGTGTGAATAAAATTTTTTAATAATATTTTGTATTGCATTTATCTTTTTTTAATTTTAAATTCGATTTTATCATTTTTAACACCAACATTAATAACACTTCCCTCTGAAATATCGTTGCTAACAATGTTCTCAGCCAACGGGTCTAATATTTCCTTTTGAATTAATCTCTTAAGAGGCCTTGCTCCATATTCAGCATCATAACCATTCTTAGCTAGTCAATTTTTAGCTAATATATCTAAAACTAATTTAACCCCCTTGTCTTCTAACCTCTTAACAACTCTTTTCATTTGAATTTCAACAATTTTATTCATATCGCTTGGCCTTAAAGGATTAAATACGACAATATCATCAACTCTATTTAAAAATTCTGGTTTAAAATATGTCTTTAAACTACTTTGAATTTTTTCTTTCAAAAATTCTTTCTTCTCTTCATATTTTTCTTCAATTTTTTTATTCGTATCCGAATTACCAAAACCAATATTTTGCATTTGAGAAATATATTCTCCACCAATGTTAGAAGTCATAATGATAATTGTATTTTTAAAATTAACAGTTCTTCCCTTACCATCTGTTAATCTTCCATTGTCTAACATTTGCAGTAACAAATTAAAAACTTCGGGATGAGCTTTTTCAATCTCATCAAATAAAATCAAACTATAGGGTTTATGTTTTACGACTTCCGTTAATTGTCCACCCTCATCATATCCAACATATCCTGGGGGTGAGCCAATCAAACGAGCAACGCTATGATGCTCCATATATTCTGACATATCAATTCGTAAAATAGATTTCTCATCGTTAAACATATATTCCGCTAATGTTTTCGCTAATTCAGTTTTTCCAACACCAGTTGGACCTAAAAACATAAAAGAACCAATTGGCTTTTCTTCATCTGAAATACCGGCCCTTGAACGAATAATTGATCTAGAAATAGATTCTATTGCTTCATCTTGTCCAACAACCTTCTCTCTTAATATATTTCTAATATTTTTTACTTTTTCTTTTTCATTTTCTAACATTTTATCTGCTGGCACCCCTGTTCATTTGGAAATAACTTTTGAAATATCAGCAACCTCAATCTCTTCTTTAATAAATTGAGATTTAGCTTTTAATTTAGAAACTTTCTCTAGTTTTTTAATTTCTTTTTCTACCAAAGGAATTTGGCCATAGATTATTTCTGCTACTTTTTCTAAATTACCTTCATTTTCATAATTCTCTGCTTCTTTTTCTAAATTATGAATTTGTTTTTTCAAATCATAAACATCCGTAACCGAACTCTTCTCTAAATTCCATTTTTCCATCAAATCTTTTTCTTTTAATTTCAAATCCTTCAATTCTTTTTGAATTTCTTTGACTCTCTTCTTGAAATTAACTCCTTCTTCTTTCTTAATTGCTTCAAATTCAATTTCAAGCACTCTTATTCTTTTTTGAATAAAAGCAATTTCCGAAGGAGTACTATTCATTTGTAATTTCAAACTTGACCCAGCTTCATCAATTAAATCGATTGCCTTATCTGGTAAAAATCTTTCCGGAATATATCGAGAAGATAAATGAACAGCTGCTTTTATAGCATCATCCGATATTCTAATCCCATGGTATACTTCATATTTACTTTTTAACCCTCTTAATATCGTAATTGCATCTTCAATTGAAGGCTCTTCAATTGTTACTGGTTGGAAACGTCTTTCTAAAGCTGGATCTCTTTCAATCGAATCTCTATAGTCTTTGTAAGTCGTTGCTCCAATCAACCTAATCTCGCCTCGCGACAAAGCTGGCTTTAATAAATTGGAAGCATCAATAGAACCTTCAGAAGCTCCCGCTCCTACAATTGTTTGCAATTCATCAATAAAGATAATATATTTATCTTCATTTTGTTTTATCTCTTTTAAAACATTTTTTAATCTTTCTTCAAATTCTCCTCTAAACTTAGTTCCAGCAATCATTGCCCCAATATCTAAAGATAAGATTTCCTTATTTTTCAAATTTTCAGGCACTTCTTTCTTAACAATCTTTTGAGCTAACCCCTCAACAATGGCCGTCTTTCCAACTCCTGGTTCTCCCAATAATACCGGATTATTCTTCATTCTTCTAGAAAGAATTTGCATTATTCTTTCTAATTCTATTTCTCTACCAATTAAAGGATCTAATTTATCCATTCTGGCTCTATCTGTTAAATTGTTGCTATACTTCTCAAGTACCTTATACCCAACAGTACCTTTTTCGCCATCAACTGGAACAGATTTTCTAGCCTCAATTAATTTAATTTTAAATTGGTCCAAATTAATATTAAAATTCAGCAGCAAATCTTTGACTTCATTTTTAACATCAATCAAAGCCATAAACAAATGCTCTGTTGATATGAATTCGCTTTTTTCTTCTCGGCTAAATCTTTCCGCTCTTTCAAAAACATTAATAACCTCTTGTGATAACAATACCTGGCCAAAATCACCCCTTTCCACAACTACTCTCGGAATATCATTTAATCTAATTTCAATTTCTTTAATAACATTTTCAATATTAACATTCATTTTGTCCAAAACAACTTCAACCAAACTATCGCCTTGTAATAACAAAGCTAAAAGTAAATGAGCTGTATTAAGTTCGCTATGGTTGTAATCCATAATTATTTGCTGAGCTCTCTCTAGCGCCTCTTGGGCCTTCATATTAAATTTTGGTCGCATTGTATAAAAATTTAAATTAATTTGTAATTATTTAGTCCCTAAAACAATATTTATATTTATAATTTCTTTTCCTCGTTTAACCTCTAAAACAATAGTGTCTCCTGGTTTATAATTTCTTACAACTGTAGCTAATGGCGCCTTAGTCGTAATTTTTTCTTTATTAACAGATAAAATAACATCACCTTCTTTTAACCCCGCTTTTTCAGCTGGTGAATCTTTCAAAATCGCTCCTGCTCCTTGATCAGATACCAATAAAGCGCCATAATCAACATCTATTTTCCTCTTGCTTGCTTCATTTTTATCTAATTGCACATAATAGACACCAATATATGGAACAGTAATTTTCCCTGTCTTAACAGCTTGCTCAATTGTATTTTTGATTTTATTAACCGGAATTGCAAATCCAATATTCTGAGCCGAAGCAACAATTGCCGTATTCATACCAACAACCTTGCCGTCTAATCCTAATAAAGGACCGCCAGAATTGCCTCGATTAATAGCTGCATCAGTTTGCAATAAATCAGTTAATCTTTCCGATTTTGTTCCACCACCGCTAGCAGTAATACTACGATTAAGTCCAGAAATAACTCCAACACTAATTGTATTTTGAAATTCCCCTAAAGCATTACCGATAGCAATAACCGTTTGGCCTAAAGCTAATTTACTTGAATCTCCCAAAACCAATGGATTTAAATTGCTAGCTTCAATTTTAATTAAAGCAAAATCTTCTAAAGGATCAACAGCAATTATCTTAGCGCTATATTTAACTCCATCATTTAAAAACACCGTATACTCTGCCTTGGTATCTGACACAACATGTTTATTAGTAACAATATATCCATCACTTGTAATAACAAACCCACTACCCGAAGCAACTTCTTGCTTTTCATATTTAGGTTCAACCTTTGGCTGTCGATTTTGTTGATTAAAATAGAAATTGAAAGGATCAAACAAATCACCGCCAAACATATCAAAAGGATTCATCGCATAGCTGTCTACTACTGGCAAATATTTATTAGCAACAATGCTAACAACCGCACCATCAGCATCCTTAACAACATTTATGATCCTTTGCTCATAATCAATCTTTGCCTCATACAAACTTTTTGGCTCTTCAATATTCTCTAAAGAAATATCTGTAATTTTTTTACTTTGTTGAGGTAATTGATTTAATGGTCATAAAAAGAATTTTTGTAATTTTTCCGCTTCAAAAGCTAATATATTATTCGGAAAATATAAATTATTTATAACAAAAAAAATATTAATTACTAATACAAATAAAATAATTTTAGTGATTTCAATTTTAAAGTTTCTCATAATAATCAGTTTAATATTTTTTTAAAAAACAAAAATTAAAAGATATTATTGATTATCGCTTTCTTCTGTAGTTTCTTTCTTTTCTTCAGGTTTTTTAAAATGCATTTTCTTTAAAAAATTAAAATCATTTTTTGATTTTGAAAATACAAAAATATATGATATTTCCAACAAACCAAGAGTATTGATTACCATTAATAATCAAAATCATAAAACTTCTTTTCGTTGCGAAGCCTTTCATAATGCCAAACCTTTTCACACCATAATTCAAACTAACATTGGGAATAAAATTCTTGGATCTTCCAAAAACTTAATCCCTGAAACATATTGAAAAATATTCATATTTACAAGCTTAATTCTTTATTTAATATGTATAATTATAGCAAAAAAATTAAATAAATGCAACATAAAAAATATCAAAAAAAGAGCCATTTAGCTCTTTTTCTCGTATTCGTCTAAAGCTTCATTTACCAGCCTATCAGCCTCTTTATTGTATTCTCTCCGAACATGCTGAAATTTAATATTTTCTAAATCCATCTTCAAATTATATATCTTCAAAAACAACTTAGATAATTTCATGTCCTTTATCTTGTACTCTCGATTAATTTGTTTGCAAACCAGTTCCGAATCTAAATTAAATACAATTTCAGAATTGTTCAATTCTTCCAAACTTCAATTTTCTTTTAATTTTTCTAAAGCTAATATAATCCCTTCGTATTCCGCTTCGTTATTAGTCCTTATCCCTATGTATTTTTTAAACTTTAAATCATTAATAACAACCCCAACCGCAGCATGCCCGGGATTATTTCTTGATCCGCCATCAGTAAAAACATTTATTTTATTCATTATTTAATCGTTCATATAATTTTTTATACACTTCAAAAGTAAATTTCGCATCATAAAAAGCGCTATGACAATTATCTCTCTTAATATCAAAGAAACGACAAACATCACTTAAGCTAAAATTTTCAATTGTTGGTTCATTTTTCAAAACTAAGTATGCCATCGACATAATATCCAGTTTATGATAATAAAATGGAGGATTAAAAGCGCCTAAATCATCTAATGTATTATACAATCAAGCTCAATCATAAAAGAAATTATATCCACATAATACACAGCCAGAACATTTCTCAATAAACATCTTCATTGCTTCCTGAATATCAACTCCATTTTTTCAATCATCTTCTGTATATTTATTAATTTCCAAAGCCTTAGAATCAGCCAAATCAATTCTCTTTGGTTTTATTTTAATATTGTATTCTTCTTTTATTTCCAAAGTTTTCGCATCAACTCTCAATCAACCAATTTCAATAATTTCATGGTTAATTTTTAAACCAGTTGTTTCTAAGTCCATAAAAACCAAATCTCTCTCTTTCATCTTTGGACCATTCTTAATTAAAATATTATCATTATTTTGAAATTTTTCAAAATATTCATTTTCCATATTAGTTTTTTATCTTTTTACTTAAATATCATAACATTGCCCCTCCACCCGTTGAAACAAAAACATTCTTTTGTTTAAATATTGAAGGCTCAAATTGACTGATTGTATCTAAAGTTTCTCCTCCTCCCAAAACATACTTTCTTTTTTTATCATTTTTAATAAAATTTAAAATTGATTTAGTTCCGAAAGCAAACCTCTCGTCTTCGATATATCCCAATGGACCATTTCAAAAAACATATTTTGCTAAACGTATTTTTTCAACAAATTGTTGAATTGTAAAATTGCCAATATCTAGTATTTTATCCGTCGCTTCAATCTCTGAATTCATTTTAAACTTAACACTTCCAGCATTATCTAAAATTTTAAAATCAATTGGCAATAATAATTTATTAAAATTCAATTTAGAAAAATTAGATATTGATATATCATCATAATACGATTTCCCAATTTCAAACCCCATATTATGTATAAAAGAATTCGCAATACCACCACCAACTAAAACGAACTTACTATGATCAATAAATTTCAATAATAATTCCGCTTTATCCTTAATCTTTGCTCCCCCGATAATAACTACTAATTCTTTTTTCGACTTCTCAACAATTTTATCTAAATTTTTAATTTCAGAAATATAATTAAAACCAAAAAAGCTCGGTAATATTTTAGTAATTGCCGTATTGCTCATCACCTTACGATGACTAACTGAAAAAGCTTCATCAATAAAAATATCACCAACATTACCCAAAATCTTAGCTAATTCCAAATCATTTTTATCTTCACCAGAATAAAAACGAATATTTTCTAACAATACAATTTTAGGTAATTTTTTAGCCTTAAAATATTTCTCAAATTTCTCATTAAAAATACTGTACTTAAAGAAAAACACTTTTGTCTTATATAATTTATTTAAAACATTTTTAAAAATTTTTAGACTCATTTTTTCATTATAACAATCAAAGCCATTAATGCTAACACTGTGCTTGTCACTTTCTGGACGTCCCAAATGGGCCAAAACAATAATTGTTTTGGCCTTATTCTTAATCAGATAAGAAATTGTTTTTTGGGTGGCTAAAAATCGATAATGAATTTTATCGGTTTCTTGACTATTTAAATCTAACCTAACAATAACTTTTTTACCTTTTATTGAGCTTGCACTTGGAACTTTAAAATCCATAAAATTTATTTAATCTCAAATGTTATAGAAACAGTTGCTGTTACATCTTTTGAACCAGCTTCAATTGGTGCTGGCGCAACTGGCATACCCATAGCCGAATCATTAGCTACTTTCATAGAAGATACACTATATTCTCTGTATCCGCCATAAAAATTCTCCGCAATGTTTATAATCCTACCAAACTTAACATTGGTTGCTTTGGAAATATCATTGGCTCTTTCCATAATTTTTTTAATTGCTTGAATTTTAGCTTCGTTTTGTACTTTTTCCATATCCTCAACCGAAAAAGCTAAATTAGAAATATTATTTACCCCTAGTTCAGCTACTTTGCCAACAATAGCATCAATCTTAGCAAAGTCACGAATTGTAACTTCAATTACTTGATCTAATTTGTATTTAACTAAAACACTATTACATCTTCTAAACCCAGAATTATCATTAAAACATTTTTCTTCATAAACTGGATACAATGAGTAATTAGTTGTTTTAATATCTTTTTCTTTAATATTAACTGATTTTAAATAATCAATGACTTCTTGCATTTTTTGATTATTCTCATTAGTTAATTTTTCAATTGATGTATTTTCTAAAATTATAGAAAAACTAATTTTAGCAATATCCGGAATAACATTTACTTTTCCTTCGGCTGATAATGTTGTTGTTCTTCCTTGAGAAGCTTCGTTTTCTGATTTTACCATTTGGTAAAAACCAAAAGTCACTAAAGCAAAAATAACTGCAATTCCAACTAATATAGCTAAACATCTAAACGGTGGTTTTGTAAAATTCATAATATATGTTTAAAGTTTTTTTAAATTTGTTAACACCGAACCTAATTCTTTTAAATTGGTACTTGCCTTCCCAACCAAGAATCCATCATTGATAAACAATGATTTAAAGTTTAAAATATTATCTTTATTTATCGACCCTCCATATAATATTTTAACATTTAAAGCTTTATCTTTCCCAAAACGAGTTTCAAATCAGAATCTAATATTTATCAACATTGTCTCAACATCCGATACATCCGCTACTTTACTGTTAGAATTACTACTAATAGCTCAGACCGGTTCATAAGCAATAATAACATCCTGTATTTCATCTTCTTTAATTCCTTTTAAGCATTCATTTAATTGTGTAAACACAATTTTCTTAATTCTAAAGCTATTAGAATTTTCATTTTTATTTCTTGCGTTTTCTCCAACACATAGTATTGGTTTTAATTTATAATGCAAGCAGTTAAGTATTTTCGTATTAATATCTTCGTTTTTCTCTTTAAAATTTAGCCTTCTCTCCGAATGTCCAACCAAAACATACTTGACCCCCAATGACTTTAACATTTTACTTGATATTTCCCCAGTAAAGGCCCCCTGATTGAATTTAGATACATCCTGAGCCCCTACAGACACATTCTTCAGCTCAATATCCATTATTCTATCAATAAATATATATGGGGGTAATAAAACAATTTCATGTTTTTTGACCAAGGCTTCTAGTTTGTTTTTCTTAATAAAACCTCGCAATCCAGTTAAAAAACTGTCAGCCTGATCTTTTGTATCAGGAAATTGCTTTCAATTTAGAATTAATATTTTTTTCATAATATGTTTTTATATCTACATTATAGCAAAAAAATCAAATCAAATCAATTATTTAATATTTCTCACTTTTTTAATTTCTTCAATCTCTTTTTCCAAAAATCTTATCCTATCCATTGGTTTTTTAGCATCAAAAATCGCTGACCCCATTGCCAAGTAGTCAACTCCAAAAGCAATGACTGTATCTAAATTTCTTTCATTTACCCCACCATCTAATTCAATTTTTAATTTTTTGCTTTTCTTCTTAAGTATTGGAATATTCTCTAAAACATAATGTTGCATTGTCTGCCCTGAAGGCCCAGGAATAACAGATAAAATTAAGAGTGTATTTAAATATTTTAAATATGGATCTAAAACACTAATCGGTGTTTCTGGACAAATGGCTAAAGCTAATTCGATATCATTATCTTTACAGATTTTATAACATTTTTTGAAATCTTTCAAAGCCTCAATATGCAAAATAATTCTCTTTGGTTTCAAAAAAACCAAATCTTCCATATATTTTTCAGGTTTTTCAAACATAAAATGAACTTCAAAAGGTAAGGATATTTTCAAATCCTTAATTTTTGACAGATTGGCATAATTCTTCCAACGAGTAAATTCGCCATCAGATAAATCAATTTGAATTAAACCTTTATACCCTTTTAATTGAGATATTTTTTTCTTCAAATCATTTAGATTTTTAGGATTAACCACTGGAATTAAAGTAGCCATATTAATTATTTAAAATTGTTTTTTTCAATATCTTGTATCTTTTTCAACCTATTTGTATATCTCTTATCTTTTAGAGATTCTGTTGATAATCATTTTTTAACAATCATCCAAGCAACCGAAGGGTCAGTCAAATCAGCCGCTAAACATAGCACATTAGCATCCATGTGCTCCCGACTTTGTTTTGCAACTGATACCGTCATACACAAACTCGCTCTAACATTTTTAAATTTATTTGAAACAATTGAAGCAGCAATTCCTGTACCACAAATTACAATACCTTTATCTTTTTTAGAATTTTTAGAAATTTTTTCTCCAACCTTTGATGCAAAATCAGACAAATCATCATCTTTGTCATAAACAGTATTGCCACAATCTTCAAATTTAATTTTGGCAACATTTAAAAATTCTTTAATTTTTTCTTTTAAACCAAAACCCCGATGGTCACTTGCCAGATATATCATATTTATGTTTTAATTTTTATACATATATTATATCAAAAAAGAAAAATAAAAGCAAAAAAATTATTGATACTTCCCTTTTGTTTGGTTATAGATTTGAGAAATTTCAGAAGCCAACAAAGATCTATTAAATATTCGAACGTCGTCTATATATCCATTGATAATTCTACCTGCGCCAGGACTATAAGCTCCAATATATTTTATTCTATTTGTTAGAGGAAACAATGGCGTTCTAACGAGAGTTACAGTAGCCCCAAACTGAACGCCGTTCCTATATAATTTTAATGTTTTATTAACGTAATCACAAATAGTGGCTATATGAATTCATTGGTCGTCTAAATTCTGGAAAAAATTGATGCCACTAGGAGATTGCACTTCTGTTCCGTCAGCATAACGATAAATAAGAGAATTAGAATTGGTAAGTCTTAAAATATTAATAAGCCCTGTCGATGAACTGTTATTATTTTCAGCTATTAAGGTTTGGTAAGAAGTGGGATGAATAGCACTCTTTATTCAAACGCTTATAGCAAGTACTTCGGAATCAGTTATTCCAAAACTAGAAATCGTAATATAGTCTAGGCCATTAGCGTCATAGTACATTGCTTTGTTGTTACCTGCAGTAACTACTCTCTCCGGCCCATTAACTGTAGCATGATATCCATTCCCTGAATAATCAAGTACATTACCCGAAGCTTCATCAAACCTCCAATGCCCTACTAAATTAGTATCTCTAGATAATGGACTTGTTCAACTTCTATTAGGACTACCTAAGGTA
>CAZCTX010000014.1:0-9860 GCA_964502205.1 uncultured Candidatus Saccharibacteria bacterium
ATTATGATTAAAGAAAATTACAATATATTTGATTCTATTATTAGCGATGAAATAGAATTGAATTTTGTTAGATCTTCTGGTAGTGGTGGCCAGAACGTTAATAAAGTTTCATCCAAAGTCCAATTAAAATGAAATGTTGATAATTCATTAATATTTTCTGATTTTGAAAAAAATAGAATTAAAGAATTTTTGAAAAACAAAATTAACAAAGAAGGTTTTTTGGTTATAGAGTCCGAAGAATACAGGGAACAATCTAAAAACAGACAAGAAGTTGTTGAAAAATTGAAAACATTAATTAATTTGTCTCTTTTGCAAGAAAAGCCAAGGAAAAAAACAAAACCAACAAGATCAAGCAAAGAAAAGAGGATTAAGGATAAGAAAGAGAAATCTATAAAAAAACAAAGCCGAAGAATGATGCAAAAAGATTGATAATATATTTTACAATGATACTTGACAAAATATTTTACATTTGTTAAAATGTATATAATAATTAATCATTTAATATGATCAATGAATTTATTAAAAAAACTAGACTAGAAAATAATTTGTCAAAAAGCTTTGTATCCAATAAGTTGGGAATGTCACGGCCGACTTATGAAAAAGTTGAATCCGGAGAAAAAGAACTAACATACAGCGATCTTAAAAAATTAGCTGGCATTTTTCAAATACCAGTTAACAATTTAATTGCAAAAAAAGATTTTGAAATTAATATTAATATTAAAAAAACAAAAAATATTGAAAAAACAGAAAATGATATGAGAATTAATGTTCCCCAAAAGAATATTGAAAAGCTCAAAGAGGTTTTTCTATATATCTTAGTTAAAGTCGGCAATAAACCAAATGTTGGCGAAAGCGTTATCAATAAGTTGTTGTATTTTATTGACTTTGACTATTATGAAAAATATGAAGAACAGTTAATCGGAGCAACATATATTAAAAATCATTATGGTCCTACACCTTGTGAATTGGGGATTGTGCTCAAAGAAATGGAAAAAAACAAAGAAATATTAAGTGTTTCTAATAAAGTTTTTGATTTTGAACAAAAGAAATTCATTGCTCTGAGAGATCCTAATCTACTTGTTTTAAATGCTCGTGAGTTAGACCATATTAATGAAGTTTTGGATCGATTGTCAAATAAGAATGCCAAAGAGATTAGTGAATATTCTCATGGCGATATACCTTGAAAAGCATATAAAGATGGCGACACAATAGATTACGAAAGCGTATTCTATCGAGATGATAAATATTCTGTCAGAGTTTATAATGATGAACTTTAATGAAACTGAAAAGTTTAAAAAAGAATTTAAATACTTTTTTAAGAAATACTCTAGCTTAGTTCAAGATTTTAATATATTCAAGCTCGTTTTGAATTCAGAACCTTGTTTGGTTGGAAATAACTGCAAAATGGTGCACGAGGAGAATTCAGCTAAAGTGTTTAAAAAAAGAATGCAATGCAGAAGCCTAAGAGATACCCTAAGAGTTGTGTACGTTTATCATGAAAAAACAAATTCGATTGAATTTATTGAAATATATCGGCATGTTGATAGCAAAACCGATTACAATCGAGAAAGAGTAAAAGAATATTTAAAAAACATTTAATACTTTAGTGTATTCTATTGTCATTCAGTATAATTATTGCTCAATAGTAATCAAGATTGTTTGCTATAATTTAAAAAAATTGATACAATTTATATATAAATATTAAATTAATGACATGGAAAAGAATAAATTATACAAATTATCGAAAGACGTATTGGGGTATTGATTATTAATCATTACTTTCAAAATGCTATTCGCAATTATCCTAGCTTGAATAATTAGCGCTAATAATTTGGAACGGTTTGTTTTTTATATTTACTTTATTATTTCCGTCACAACGATTCTCTCAATATATAAATACATAAAATTTATTAACGTATCTTTTATAATTAATGATAACGAATTAATCCTCAATTATGGAATAATTATAAAGCATTCTAAAATCATAATATTATCAAAAATACAAAATATAAATATTGGACAAGGTATTATTGAAAAATATTTCAATATTAAGTCAATTAGAATATGGACAGCTTCTCAAGAACAAATTTATAGTAGTCAGGCAAGAATAAAAACAGAGCCAGCGCTTATTTTATGGTTAAAAAATGATGATATCAATAGCTTTAAATCCTTACTGAATAAAATTTAATGAATAGAAACGGGGCAGACATGCGAGACGTCTACCCCTGTGTTTAGTATCTATATATTACCAAATGTCTATATAAAGGTCAATATTCTTTTGTGGAAAACTTTTGCCCAGTATTAATGGTTTTAGTGAAACAGTTTCAAACAAAGATTTTATAACATTTTTAAATTAATATGACTAAACCGGAGTTTAAATTAAAAAAAAGATAAATTCAAATCTTCCAGAGGTGTAATTCTAGAATATTAGATATTCACTGCCGGAAGTGTGACTATATTATTGCAATTTATCAAAAAGATGGTCCAGGAAATTTAAGACGCATGTATTTAGATAGAATACTATCCCCAGATGATCTTTTTAATTTACAGAATTTAAATTTAAAAGATATTCCAGAATTAAGATGCAAAGAGTGCGGACAAATTCTTGGCTCTCCATATGCCTATGAAAAAGAAAATAGACTAGCCTTTAGGCTATTTGTTGATGCGGTTATTAAAAGAACCCATAAATAGTATTTTTGTATTTTAGAAAAATATGATATAATAATTTAATAAAAACATATAAATTAAACTAATTATATGAAAAACAAAAAAACAAAAATATTTTTAATTATTATTGCAATTGTTTTGGGGTATTTTATATATCAGCAATTTGCAGTAAATGACCGCGACAATGGCAAAACTTTTATGAACAAAAGGCTTGGCATAAAGTTTGATTATCCTTCTGGGTTAGCTTGCAAAATTAAATCGAAAGGTAATAGTATTTATTGTACTGGAAATAATTTGGAGAATGCGGAGCTTATATCGGTTTTTATGAAAACAACCGATGAAAGCGAAGAAGAGGCAGTGCGCAAATTAACCCAGGACAGAGCAGAATGCTTTGTAGAATACAACGAAGAGGACTTATCTTGATCAATATTAGATCGTAGTCAAGAAATACCAGAAGACTTTACTCACGAATTACTATTAGAAATCGAAAAGAGAAATATAGAAACTTGCGGTCAATATGTAACGACTCCATTTTCAAAAGGCAGATTTATATTTTCTCCAGAAACTCCTAATAAATTTATTTTTTTAAAACAGCCTTGGATGTCATTACCTTTTTGAAATGAAGAGACAATAGAAATATGATAAGTATTTTTATAATATAAAAATTAAAATACAATATTATGCCGGAAATGCTGAAGCCAAAAACAAAAAAAGAATTATATAAACAGGTTAATGATGTTGAAACTATTTTAGATAAATCAATTATTTCAGAATCAACAACAAAAGAAAATGTTTTATTAATGTCTGAAAAAGAAATAAAAGAAAAATACCCAGATCAATATTCAGAATATCTTAAAACATTAAAGAATATAAACAATCATACCTTCCCAGAAGAAACAGAAAAAATAGAATATTCGGATGCGGAAATCAATACCATCAGAGATATTTTATCAGGGAATAAACAAAGTCCTCTAGACCCGATGCTAAAACAAAAAGCAGATAGCGATGGCCGGCTTAAAGCTGTACGTTCTGTAGCCATTTGATTTCCCGTAATTTATGACAGAGTATATAAGAATAACGAGATGCCAAAAATATCTATTTTAGAAACTCTTGGCAGGGGTAAAAACGCATGTCAAAAAATAGAATTTAAAGATCAAATTTTTATTGTAAAACCGCTAGAATCTACTGCCGAAAAAGCCATTGCTCAAAAAGCATCAGATCTTAATGTCGGGCCTAAGCAATTTGAATCAATTGAACACCACTTAACCGAAGAATTTGTAGAGGGCGATATACTAACTAAAATCAATCATCAAAAATGTACCCCAGAATTTATGAAAAAAATCGGCATTCAATTGGGAGAACATTTAAAAACATTACACAAAAATAATATTTTGGTTAATGATCAAATACTTTCTGATGATTTTAGTCGCTCTCATTTAATAGTTAACAAGGACGGTTCAGTAAAGATAATTGATTTTGGAGCTTCAATTGATTTAACTAATTTTCCTGATATTACGGATGAGGAGGTTTTTTCTTTAATAAGAACCAGTCCAGGCGGAGCATTCGGTATTGGAAATCAAGAAAGTATGGAAATAAAAATCGAAGAATACCGAAAAAACTTTTTATCCAAAATTAAAGACGCCAAAGAGCTAATAAAAACGAAAGATATGCAACTTTTGAACGAGGGACTACATTTTTTAAGTCAACGTCTCCCCAACGTTGAATATTTGTTTGAGGGCCTAAGAGAATCTTATATAATTTAAAAAATAAACATGAATAAAACATTACGTCAGGAATTAATAAAAATCGCCAAGGAAAGAATATTAACCGTTGATTCCTCTCATGATTATAATCACGCTATGCAAGTTTTGGCTAATGTCGAGATGATTGCTAAAGAAGAAAAAGGAGATTTAGATGTTCTTGTTCCAGCTGCTTTATTTCATGACATTATAGTTCATCCTAAGAATAAAAAAAATAGTCACAAATCCCAAGAAGATAGTGCCAAATTAGCCGAAGTTATTTTAAAAGGTATAAAAAACTATCCTCAAAAAAAGATTCCAGAAGTAAAAGTATGTATCGAAGAATGTTCATATTCTCGAGGTATTAAACCATCGTCTTTCTCATCTAAGATATTGCAAGACGCAGATAGATTGGAATCAACTGGAGCCGTATCAGTTATGCGAGCGTTTTCATCAGCTGGGCAAATGAAGATATCATTATATAATTTAGCAGATCCTTTTTGTAAAAAACGCGAGCCAAGTAGTTTTTCTTTTGGCCTTGATTTGTTTTATTCCAGACTTTTAAAAGTAGGAGATAATATTAATACAAAAGCTGCTAAAAAAATTGCTAAGCGTAGAACAAAATTTCTCAGAGCATTTTTGAAAGAATTAGAGATAGAATTTAAAGGCAAGTAATATTAATAACTTTTTTTAGAATATAATATATAAAAAATTATGAATAATTTACCATCAAATGTTCTTGTTTTAGAATCATATATAGCTATGGTCAAAAACTCAGTTGGTACAAAAATGTTTCAAAACTTCTTTATTAAAGAAGGGAACAAGAAAAAAGATATCTTAAATGGAGGCGAGCTTTCCTGTGCTATATATGTTTCTTCTATCTTATACATCTGGAAGCTCATAAATGGGCCCCATTGCACTGTTATAAGCACATTAAAGGATTTAGAGGGCTCTAATTGGTATGAAATCAAGAAGCCTAAAATAGGCGCAGTATTGATTTGAGAGGCAACAACGTTTAGTAAAGAAGACATTCATACTCATATTGGTTTTTACATTGGCAGTGATAAAGCCATAAGTAATGACTATAAAACAAAAAAACCAAAAATTCATCATTATTCATTTAATAACAAAAGAAAGATATCACATATACTTTGAAATGATAAATTAGGAAAAAATAGCAAGTAGAGCATTAATGTTGAAATTTGCATATATTTATGCTAATATTCAGTCAGCATATTTTTACAGGAGGAAGCTGTGAACATCATTATTTCAAAAGAAAAAACTAGCTTAAGAGTTGAATTTTCTGAAAAAAAGTTTGTCATTATTATTAAAAGGCCCAGAAGAAACGGTGAATTTTCTAGAGCTATGTTACTCATCGAGCTTGAAGAGACTTACGATCTTCATGAAATTGCGGTATTAACGATGAAACTTCCAAATAAAATAAAGTCTTTCCTAAGGCTTAATGTCTCTAGATTTGAGACCGAAATTTAAAAAGCGAAAGCGGAGATTAGAGAATCTCCGCCTTTCCCATAGTTATTGTAGAAACATTTTTTAAAATATGATATAATTAAAATAATAATTAAATTAAATTATGTATTTTGTATATATTTTAAAATGTAGTGATGATTCTTTATATACTGGCATTGCTAAAGATTTAGAAAAAAGACTAAAAGAACATAATAATTCTGAATTAGCGGCAAAGTATACACGTTCTCGTCGGCCAGTACAATTAGTTTTTTCTAAAGAGTTCGAAACAAGATCTTTAGCCTTAAAGGAAGAAGCAAGTATTAAAAAACTTTCGAAGCAAGAAAAATTAAAAATAATTAACTTCAATGCAGTATCAAATAAAAAGATCTAAAAGAAGAACAATTACTTTGGAAGTAAAAAGTAATGCTGAAATCGTTATACGGGCTCCTTTTAGGGTTAGTGATTCAGTTATTGATGGTTTGGTTCAAAAAAGAAAGGACTGAATAGCAGAAAAGCTTAATTTAGTTAAAAAAAGAAATTCTAACAAAATAACAAAGAAATATATTGAAGGAGAACATTTTTTGTTTTTTGGCAAAGATTATGAATTAAAATTCATAAAAAACCAAAAAGAAAAGATAGTTTTTGATAATGCCATATATATTAAAGAAAAATATTTTTCAAAATCAAAAGATATTCTTTTAAATTGGTACAAGCAAGAAGCATTGAAATATTATATCTCAAGAGCAGGGGAATTATCATTAAAATATGATTTTAATCCTAGATCAATAAAATTATCAAATGCTAAAAAAAGATTAGGCGTTTGTAATCAATATAATGATATCCGGATTAATTGAAGGTTAATAGTTGCACCAAAAGATGTAATTGATTATGTTTTGGTCCATGAATTAGTCCATATTAAGATAAAAAATCATTCTAAGAATTATTGGTCAAAAATAGCTTTAATCTTACTAGATTACAAGAAAAAAGAGGCATGGCTTAAGGCCAATAAACACGAGCTATTTTTCGATATTTAATCGGCCAAACTATTGACATTTGAAACAATCTATGATATAATACAAATACTTAAAAAAATAGGAAATACCGCTTGACATTTTTTAAAAAGTTTCCTATTATATAAAAAGTTATAAAATAAATAACAAGCTATTTTAAATAATAGTTTGTTTATCTTTTTTAAAAAAATTATATATTGTGAAAATAACGTCGGTCACATTAATAACGTATAAATATAGATCTGATGAATAATAAA
The DNA here is from genome assembly GCA_964502205.1 of uncultured Candidatus Saccharibacteria bacterium. Classification (GTDB taxonomy): domain Bacteria; phylum Patescibacteriota; class Minisyncoccia; order UBA6257; family JAKLIH01; genus JAKLIH01. Next base: position 7,141 of record CAZCTX010000014.1, read on the forward strand.
TATGAAATTACCCAAACAGGTTTAGAAGAATTAAAAAGAGAATTGGTAGAATTGAAAAAAGAAAGAACGGAAGTTATAGAAACTATTAAAGTTGCTAAATCTTTTGGTGACCTTTCTGAAAATGCAGAATATTCTACTGCTCGCGAAAGACAAACTTTTGTTGAGGCTCGTATTCAAGATATCGAAGATAAAATTAAAAAAGCTATTATCGTTAATACAACTCATAATAAAAATGTTGTTGGTCTTGGATCAAAAATAGAAATTGTTCAAGTTAACAATTCTAATGCTTCCGCTAAAATTGTTGAATTAGTTAGTTCAGCTGAATCTGATCCATTGGCTGGTAAAATCTCTCAAGATTCTCCTTTGGGCATGGCATTAATCAACCGCATGGTTGGTGACGAGGCAGTTGTCAAAACTCCTCAAAAAGAATTGCACTACAAAATTAAAAAAATATTGTAATTACCAAAAAACATAATTAGCACTCTTGACAAAAGAGTGCTAATTTGCTAATATTTGAATATTATGAAACAAGAACTTTCACCACGGCAAAAACAAATACTATATTATCTGGCAAAAGAACAAATAGAAAGTTTCGAACCCGTTGCTTCCATCCAAATAAAAGAAAAATATAATTTGGATTTTAGTCCGGCAACAATTCGTCATGAATTATTTGAATTATGCCAGATGGAATATCTTGAACAACCCCATACATCGGCTGGAAGAATTCTAAGTGATATTGGCTGAGAAATATTAATTAATGATTTTCTCAATATTACTTGATCCGCTACGGACTTAATGGATCTTCCTGAAGATTACAACGAATTTGCTCAAGATCTTTCCCAAAAAACACAATCGATGAGTATAGTTTTTGACTGAAAAAATAATAAGATATATAAAAAAGGAATTAGTTATTTACTTAATGAAAAAGTTGTAAACAATATTAAGGAATTAACTAATATATCTAATATTATTGATAAAATTGATGACTCAATGCAGAAATTAAGAAAGATTCTGTTTAATAAAGAAATTAATGTATACATTGGTAAAAACAATCCGTTGTTTATTAATCAGCATTTGGCTTTTATTGGGACTAAGTCCGATAAAGACCAATTAATTATTGCAATTATTACTCCTAAAATTACTAATTATGAAGAGCATTTTAATCTTTTCAGCAAATTAATTAATACATTAAATTAATATTATGGATGAAAACAAAGAAGTAATTGAACAAAACGAAGATTTATCGATAATTGAAACTTTGAAAAAACAATCAGATGAATATTTAAAAGGCTGGCAAACTGAAAGAGCAAATTTATTAAACTATCAGCGAGATGAAAATGAGCGTATTTCTAAAATGCTAACACTCAATGAACGAAATATTATTTTAGAAATACTTTCAATTGTAGATAATTTTGATTTAACAATTAAAAATCTTCCTAAAGAAGACAATGAATATCTTAAAGGCATAAATATTGTTTATGATCAATTAAATTCATTATTAAAGAAGCATAATTGCTATTCTTTCGAAAGCATCAATCAACAATTTGATCCAAATTTGCATGAAGCTGTTGAGGTGATAAACGATGATACAAAGGAAAACAATATTATTATTGAGGAGGCGCAAAAAGGATATAAATTGAATGATGTTGTTTTGCGTCCAGCTAAAGTAATAATTAACCAAAAAATTAATAAATAATTAAAATATATATCATGGGTAAAGTTATTGGTATTGATTTAGGTACAACATTTTCTGAGGTAGCTGTTTTTCAAAATGGCCAACCTCAAATATTAGAAAGTCAAGAAGGAGAACGCACTATACCTTCAGTTGTTGCTTTGTCTAAAAACAATGAAAGATTGGTTGGTACATTAGCTAAAAGACAGGCAATTACTAATCCTCAAAATACAATATTTTCGGTTAAACGTTTTATTGGTCGTCGTTTCACTGATAAAGAAACACAAGACGATATTAAAACATTACCTTACGAAACTCGCGAATCAAGTAATGGTGGTGTTGAAGTAAAACTTGGTGATAAATGATTGAAGCCAGAAGAAATATCAGCAATGGTATTACAAAAAATTAAAGCCGACGCTGAATCAAAATTAGGTGAAGCTGTTACTGAAGCAATCATTACTGTTCCAGCCTATTTTAATGACTCACAGCGCCAAGCAACAAAGAATGCTGGTGAGATTGCCGGACTTAAAGTATCTCGTATACTTAATGAGCCAACAGCCGCTGCTGTTGTTTATGGTTTTAATAAACATCAACAATCTAAAGTATTAGTTTATGACTTTGGCGGTGGTACATTAGATGTATCAATTATTGAAGTTGTTAGCGCTAGCGGTGATTCATTTGGTGAAAATATTAATGTTATTGCTACTGGTGGCGATACTCATTTGGGCGGTGATGATTTTGATCAAAAATTAATTAATTTCATTTTAGATGAGTATAAAAAAGAAGAAGGTGTTGATTTGCGCGAAGATAAATTGGCTCTTCAAAGAATTAAAGATGGAGCTGAAAAGGCTAAAAAAGAATTATCAAATGTAACTGAAACTGAAGTTAATTTACCTTTTATTACTTCCACTTCAAGCGGTCCGAAACATTTAGTTATGAAGATAACACGTTCTAAATTCGATGAATTAACTAAGGATTTAATTGATCGTTCAATTGAAAGAACAGAATTGACACTAAAAGAAGCTAGTTTGAACGTTAATGATATTTC